>CAXUMS010000081.1:0-21150 GCA_964252165.1 uncultured Armatimonadaceae bacterium
CGCCGCCCGCGTAGGGCGACCACTAAACGTAACCCACAAACCAAACCACTAACTATGGCGCTTTTGACGCTTTCACGAAGCGGTCGTTTACCACTTGCCAGTTTACGGTGTTCCACCACGCTTTAAGATAATCGGCGCGGCGGTTTTGGTACTTCAGGTAGTAGGCATGTTCCCAAACATCGTTGCCGAGGAGCGGCTGCACGCCCCCTTGATCTTTCATCAAGGGATTGTCCTGGTTCGCGGTGGATTTGATTTCGAGATCGCCGCTGTTGCCGAGAACCAGCCATACCCAGCCGGACCCGAACCGCTTGGTTCCGGCATCATTGAACTGGGTCTTGAAATCATTAAATGAACTGAATGTCGCGCGGATACGATCGGCGAGCGGGCCGACAGGCTCTCCCCCGCCGCCGGGCTTCATGCTTTCCCAGAACATCGTATGATTGACATGACCGCCGCCGTTGTTGCGGACGGTTTGGCGCACGCCTTCCGGGACGGAATCGAGATCCGAGATAAGCGCAATCGGCGTTTTCTTCGCGACTTCCGGCGATTTGCTTGCCGCCTCGTTTAAATTTTTCACGTAAGTTGCGTGGTGCTTATCGTGGTGCAACAGCATGGTGACGGCGTCAATATGCGGCTCCAAAGCGTTGTACGCGTACGGAAGCGGCGGCAGGCTGAACGGCCCGGTTCCAACATCGGGCGCTTTAGAGGCGGCGCCGGTTTGCGCGGGCGAGGCGGCAAGGGCGCGCAGGGCGGGCGTCAGCAAAACGGGCGACGCAAGCGCGATCCGTAGCAGGGAGCGGCGATTTATATTCGTTTCGACAGCGGACAATTTGGTTTATTCCTTCGGTGCGCGCGGTGGCGATTGACGCACGATATTTTCTTCTATTGTTCTACCCTAAAACCCATTTCCGTACAGGAAAAACGGACGCGGCAGGTACAATAAGACGACAAAGACGGGCGAGGACTGTTTGTATGCCGGAAGCTACCGACAAGCGCATCGTAGAAGACATGTGGACGGTTGCACGGAACGAGCCGCTGACGCTCGGTTGCGTTTCGCCGTTTGGTTTCGTGGATCGCGAGCGCTACCGCCGCCGCGTTGGCGATGTGGAGATTACATTCACGCTCGACGCGGACCCACGCACCGGTGTTTGGTCGTATGAACTCGGCATCAAGCACGCCCACGGGGCGCAATTGGACGACGATGTCATCAAATACTGGCTCGCCACTTTTTTTGGCGCCGAGGCCGGGTTTGCTGCGCGGCGCAACTTCCTTTTCACCGGCGAAGCGCAGTACACGTTCCCCTACTCCCGCTAATCCGTACGCGTTTTCCGCAAAAAATATTCCGAAATTCTCAAATTTCTTTGCAAAAAGCGAAACTTTAGGCGATACTTCCTTGTCGTAAGACAGGAAATGACGCTGGCAAGATAATTGCATGCGTCGTTTCGCTGGACGCTCGCATCAGGGTTTGATGCGCCTCAGGCGAGCGATGGGCGCGGCGCATTCGGAATCAACGCTTTTATCGGGTCGGTTGTTTTCGCTACAGCGTAAACCGGACAACGCGCGGTCAAAATCAAATACACGGTAAATTTGGATAGCGGATGCGGACTAAAGGCTTATGCAGAGTAAGCGCGTTCCAACGGCTAAGGCGACGGTTTAACGGACGGCGGGCGGCGAGGGAAGGCAACATGGATACTTCCTCCTCCAAGCGCAAAACGAAGATCGGAACCGGGCGCGGGCGGACCTCGCAAACAAAGCTATGCTTATAGTTGCAAAACTTTCCGAAAGATACGTGGTTTGGATTTGAACGCGGGTTGCGGGTTTGGGCCGGGCGAAACAAACGAAGATAACGCGATGTTTTCTGGAGAGTGAGCGCGCTTTCGCAGTCGCATCATTTCGTTTCGGAGGAATTTTGAATGAATAAAGTCTCGCTATTTGCGAGCGCCGCGGTTGTGGCCGCGGCCCTTTCCGCCGCTCCGGTCTTCGCGCAAGGCGCGGGTCCGTTCGCGGATGTCCCCACCGACCACTGGGCGTACCAGTCGGTTGACAAGTTGCAGAAGGCCGGCGTCGTTATCGGTTACCCGGACGGCACCTACGGCGGCAAGCGCGCCATGACCCGCTACGAGTTCGCGGTCGCCATCGCCCGCCTGCTCGACAAGGTTACAACCCCGGACTTGTCCCAATACGCTACGAAAGCCGACCTCGCGGGCCTCGCGACGAAGGAAGAGGTAGACACCCTTCGCCAGCTCACCAACGAGTTTCGCACCGAACTTCAAACCCTCGGCGTGGACGTTGACGCGCTGAAGCGGCGTATGGACGCTCTCGAAGGTCGCGTATCGGCGCTCGAGACCGAACAAAAGCGCGTGAAATTGTCCGGTTCGTTGAACCTGATGATTCGCGGCAACCACCGCCAGGGCGAGCAAACCCGTGGCATCATTGATCAGAATGGTTTCCGCGTCACCAATCAGGTCTCCCCCGGCAATTCGACCAACCCGACCCGCGGCGGTATTCTTGCCGACACTCGCATTCTGCATGACCTTGACCTCAACATCAACGCCCGCTTGTCGGAAACGGCGACCGCTGAGGCCACGATCAACTTTGGCAACTACCTGTCGTTCCTGAACAACGTCACCTCCTACACCGGCGTCCGCTCCGGTCAGTTCGGTCAAGCCCCGAGCCAGGATCAAGAGCAGAGCATTTACAAGCTCGCGTTGTCCGCCCCGATCCGCGTTCCCGGCGTCGGCTCGGTCAACCTTGCCGCCGGTCGCTTGCCGATGCAACTTACGCCCTACACGCTCAAATTGATTGACGTGGATGCGTACTTCTACAACGACAAAACCGACCTCGGCGACATCCCGCTTGACGGCGCGAAGGCCCTCTTCAACGTGGGGCCGGTCGGCGTGACCGCGTTCGCCGCCAAAGTCGACCCGATCAAGTACGTGTCGAACGTAAACGGCAACATTAGCAACGATCAAGGCTACGGCTTGTACGCCGGCGCTTCCCGCCCGTTCACGCAAAATGGCTCGGCCCAGGGCAACGGCTTCCGCGGCAACTCGGTCGCAACCGTTGATGACTTCGGCAACGGAACGCTTACCGGCAACCGCCCGACTCAGTCGTCCATCCAGCCCAACCGCAACGGCGCCATGGCCGTTGAGCAGATCGCGGGCGCTCGCCTCACGATCGGCACCGGCAAGTACGGCGCTATCGGCGGCCACTACCTCGCGATGTCGGGCCGTTCAAACGCGACGCTTCCTGTCTTTCAGACCGGCAACGCCGCGCAAGATGTCCTTAATGATCGTGCCGTCTTCGACCGTGTGTTCGTGTACGGCGCGGACTTCAATGGTACGCTCGCGGGCATCGGCGTCAACGTCGCCTACAACGTGTCGGACACCGCAGGCAACCGCGGTAACTACACCAACGGCGTTCTGACCAGCATTGACACCGACTCCGACAAAAAGATCAGCGACGACAACGAGGCGTTCGACGCGGGTCTTTCCTATACCACCGGCGCGCTTTCGCTCGCGGGCGGCTACAAGGAAATCGGCCCCTACTTTGCGGCTCCCGGTTTCTGGGGTCGTATCGGGGCATGGACCAACCCGGTTGACATCAAGGGCGGCTACGTTCGCGCAGGGTACGCTTTGGGCGCGGGCCTGACGCTGTCCGGCGAAGGCCAGTTCTACAAGGGTACCGGCAAGGAAGACAATCTTGGCGGCCTGAGCGGCTCCGACAAGATCAACAACTTCCGCGCAGGCTTGAAGTTCGGCGTCACCTCGGCGTCGAATGTTGACCTCGGCATCGAGTACACGCAGTACAAGCTCAGCTCCTCCGCCAACGGTAACGGTGGCAAGCCGGAAGAGTACTTCATTAACATTGGCTACGGCTATTCGTTCAATCCGACGACCAGCTTCAAGCTTCTGTACCAGATCGTGGATTACAAGGACAAGAACACGGGCTTCGACACGCAAAACCGCAAGGGCGGCATTGCGGCGGCGCAGTTCTCGGTCAAGTTCTAAGCAACCCGATTGCTAACGAAGCGGCCCCGGCGCGAAGATTCGCGTCGGGGCCGCTTTTTCTTCGACCGCGTATTTTTTGTAAGCCGCTATTTCGCTTGGAGGGCGTTGCGGCAATTGTCAGGCGCAAGGTCGCTATGCTATAATAAGAGGTGATATTTCGGGCGCGGCAACGATTGCGCCTCCTATTGTCGCCGCGCAATCACGGTGCGGCGCTTAACAATGGAAGCGACTGTGTTCGCTTATTTTCTTTTTATCACCGAATCCTTTTTTGAACGGCGGCAGTTTTTGTCAGGAGCAGTTCCCGAAGCGTATGGATACCAGCGATTTCCGCAACGGTCTTTCAATTATTTTCGACAACGATATTTTCACCATTGTTGACTTTCAGCACGTCAAACCGGGCAAGGGCGGCGCGTTTGTTCGTTCCAAAATCAAGAATCTTCGCACCGGCGCGACCGTGGATAAAACATGGCGCGCGGGCGAGCGCATGGATCAGGCGATCTTAGAGCGGAAAACGATGCAGTTCCTGTACGAACAGGACGGCGAGTACACGCTTATGGATATGGAGAACTACGAGCAAGTCGCCTTGCCGAAGTCCAAAATGGGAACGCAGGTCAAGTACTTGAAGGAAGATTCCCCGGTTCAGGTCGTACTGCACAAAGAAAACATCATCGGCGTTAGCGTCGCCGACCAGATGGAACTCGAAGTCATAGAAACCGATCCCGGCTTGAAGGGCGATACCGCGTCAGGCGGCACTAAGCCCGCAACCCTTGAAGGCGGGGCCGTCATCCAAGTGCCGCTTTTCGTTAACATTGGCGATAGGGTCAAGGTGGACACGCGAACCGATACCTACCTTGAGCGCGCCAAGTAGTTAGCCTCGCATTTATTTTCGTCCCTATTAATCCTGCGGCGGTTTCCCCCGCCGCGTTATCAACGCCGAACAAGGCGTATATTTCCGGTATTTCCGCATTCTTGCCCTGTTACGCTTCGCCCCCCTGCGCGGCGTCATAGGGCGCTTCCCCACCGAACCGGGCCGGTTTATTAAGTTGCACGGTATAGGAGATCAGTATGTCCGGCGCTTCCCCCGCCCGCGGCAGGGCGGATCAATCACTTCTCGGGCCGACCGCGTACGGAATTGCGGTTTTGGCAATGAACGTCGCGTTTATCGTCGCGGGGCTTGCCGCCCTGTACCTGCTTTTCGCCGCCCTCGTCGGCGCGCCGCACTTCGGCGAGTTGACCAAAGCCGCCGATAAAGCGCGCGTTCTTGGCAATATCGCTATCGCCGCGAAAGCGTTGCGGTTTGGTTTGGGCGCAGGATCTATCGCGGCGGGCGTTGTGTTTCTCACCGAGGAAACCATCGGTCTTGTCATGTTAGCCGCCGCCGCGCTCATCGGCTTTGGCATTCCCTACGCGTACACGTTTTTCGGCGGGGACCCGAAAGGCAATCTTGCCGCCGGACGTTCGCTTGGCGCGTTCCCCGCCGCCGTGTTAGTTCCTTTCGGAGTTGCGGGTTTGCTCATCGCGCGCGACATCGTGGTGCGTCTCGCGACCGCGATTCGCGGCAAGCCGGAAAAAAAGGAAGACCTTACCTACGGCGGCGCGGCGGAAAAAGAGCAAAAACCGGTTCGCTTGTCCCTGTTCGCCAAATGCTGGGAAGGGCCGTTCTGCCGTGAGTTTGTGCGGACGCAATGCCCGATCTACCTGAAGCGAGAAGCGTGCTGGCGCGTTAAGCGCGGTTGCTACTGCGAAGAAGATATTGTGACTGCGGCGGCGACCCGCGTGTCCGGCGTTACGCTTGATATGGCCCCGGATCGTCGGTACAACTTCGCAAATCCCGGCGGAGGCGGGGCCGCGACCGCCCCGAAGCGCATAGAGCTTACCATGTCGCAGAAAAAGCAACGCTGTCGTAACTGCGTTATCTATAATGAGCATCAGCGCGAAAAGTATAAGATACTGATGCCCGTGGTTTTGATTGGCGGGGCGGTTCTTTGCTTCTTCCTGCTCGGTTCGATGCGTCATTATCTTGGTACGGGCTTGGCTGGAATCGAAGGGCTGATGAGCCGATTGTCATTTTTGCCGGGCGAAAAGACCCCTAAAATGGGCAAACCCAGTGAAACGACCGAGTGGGTGTTTATCGGAGCGTTTAGCGTGATGTTTATCTCGAAACTGCTTCAAGGCTTGGAATGGGCCTGCTTCAAGGCGAAGATATAGCGACCGTACGGTTCGCGGTACAATAGAGAAACGGCGCGGCGAAATCCGCCGCGCCGTTTTTCTTTTACCTTGCCCATTCAACTCCCCCATCCCCACGGAACCCGTTGACTTGAAGTACGACCAAATTGAAGCCATAGCCGCTGTTTTGCGCGATTCGCCTCGCTTGACCGAAATCGAGGTGCGAAATCCTGAAAGCGGGGTTAGTTTGCGCCTTCGCCGCGCCCCCGCGCGCACAAGCGCCGTCGCCGCCGCGCCCGTTCCCGATGCGTCACCGACGCTTCTTCCTTTGGTCACCTCAAACAGCGCGGCGACGCCCCATGCCGTTTCCATGCTGGGAGAACCGGCGACTTTCAGTGCGGTTTCAGAACCGAAAGCGGCAGCGGCGACGGCGGGGTTGGTCGGCGTGTTCCGCCCGGTTCAAAACCGTCCCGTAGCGGTCGGCGATGCGGTCCGATCCGGTCAGGTACTTGGTTACATAGAGTCTATGCGCCTGATGAACGAGTGTAGCGCGCCGGTCACCGGAGTTGTATCCGCCCTGCTCGTTTCCGACGGACAGCCCGTTGAATATGGGCAACCGCTTTTCGAGGTGTTGCCCGGTAGTGGCAACGAGGAGTTATAATTGCAATGCCTTTTCCATCGGCGCGCCCACGCCGCCCCGCCGCCCGAAACCGTGTAGGATTAGGGCTAATCGAACTTCTGGTGGTGATTGTTATCATCGCCTTGCTGGCTCTTTTCCTGTTGCCTCGAATTTTAGGAACGGGCGGCAAGAAAAACAAGGATGGAACTCGAACGCCCGTTACGCCGATGGGACGCGCAAAGCAGGCGGCAGGAGCCGAGTATGTCGGTCAAATCAATCAGGCGATCACGATGTACCGCATGGACAACGATAACGCGAATCCGGCAAGTCTTCAAGACCTGAAGAAGTACGGCGTTACGGATGAAATGTTGGTGGACCCTTTGACAAAGGCCCCGCTTGCCTATGATCCGTCAACCGGCGCGGTCGGCGGCAAACCTACGGCCCCGCTTGCGCCCGGCGCATCCCCTCCCCCCGCAAACAGCGGCGACAGCGGCGCAAATGACAGTTTGGGCGCCGGGGCGGCGCTTCCGCGCGTCAATGGTTTCTAATGGCGCTCCCGCCGCGCTCCCTGGGCGACTGGCGCTTATCCTTTATCTTTATGAGAACTTTCGACCTTTGTTTAAAAAAATACTAATCGCCAACCGAGGCGAAATCGCCGTTCGTGTTATTCGCGCCTGCCGCGAAATGGGAATTGCAACGGTCGCTGTGCATTCGCAAGCCGATGCCGACTCTCTGCCCGTGCAAATGGCCGACGAAACGGTCTGCGTCGGCCCCGCGCCGGGCAAAGACTCGTACATGAGCGTGCCGAACATCGTATCCGCCGCGCTGATTACCGGGGCTGAGGCGATTCATCCCGGCTACGGCTTTTTGAGCGAAGCCGCCTCCTTCGCCGAAGTTTGCGCGGCCTGTCAGATTAAATTTATCGGCCCGTCCGTTCCGGCAATCGAAAAGATGGGGGACAAGGCGACCGCTCGCGCGACCGCTAAGAAAGCGGGCGTGCCGACGGTTCCCGGTTCAGAAGGCGTGCTTGCCTCGGAGGCGGACGCGCTTCGTGTCGCGGCCAAAATCGGTTATCCCGTGATGGTCAAGGCGACCGCGGGCGGCGGCGGGCGCGGCATTCGCATGGTCGAGAATGAGGACGATCTCATCCGCGTTCTTAAAACCGCGCAAAGCGAAGCGGCGGCGGCGTTCGGGAACGCCGACGTGTACCTGGAAAAGTTTATTCGCGAAATGCGCCATATCGAGGTGCAGGTTTTGGCCGACGAACATGGTCACTGCATCCATCTGGGCGAGCGCGAATGCTCGGTTCAAACCGTGCGGCACCAAAAAGTGGTCGAGGAAGCGCCGTCCGCGACGCTCACGCCCGCGATCCGAAAGCGCATCGGCGAGGCCGCCGTTCGCGCCGCGAAGGCGGTCGGCTACGCGAATGCGGGAACCGTGGAGTTTATCTACACGCCGGAAGGCGATTTTTATTTTATGGAGATGAACACACGTATTCAAGTCGAGCATCCGGTTACCGAGGCCGTCACCGGAGTAGACCTGGTGCAATGGCAAATTCGTATCGCGGCGGGTGAAAAATTGACCCTTTCCCAGCGCGATGTGGAATGGAACGGACACTCTATCGAGTGCCGCGTGACCGCGCAGGACCCGGAAAAAGGCTTCGCGCCCGCCGCCGGTAAACTTTCCACGGTTCGCCTGCCCGGCGGCCTGGGCGTTCGCGTGGACACCCAAATCTATTCCGGCTACACCGTGCCGCCGTTCTACGACTCCAACCTCGCCAAAGTAATCGTTTGGGCGCCGGATCGCGCGCAGGCTATCGCCCGAATGCGCCGTTCGCTCGATGAAATGCAGATCGAGGGCAGTCCCACCAACATCTCGTTCCTGCAAACCATCCTCGCGGACCAACGCTACCAAGCGAACGATCTATCCACCGCCTTCCTCCCGCAACTCATGGAAGAGCAAGGGCTGGCCTTGTAGGGTTAGTAAGCCGTTAGGCTGGGCGCCCACAAAATGTACGGCGCCCAGCCTAACGGCAAACACACCCTACAAAATAGAGCGACGTAAACCTATGGAACGATGGTCGCTGGATTCGGTTTTTGCGCCGCCTGCCGGTTCCACCGAGACCGCCGCGATGTGGCTGGGTTCGATCAGAACCGTGAAATCGCCCGCTACGATACGTAGGCGCGGCGTCGCCTGTTCTTTATCGGCGACCGCCCGCGCTTCCGCGTCCGCCGCGTTGTCCGCTTCAACCTCGTGACTAAAGGGGCCGCCATCCGTGTAGTACGTAATCCGAAATTTTGGCATAGGGTGCGCTTTTCTCACCTTTTTCCGGTGTGCGCGGCGATTACTTTTTCGGCGCCCACTTAATCTTTATCCTACCGGCAATATTGGCGCGGCGCCGAACGAAGCTTCTACGTCGCGAGCGTACAATGCGCTATGCGAGCTAACCTACCGGCGATGGGGTGACATACAGCGGCGTGAGCGTGAACGCATCGTCGAAGTCGGCGCGGGCGAGGCGGGGCGCGGCGAGGCGCGCGACCGCATCCGCAAGGGGCGGAGCGGCGCGCACAAGAACATTCCGCGTAAAGGCGTCAGGCGTCTCCGCGCGGACGAGGAATGCGACCTCGCCAACCAAGAGAACCGGCAAAGCGGCGGAGGGTTCGTGGTTCTGAACAAACGCGCGAGCGGAGGCGACCACATTGTCGTTTGCGATCACGGCGGGCGGCGCGAGCGGGATGAACCCATCTCGGTAAAACGCGGCGACGACCTCGGTGCGGCGTGTCGGCGCGACAGCGGCGACCACAAGCCCGGCGGCAAGCTCGCCGAGCGGCTCCACCAGGGCGTCCAGCGACGATACGCCGATCAGCGGTTTTTGAAGCGCGTGCGCCCATAACTTCGCCATTGTGACCCCGATACGTACGCCCGTGAACGAGCCGGGGCCAAGCCCGACCGCGAACGCTTCCACATCGGCGAGCGCGTAGCCTATGTCGGATAAAAGGAACGCAACCGCGCCAGGAAGCCGCTCGGACAATCGCCGGTTGTGCCGGAACGCGAGCGAGGAAAGAACAGCGTCGCCTTCCGAGATGGCGAGCGAGCAAACATCGCCGGACGTGTCAAGCGCAAGCGTTAGCATGGAGATTCGCCCTGCGTTTCGGACGCCTCCGCCCAGTTATCCGCGAAATTCGCCCAGCGCGCGCCCACGCCGCGAAGCGTGATGCGACGCGCTTCGTCGCCGTTCTCGCTTGCGATATTTTGGCTGTCGGTATCATCGGCGAGCGTGATATGAAGGCTTTCTGGCGGCAAACCGCCCGCGATCCGCTCCGACCACTCAACGACGAAAACGCCATCGCCGCGTTGAAGGTAATCGTCCAAACCCGCCGACTGTACGTCATTTGCGCCCGTCAAACGGTATGCATCCACATGGTATACGGGAAGCCGCCCGCCCATGTACTCGTGTAAAATCGAGAATGTCGGCGACGAAACCTGCGCGGGTGAGCCAAGCGCGCGAACCAGCCCTTGCGTCCAGGTTGTTTTTCCCGCCCCTAAGTCACCGTGTAGGCAGACGACATCGCCGGGTTGGAGCGACACCGCCAACCGGCCCGCCACCATTTGCGTCTCAGCCCGTCCTGTGGAAGAAACAATCACCGTAGCCGTGTCGTTTGAAGCGTCAGTCACGCAGGCGTTATACCGCTCCCCACCCATCGGCGTCAATTCGCGACATCGCTACTCGCCTGTCTCAAGGCGTGTCCGTGTTCGCGCAACCATGCTCGCGCGCCTTCATAAACAACGGCGTCGCTGTCACGGCGCAACTGTCGCACGATGCTATGAAACCCGGACGCGCACGATAAAAGAAGTGCGTCCGATGGTTTGCGCGACGGGTTGGCGTCGCCCTCCCAAACGGTCTAAACGAGGGGCGCGAGATGCGTGATCACAGCGTCTCCGCGTTTAACCAGGAATTCATAAAGTAGTTTTGTCGCGCGCGAAGCGTTTCGGTTGGCAAAGGCATTATTTCCAAATGCCTGGGCGGGCGGCTTGTGGTCGAAGCGCAACCGGGACCATCTGAACGGCTTCGCCCGCAAACAGCAAGGTAAGCGGCGGCAAGCGCGTCCGCATCCGGCTTCTTGTGCGTCGCAATGCGCTTTATAACACCTTCTTTATCCAGACATACGGGCGCTTCCTTCGCCCCGTCAAAGGCGACAAAATTGGTGTGCGAATGGTAAAACATAGGATAAGAGGATGACGTGATGTCTGCGATAGATGTTGTAACGAGCGCCCCGCTTCAAACGCCGCTCCACGAAACCCACGTTCGCGCCGGGGGACGTATGGTGGCTTTCGCCGGGTGGAGTATGCCGGTTCAGTACAAGGGCGTACTGCCGGAGGTGAAAGCCGTGCGCGAAACGGTAGGCGTTTTCGATGTTTCCCATATGGGGCGCGTCCGTGTCCACGGCAAGAACGCTTTTGATTATTTGCAGTACCTGACGGTCAACGACGTTTCCCGCTTGCCCGACGAGGGCGGGGTATCGCAGTATTCGCTGTTATGCCGCGACACGGGCGGCGTTATTGATGATATTATCGTGTACCGACTGGGCAAAAATGAGTTCATCGTTGTCGTGAACGCGTCGAACCGCGAAAAAGATCTGGCCTGGATGCGCTCGCACCTTGCGGCTTTCCCCCACGTCGTGATGGAAGATGAAACTTTCGACACCTCCCTGATTGCGGTTCAGGGACCGCACGCGATTGATTTGGTGGACGCCTTGTCCGACCGTGACATCTGCGCGCTTCCCCGATTCGGCGTGGACGAATCCGTGGTTGCGGGCGTGCAAACTATGGCCGCGCGTACCGGCTACACGGGCGAGGACGGCGTGGAATTGTTCTGCCGGGCGGAACACGCGCGCCATTTATGGCAGGAACTCACCGACAAGGGCGGCGTTCCGTGCGGCTTGGGCGCGCGGGACACGCTTCGCGTCGAGGCCGCCCTTCCCCTATACGGCCACGAAATGGATGAGAACACGCACCCGTTCGAGGCGCGCCTGGGCTGGGTCGTGCGCGTGGACAAACAAGGCGATTTCATCGGCAAGAACGCTCTTGCCGCTTTGAAAGCCGGGAAAAAAGAAAAGGTTTTGGTTGGCCTTGAAATGGAAGGGCGCGCTATTCCGCGCGAAGACTATCCGGTCCTCGCCCCAAACGGCGATTTCGCCGGTCACATCACCAGCGGAACGTTCTCGCCGATGAAGAATAAGGGCGTTGCGCTCGCCCGCGTTGACGCCTCGTACGCCGTCAAGAACGGCGCGCTCGATGTGGTCATTCGTGATGTGCGCCACCCGGCGCGATTGACCGCGCTGCCGTTCTACAAGAATATTTGATCGTTTCGTTGTTTCAATTACCTATAGTTCTTAGAAAGGCATCGTTTTAATTTATGTCCGAAATCCCCGCCGCGTTTAAGTACAGCAAGTCCCACGAATGGATCAAAGTCGAGGGCGACACCGCTACCATCGGGATCACCGACCACGCCCAGGAAGAGTTGGGCGACATTGTTTATGTCGAACTTCCCGTTGTGGGCCGCGTGCTGTCCGAGGATGACATTTTCGGCACGGTGGAAAGCGTCAAAGCGGTTTCCGAGCTGTACTCGCCGTTGTCTGGCGAGGTAATCGAGGTGAACGACACCCTATCCGGTAGCGAGGCGACCATCAACGAGGCTCCGTACGAAAACGGCTGGATGATCAAGGTCAAACTGAACAACCCTGCGGAACTCGACGCCCTGATGACCGCCGACGCGTACAAGACGGAAATCGGGGAGTAGACTCAAGGTGTTAGGTGTTAGGTGTTAGGTGTTAGGTGTTGGGTGTTGGGTGTTAGGTGTTGGGTGTTGGGTGTTAGGTGTTGGGTGACAAACGATGGGTTCGCGCAAACCATTTTTCCGCACCATCTTAATCGTTTGTCGCTTAACACCTAACACCCAATACCCAACACCTTCTTTAGAAAGGTTTGTTTTTTGTCGTACATTCCGAATACCGACGCCGACCGGGCGCGGATGCTGGAAACTATTGGCGTCGCCTCTATTGGCGATTTGTTCGCGCCTTTGCCTCAAGAAATCCGGGACAGCGCGGACTTTTCCGGTCTGCAATCGAAACTCGATGACATCGCGCTCAAAAAGCATCTTCAGGCGTTGTCGTCCAAAAATGCCGATATGGACCGCTACCCGACGTTCTTGGGCGCGGGCATCTATGACCATTACATTCCCCCGGTTGTCGGGCATGTTTGCGGGCGAAGCGAGTTCTACACCGCCTACACGCCGTATCAGCCGGAAATGTCCCAGGGCGTTCTCCAGAGCATCTATGAGTTTCAAACGCTTATCAGCCGCCTGACCGGAATGGAAGTCGCGAACGCCTCGATGTACGATGGCGCGACATCGCTCGCCGAGGCCGCGATTATGGCGTGCGGCATCAGCGGACGCAAAAGCGTCGTGATGGCCTCGTCCATTCATCCCGCCTTCCGCAAAACCGTCGCAACCTATCTTCCGATGCTTGCCGAAAATGTCGAGGAAGTCGCCTTCGACCCCCAAACCGGCGCGCTCGACCTTGCGGCGTTGGACGCGGCTTTGGGGCCGGACACCGCCTGTATCGCGGTACAACAGCCGAACTTCTTTGGCGTGGTCGAGGATTTGAAGGCGATTGCCAACATCGCGCACGCCCACGGCGCGCTTCTTGTCGTGAACGTTGACCCAATCGCGCTCGGTTTGCTGGAAACGCCCGGCGCGTGCGGCGCGGACATCGTGGTTGGTGAAGGGCAAGGGCTGGGGTGCTACCCGGGCTTCGGCGGCCCGCTTCTCGGTCTGCTCGCCTGCCGCAAGGAATATGTGCGGCGCATTCCGGGGCGGATTGTGGGCGGAACCGTGGACGCCGACGGAACCCGCGCATACACGATGACGCTCCGAACGCGCGAGCAGGACATTCGCCGCGATCAGGCGACCTCCAATATCTGCACCAACCAGGCCTTGTTCGCGCTCGCCGCGACCGTGTACCTGTCCGCGACCGGCAAAACCGGCTTCGCGCAGGTGGCGAACCTGTGCCTGCAAAAGGCGCATTACGCCGCGCGCGAGATTGCGTCCCTGCCAGGCTATGAAATCGCCTTCAGCGGCCCGTTCTTTAAGGAATTCGCTATACGTTGCCCGGATGACCCCAAAACCATCAACCGTCGCCTTCTGGACGCGGGAATCATGGGCGGTCTGCCACTCGGCCCGGAGTACGCGGGTATGGATGAGGTAATGCTCCTTTGCGTAACGGAGCAACGAAGCAAAGAAGAGATTGATCGTCTCGTCGCCGTGCTGAAAGGGTAACGCTCCGCCGATGGAAACGCTGGCGTTGTTTGGTAAGTATGGGCCGGGAGCCGCAACGCGGTGAGTGTCGTCCCGCCGCTCGGCCAGAACGATTGGGATGACCTCGTCGCCTACGCGCGCTGGTTCGCCAAACCCGATAAGGGCGACTACGTCACCGGCGCGGCGTCGTTCGCGCCCACTGACGAATTTCGCCAAACGTTCCCCGTCTTGACGCGCCTGCTATCGAACGCGCGAACCGCGATAATTGAAGTTCACGAGAAGACGTACCAAATGTGGGCGTGGACGAATGCGGCGGGCAAATCCTACGGCTGGGTTGGTCCCCTGCCCGAACTTGACGCCGAAAAACGCGCCGACCTGCACCCGGTCCATCGGGTTCTGCTCGGCTCGTTCGGCGGCATTACGGAGACGTGGAACGGGGCTGATGATACGAATAATAATTGGTTGGTGAACTTGAATTGGGCATTGGGCGCGGAGCAGAGCGGTGATTGGGCGACGCGGTACGATGATTATTTCGACTTTTACCTGGACGTGTGCGAGGAAGAAAAGGTAGAACCAGTGTATGCCGCAATTACCATGACGGTGTTCGCGCGTGAGGCGAACGGCGATTTGCGGCTGTACGAAATGGTGACGTCGCGCCCATATCATCTCTCCCATGACCACGCCGATAGGTACATCACTACCGCCCCCGATGCGCCGGACTATACCTTCCACGTGATCAACGATTGCGAAACGCTTCAAGAATGGGTCGAAATCATTGCGGCGCAGTGGGCGGTTTTGCAAGGTGACGAGAACGGATGACTGTCAAACGAAAGAAAATTCCAATAGGCGGCATTACGCTGAACATGGGTGACTTGCTTCACGATGGCGCGGCGGCGACGCTATGCCTGCCTCGTCTAACGCCCGATGAACTTTGGACGTTCTGCCGCGACAATGCGGACCTGCGAATCGAGCAAAAAGCGACCGGAGAGATGGTGATAATGGCTCCAGCGGACAGTTTTTCCGATAGCGTAAATCTTTCCATCTCCGCCCGTTTGTGGATTTGGAACAAGGCGGGGGCCGTACCCGGGCTTACATTTGGGCCTTCGGCGGGCTTTACGCTTCTGTCCGGGGCGGTACTTTCACCCGATGCCGCGTGGATGTCGCAAGCGCGCTGGGACGGCATACCGGACAATCAAAAACGCCCTTTCGCCCATGCCTGCCCCGAATTTGTCATCGAGTTAATGTCGCCGTCTGACCGGCTCACGGCGGCGCAGGACAAAATGCAAGAATGGATCGAAAACGGCGCGCTTCTGGGGTGGCTGATAGACCGCAAAAACTATAAGGTATATGTGTACCGACCCGGCGCAGACATGATAATGCTGGAGAATCCGGCATTGGTTCCCGCCGACCCGGAGGTTCCGGGCTTCACGCTGGAGACGGAAGATATTTTTAGAAAAGATACGAATGAGTAACCGTGAATCGAAGATAAAATCGCTGGAGCCGACCATTTTTGAGCGGTCACGACCGGGACGCGTTGGGGTGGAAATGCCCGCGCCGGACGTGCCAACGCTACCGACCGGGGAACTTTTACCCGGCGTCGCGCTCCGGGAAGATCTGCCCTTGCCCGAATTGTCCGAGCCGGAAGTCGTGCGACATTTTCACAACCTGTCCAACCTGAACTACTGCGTGGACAAAGGGTTTTATCCGCTCGGCTCCTGCACGATGAAGTACAACCCCAAGATCAACGATCAGGCCGTGCTGATGCCGGGTTTTGGACGCGTTCACCCGTACCAGCCGGAAGAAACCGTGCAGGGCGCAATCGAAGTTTTGTGGGAAATGCAAAACGCCCTGTCGGCAATCTTAGGAATGGACGCCGTTTCGCTTCACCCCGCCGCAGGCGCGCACGGCGAACTCTTGGGCCTGATGCTGATTCGCGCCTACCACGAGCATAACGGGCAAGCGCACCGAAAGGTCGTTCTGGTCCCGTCGGCGGCGCACGGCACCAATCCCGCCTCGGCGGCCCGGTGCGGCTACCGAACCGTCTCCATTGACACCGATGCGCGCGGGCTGGTAGATATGGACCATCTGCGCAAACTTCTCGCCGAGAACGACGGCAACGTTGCGGGCTTTATGCTCACGAACCCAAACACGCTGGGCTTGTTCGAGCAGGACATCCTCGAAATCAGCCGAAGCGTCCACGACGCGGGCGGCCTGATGTACTGCGACGGCGCGAACATGAACGCGCTTGTCGGGACCGCGCGCCCCGGCGATATGGGCTTCGACGTGATGCACGTCAACCTGCATAAAACGTTTTCGGTTCCGCACGGCGGCGGCGGACCGGGTTCCGGTCCGGTCGGCGTCAAGGCGATTTTGGAGCCGTTTCTGCCGGTCCCGCAGGCGCTGAAGAAGGACAATGGTTCGTTCACGCTGGACTACGACCGCCCGCTTTCCGTCGGGCGAATCGTCTCGTTCCACGGCGCGTTTTTAGCGATTGTGCGCGCGTACACGTATATCCGCTCGTACGGACGCGAGAACATTCATCAGATCAGCGAAAACGCCGTTCTGAACGCGAACTACATCCGCGTGCGTTTGGGGAAAACGTTCCCGGTCGCTTACGATTTCCTATGCATGCACGAGTGCGTTTTCACGCTCAAGCATCTCAAGGTAAAAGGCGTTAAAGCCCTTGATGTCGCCAAGCGCTTGATTGACTACGGCTATCACCCGCCGACGATGTACTTCCCGCTTCTGGTGCCGGAATGCCTGATGATCGAGCCGACCGAAACCGAGAGCGTGGAAACCATTGACGCGTTTATCGCGGTCATGGAGACCATCGCGCGCGAGGCCGATGAAACGCCCGAACTGGTGAAGAACGCCCCGCACAACGCGCCGGTTCGCCGCCTCGACGAGGCCCGCGCGGCCCGCGACCTTGATCTATCGTGGTCACCGCGCGAGGTCCTGGCGACGGCGAATTTCGAGGACTGAACTACAGCAACTATCAAGAACGCCCGCCTAACAGTTTTGCAACTGTTAGGCGGGCGTTTTGGCAATAGGCGTTTTGAATGCCGTTTGATCAGGGTTTCCCTAATCTTTTCATCGCCTCTTCCCGCTTTTTGGCATCCGCCTCCATCCCTCTGGCGTGTTCATCGGCTAACGTCTGAACACGAGGATCGCGCGCTACCGCCGCGTTTACGGTTGCGGATGTCTTCGCCGTTGCAGTCTCCGATTCGCCGCTCTTGCATCCGGTGAGAACGCTAAACGCCAACGCGGTAGCGGCGAAAAAAATACTGGTAGAGGCGCACTTCAACGGTCGCATTTTGTCGCTCCTTTGTTCTGAACCTAATAAGGATCGCCGTTGAGGCTCTCGTAGGCGCCTTTGATGTAAATGTTCTTAAACCAACTCAGTTGCCCGCGCGGAACCGACTTTACATGGCCATCTATGAACAGGCTATTGCAAGCCTTGCTATGCCGGAAACGCGGCATGTTAGCCGGGCTTGGCCCATAGTTAGCGTAGGCCGCATTACCATTTGCGTCAACGTCATACGTCAACTCGAAATGATTTTCCGGCAACGTCGGTTGACCATTCGTCATCCCAATGTAGCCCGCCCAGTACCACTGAGCCGGATCGAAAAGCGGTTGGGCGTAACTAACGCCAGCGGGCGAGACGTAAGCTTCGCCCTTTTCCACAACCATGACCTTCTCAGAGGTACTGTCTACGTCGGCAAGACCAACCGATATGATTTGGTAGTTGGGGGTAGTCGTCGCCTGATAAGTGCCGGAGCCGTTACGACAAAGAACCCAGCTGACGCCATACTCCGCCGATTGCTCCGATGGAAACGAGGGACATCGCCAAATGCCATCAACGCCAAAGTAGTAGGTAGTTCCGCTAACAACATCGCCCTTGCCGTTCTTGACGTACGGGTAGATTGCCGCGACCCAGCCGACGGGAATGTTGTTCGCATCGTAATACTGTAACATCGGGAACTGCTCATCGAAGTCCTGAACGTACATCAACATCGCGGTTCCCATCTGTTTTTCGTTGGAAAGACAGGTCGTTTGGCGAGCTTTCTCGCGCGCCTGGGCGAAGACCGGGAAGAGGATCGCAGCCAAAATGGCGATAATGGCGATGACCACCAGCAGTTCGATTAAGGTAAACGCGGATCGTTTGCCTACGGCGCTCTTGCTTTCATGGGAAGCGGGCGCAAAACGCAACTGACTAAAGGGCTTCATTCTGTATTCCTTTTAGAACTTGACCGACGGTGAGACAGCATTTATGAAACGCTGAGGAGTGAGGAAGCGGCGACGCCGTCGCGTGGAAAACCGACGTAAGATGAAGAAAAGGCCCCCCGTTCTCGGCTCAAGCCCCGCCTAAACGGCTACTTGGCGCTTGATCTTTACTTGATGCTATCCGAACAAACGTGTTCTCCCTGGATTGAGGCGGTTGAGTCCCGCACGATTAATTCCGCTTGCAACGTCGTGTCCTCAATCGCCCCACCGTTCGCCATCCGCACCAGCAGTTCTGCGGCGGTTCGCCCGAGTTCAACTCGCGATTGACGGACCGTCGTAAGTCGGGGCGTGACATAGTCCGAAACCGAAAAATCGCCGAACCCCACTACGGAAAGGTCGCGGGGCAGGCGAAACCCCGCTTCACGCGCCGCCTTCATCACCCCGAGCGCAGACAGGTCGCTGGCGCAGATAATCGCGGTGAACGTCGAGGCGTAGGACGACGCAAGAAACGCTTGTGCGGCGACGTAGCCGCTCCGTTCTTGAAATCCATCGCCAAATTCGATGGTTTGGCGCAGTTCATGTCGCCGAACCGCATGACGGAAACCCTGTAATCGGTCCGAAGCATCTATATTTCCCGGATCGCCGATCAGAAAAGCGATACGGCTATGACCGAGGTTGACCAGGTGGTCCACGGCCTGCTCTACCCCCGATGCATCATCAATACGTATGCACGGAATGGAACGGCGTCCCATATAGTGATTAATCGCCAAAACATGATGACCGCTATCACGGAGTCGCTCCGCAAGCAGTTGTTGAGCGTCTTCTAACAAAAGACAGGCGACAGCGGAACCCGGTTCAAGGACGCCCGGACGCTCCGCCTCATCGTAGTGTAAACAAGGGGTTCGATACCCTGAAGCGTCCGTTGATTGCTGAAACCCCTCCCAAAGATCCGGGAAATAGTCGGGGTCAATACGCTGCCAATTGGCGGGGAACAAAAGAACCATCGGGCGCCGCGTCGTTGGCTTTTGGGAGATCTTTATGATCTCGGAAACAAAGGTTCCTTTCCCGCGCACACGGACGAGCACCCCTTCTTCGTGCAGATTCGCAACCGCCTGCCGCACGGTCAGATAGGCGACATGGAACCGTTCGGCAAGTTCATACTCACCGGGCAGGCGGTCTCCGGCCTGCCAATGACCGGACGCAATCTCCGCACGAAGGGACTGTTCGATCTGACGATATTTGAGAACCGACGCTGGTTTCGCTTTTGTCGTTGCCATTGAGATCGTCTGCAACCTCTATATATACTGCCGATTGTTGCATAGTCCGCCTGGTTTGTCAATAGCAAGTTGGATATATTTTCGTAAACCTCAGTGAATGGGTTCTTGACGCGCTTCATTAGACTATGCCGCGACTACTCAAACAGGTTTTTTCGCAAGGCGCTGCGTCGCACCCGCGTTTTCCGGTTGTACGAAGGCGCAATCAAAACTCTCCGGCTACGCTTGTGGCGCAGAGGGCGATGAAGAGGACGCGGCGAGCGCGGCGAGCCGCAACATTTTGCATTGGTTCATTTGCGGGGTCGCGGCTCATGGTTTGGTTTCTCCCGTGACGAGGGCAAAGGCGGGCGTGGCGGGACGCGCCGGGGCGGATGCGGTTCGCGGCGCTTCATCGCTGAGAACGTACGCGGCAAGGCGAACGCGAAGCCGCCCAAAAGCGTTCGACAAGCGCGACTTCACCGTCCCAACCGGAATTTGTAGCGCGTCCGCGCATTCGGCGTACGTCAGACCGTGCATTTCGTGCAAGATCACCACGTCCCGGTGCAAGTCTGACAGCGACTCGAGCGCGTCTTCGGCCTCACCCGCAAGTTCGGCTTGCTCCGCGCGCGCTTGCGGGTCGTTTGTAGGCAACGTGGACGCACCGCGCAAATGGTCTTCCTCCAGCGTCAAGCCGGGCGGCTTCGCACGTTCGCGCCGTTTTAAGCAGTGGTTTACGGCGACGCGATAAACCCACGTAGACGGTTTCGCCGCGCCGCGAAAGTTCGCCGAAGCGCGGCGCTGATCCACCATAATGTCCTGCGTCAAATCCTCGGCGTCCGCCTCCGAAAACGTGTAACGATGAGCAAGCCGAAGAACGCCCGGCCCAAATCGGTCCAGAAACGCCGCGCACGCATCAGCGTCGCCTAACGCCACCCGGCGCGCGAGTTCACGATCCGAGCAGGTTTTGGCGTTTTCTTTGTGCATCGTGTTTATCGCTTGCGCGCTGTCCGTACGCTTGTATTGGTTCCGGCAAACGCCCGAAAGGTTCACGTTCGACGCAACGTATTCTTGAAATCGTATTCAACACCCCGCCAAACGGTATAATCGAGGTATGTCCGCAACACTCTCACCGCCTTCCGACGTTTCGCCTTCCGCTTCCGGTATCTCGGACCGGTGGGGGCGGCGCATCGAGTATTTGCGCATTAGCCTGACCGACCGGTGCAATCTACGTTGCGTGTATTGTATGCCGGAAGAAGGCGTTCCCTACGAAGATTTGGACAACGTTTTGTCGTTCGATGAGATCGAGCGGGTTGTGCGGGTTCTGGCAGGCGTCGGCTTGAAAAAGGTGCGCCTCACCGGCGGCGAACCGTTGGTTCGTAAAAATGTCGCTGACCTTGCCGCGCGGCTTGTCCAAACGCCCGGCATCGGCGAGGTGACCATCACCACAAACGGCATTCTATTGCCGCGTGAGGCGCAGCCGCTCTGGGATGCGGGCGTGCGCCGCATCAACCTGAGTATGGACACGCTTCGCCCGGATCGCTTCGAGACGATCGCGCGCCGCCC
>CAXUMS010000082.1:0-869 GCA_964252165.1 uncultured Armatimonadaceae bacterium
GATCCAACGCATGGCGTTGGCGCCCCCTGCGCAAGGGAGCCGCGCGGCTTGAGCGATTTAGTCTCACGACAACACAGACGCAAACGACAACCCAGAAGCAGACCGAAAACGCTGGCTTACAGTCCCAGGGCGTCGCGGTTGCGGGCGAACAGGCGACGCCATTCGGGGGTTTCCATGTCGTTGATCCACATAATATCGGCGTTCTCGTTGTTGTCCGAGTAATAGCCCTTGCGGATCGCGACCCAGATAAAGCCGTATTTTTCGTACAAGCGTCGGGCCGGTTCGTTGCCCGACCGCACCTCAAGCGTCGCTCGCGTCGCGCCTTTTTTGCGCGCCGCCTTGAGCATCTCGACAAGAAGGGTTTCGCCGATTTTGTGACCGCGCAGGGCCGTATCCACCGCGATAGTAGTGATATGCGCCTCGTCCATAATCACCCACAGGCCGCCGTACGCGACCACGACCCCATCCCGCGCGGCGACCAGGTAAACGGCATTCGGGTTCGCGATCTCGGTGACGTACGCCTGCGTGTTCCACGGCGTCAGGAACGATTGCCGCTCGATACGTGAAACCGCCTCCAGATCGGTGCCACGGAGGGGGCGAATCAGAAGCGGAGAGGTGTTGGGTGTTGGGCTACGCTCCGCGTCGCCGGGGTGTTGGGTATTGGGCGGAAGAGACGGTTCCGCCTGCGTCGCGCTTTCATCAACGTTTCCGCCTTTGTTAGTTGTGTTCACGCGCTACCGTCGCCACCCCATCTTTGATACCTTGCCACAGTTTCACCTTACCAGTAAACTCCGGCAACGCCCAACACCCCGGCGACGCGGAGCGTAGCCCAACACCCAACACCCAACACCCAACACCCAACACCTAAT
>CAXUMS010000082.1:879-20473 GCA_964252165.1 uncultured Armatimonadaceae bacterium
CGCGACCGCCGCGTCGTCGCCCTCGATCCAGAAGGTTCCGTCGCGGGCGAACTCTTTTTTCCAGATGGGGACGTCGGATTTCAGCGTGTCAATAGCCCAGCGGCACGCCTCGAACGCATCGCCCCGGTGCGCGCCCGCCACACACACGACAACCGACGCCTCGCCCACGGCAAGATACCCGAATCGGTGCAGGATGGCGCAGGCGAGGCCGAAACGCTCGCGCACGTCGTTTTCGATCCGCCGCATCTCGCGCTCGGCGAGCGGCGCGTACGCTTGGTACTCCAAGCCCGTCACCGCGCGCCCGCGCGAATGGTCGCGGACCACGCCCACGAAAAGAACATACGCCCCGTCCGCGTCGGTCATCACGGCGTCGATCGCGATTTGCGGCTCCAGCGGTTTGTCGGTTAGTTGGATCATTGGTTCGCTTTTTCCGCCCTTTTATCCGCCGCTCGTGGGCGGCAAAAACGCGACCTCGACGCCGTCGGCGAGAACGGTGTCGGCGCTTGCGAACTCCGCCCCGACCGCGACCCGGCAATGGGCGATCAAGCCCGCGAAACGCCCATCACGGCGCGCCAGCAGGTCGGCGATTGCGGCGATTGTCGCGCCGGTCGGCGCGTCGCTCAGGGTTATAACGCCGCCGTCCGGGGCGGCGTCGCGGTAGTGTCCGAATAAAAGAACGCGAATAGTCATAAAGCGTGTTTCTCCTGTACGTGGGGCGGGATTAGGCTCCTATTTGTATCGGTTGAAGTGTTTTACAGAAGATGGCCCCCTAACCCCCAATAATGGGGGGACAAGAGCATAATGCCAAAGGTGAAACGCAGATCCACAAGGTCAAAGCATCGCGTTAATCTTTTTCTTGTCCCCCCATTATTGGGGGTTAGGGGGCCTCTGGAACGCTAAACATCGAGCCGCACCGTTACCCAGTCTATCAGCCACAGGGCCGCCCGACTGCGCTCCGACGAATCCCGGTCGGTGAAAAGCCGGTTGACGCAATCCGCGAAATTCGGCGGCGTTTGCTCCAGTTCGGCAAGGCAGGAAAGTAGCGCGCCGGACGGCGGAACCGGCAGGTTATTGACCGCGAACACGCCTTCGAGTATCTTCCACGATGTTGTCGCGGTGACAAAGCCCGCCCGAAGAGCGTTGTGCGCGGCCTCGGACGCGGCGATCTTGACACGGGCGGACCGGAGCCAGTACGCCGTTCCCGCGCGCTCGTCCGGCGGCGTTTGGTACGTCCGCAATGTTTCCCGCGCGGCCTCCTGCACCGTGGCGAGATCGCCTGCGTCCGTGTCCCGCAGAATAAGCGCGTCGCGGAACCCGTACGCGAGCGACGGGCGCGACGCGATCTTAGCGATGGTTTGCGCCCGGTCGCCCGCGTGGATTTCGGTCACGATGTTATCGCGCGTTTCAAAGGAAAACGGGCGGTGCGTCCCGGCCTTGACCAGAACGAACAGGTCCATATCCGCGCCCGCGTGCGCATCGCCGCGCGCAAGCGACCCCATCAAAAGCGCGCCGACCACGCGCGTGTCCCTGCTCGCTTCGGCGAGCGCGTCCTGAAGCCGTGTGTAGTAGGCGGGCGCGGGGAAGAAGTCGGCGGGCGGCAGTTGAAAAGACAGCGAATCTATGCCGTTGTTATCTGACGGACTTGTTTTTTGCATGAGTTGCGCTTTTCCACTACCGATGTTCGATTTTACGAGGATCATTATTCCGAGTGGCTCAAGCCCGCTCGCTATCAGGCGCGAAGCGCGACGTAATCCCGCTGAAGCGGGAAGAAACAGACGGCTCGTGTTGTAGAACAGGGTTACGTTTTACGTAGACTACAGCCTGTAGGAACGACCAAACGGTTTGCTTATTTCGGCTTCCTGCTTCAGCGGGATCACGGCGCGCTTCGCGCCTGATAGCGAGGGGGCTTGAGCCACTCGGAATAATGATCCTCGTTGAATAAAACCGATCCAACTTACGCAACCCGGTCAACGGCTACGTGCGCCACCAATTTTTCGCTTCCTTCCGTTCCTTCATTTCTTGAGCTATGGACGTTCTTATCCACGAAACGACATATAAACCCGCTACAAAAGATATGCTCCCAACGATTACGCCTGCCCACAGTTCAAAATGGCGGGATGTCATATAACCGAGAAGAAACGCGATAAGAGCCGCCTGGAGCGACATGAGGAAGTAAATGATTTTCCACCGCGTCGCGTCTGACATTTTCCCTTTGCGGCCTTGCTTCTTATCGTTGCTTGCCATCTGATTTTTCCAGCCCGTCCGGTTTGCTGTCGTCAATCCCATCGTCTGCGCCGTCGTCTGGCAGGGCTTCGCCCGCCGCCGCAAGCCATTCGTCGCGGAGCAGGGCGTAAAAGAACTCGTCGCGCCATGCGCCTTCGGTAAACCCGCTACGGCGAAAAAGTCCCTCACGTCGCATACCAAGCCGCTCCATCAACCGGTAAGACGCTTGATTGCGCGCGTCACAGAATGTTGTAACTCGATGCAAGTTTAGATCCTCGAAGCCGTAAGCGAGGCAGACGCGGGCGGCTTCCGTAGCGTAGCCCTGCCTCCAGTAATCAGGATGCAAAGACCAGCCTATTTCGCCTCGGCTACGCGCCTTCGGTAGCACGTTGAGGCTGATCTCGCCAATTATTTTGTCATCGCTTTTGTGATGGACGGCGAACGCAATGTAGCCGCCCTCATCGCCCATCTCGACTGCGGCTTGTCGCGCCAAGAAGTTCCGAGCGCGCTCCTCAGCGAGCGGTTCGTTCGGCGTGTAACGTAGTGTTTCAGGACGCCTCTGGTACGCAAGAAAATCCGCAAGGTCCGCCTCCCGCATCCGCCGCACCACCACTCGTTCCGTTATCCTTGCTTCCACAAAACCGCCTTCCTTTCCACGCTTTGTGTGACTTAACCGCCCGGCTTGCCGTCGTCAATGCCGTCGCCCGCGCCGTCGTCGGGCAGGGCTTCGCGCGTCGCGATCAGGCTTGCCGGGTCGGTGAGGACGGGCGTTACCCCGTGCGTTTCCGTCGCGCCGTTCCCGGGGGAGCCGTTCGCCCCGTCGGCCCCGTTGTGGATCGCGCCGTTTGACATCGGCATCTCGAACGTGAATTTGGAAACGCGCACCGACGCGGGTATTTCAATGGGGTAATCGCCGGTGAAGCAGGCGAGGCAGAAGTTATCGTTCGGGACCGACAAGGCGTGGGCCAGGCCGGACGGCGACAGGAAGCCGAGCGAGGTCGCCCCGATCAGGGTTCGTATCTCCTCAATCGTGTGTTTGGCGGCGACCAATTGGTCCTGCGTCGCCATGTCAATGCCGTAAAAGCACGGGAACTTGACCGGCGGGGCGGAGATGCGAACATGAACTTCGGCGGCCCCGGCATCGAGGAGCAGGCGCACGACCTTGCCGGTCGTCGTCCCCCTCACGATGCTATCGTCCACCATCACGACCTTTTTCCCTTGAAGCGCCTCGCGGATCGGCATGAGCTTCATGCGGACGCCCAGCTCGCGCATTCGCTGGTCGGGCTGGATAAACGTCCGCTGGATATACCGGTTTTTAATCAGGCCCTCGCCGAACGGTATCCCCGCCGCCTGCGCGAACCCGAGCGCGGCGGGGATGCCGCTGTCGGGGATGGGAATAACCAGGTCCGCGCCGACAGCGGGATGCTCGCGCGCGAGTTCCGCGCCCATGCGCTGACGCGCGGCGTGGAGACTATGCCCGTACATGACCGAGTCGGGGCGCGCGAAATAAATCATCTCCAGCATACATAACGCTTCTCGCTCCATCGGGACGCCGGGCGCGCGGCGGACGCCGTCCTGGTTGATGACCACGATCTCGCCGGGGGCGAGTTCCCGCACAAATGTCGCGCCGACCGTATTCAGCGCGCACGTTTCCGACGCCAGCACCCACTTGTCCGAGCCTAAGCGTCCCAGGCAGAGCGGGCGAACGCCGTACGGGTCGCGGACGCCGACCAGTTCGTTTTCGGTCAGGATCGCGAGCGAGTACGCCCCGCGCACCTTTTGCATTGCGGCCCGAACCGCATGGGCGAGAGTGGGGGCGTCGGTTTGCGACGCAATCAGGCGGGCCAGCACCTCGGAGTCATTGGTGGTTTCAAACTCTAACCCGTCCGCCTGCATTTCCTCGCGCAACTCTTCGGCATTGATCAGGTTGCCGTTGTGCGCGATGGCGATGGTTCCTGCGTTCATAAAGCAGTGGAGCGGCTGGGCGTTGCGCAGAACCGACGAGCCGGTGGTCGAGTAGCGCGTATGCCCGATCGCGAGGTGTCCGGTCAGGTTTGCGAGAATTTCCTCGTCGAATACCTGCGTCACCAAGCCCATGTCCTTGTGCATCGCGACCCGGGTTCCGTCCGCGACCGCGATCCCCGCCGATTCCTGTCCCCGGTGCTGAAGCGCGAACAGCCCGAAGAACGTCAGGCGCGCGACATCCTCGCCCGGCGCGTAGATCCCGAAAATGCCGCATTCCTCGTTCGGCGTATCGTCCTCGGCGAAAAGGTCTTCGGGGACAAGTTTGGCATCGGATGAAAGCGGGTTTGTATTGTTCATGTGGGTGTAGTTCGCGAAACCGGGAGATTTATCGGAGATGCGGAGCGAGGTAAAGGCGCGTTACGCCGCCCGGAGGCGTCATTTGAACAAGCGAGCCGCGCGCTTCCAGTATATCGAAGGCTCGTAATGTGCCGTGGTAGGCGCTCTGAAGAAAGCGCGCAACATCCGCCCATTCCGGTGTGGACGAAACGAACTGGGAGAAGAAATACGGATCAAGCGCACCCCATGCGCCGCCGCTCCCGACCACAATAACCTCTAATCTTTGCCCGGTTTTTTCATTTACGAACAAACATTCGTAGCCATGAAACCGGTACCCACACTCATTATCGAACCTACCGGTCTGCTCGCCTGCCCCGGCGAACGGATCGTGTAAAAAACAGGACAGTTCCACCCCGCGCGCTTTGGCGAGGCGTGTTATAAGGTCGGTCGCCGTTTCGCCGAACGCGCGAAGCGCCGCAAGGAGGCGCGCTTCGTTCTTGATCACAGTTTGGGTAGTGACCGCGCGCACAATTGTTATCCACGACGTTGGCGTGGGCAGGGACGCGCCTCCGCTGTTGAAAACGAAACACTCGGGCAAGCCCGACTGGAGCCGTTCTATGAGCGCATTCTTTGCATCATCGGTGTGAACGCTTTGATCCAACGCTATCCCAAAACGCAAAAACACCTTGTCGTACCGATCCGCGAGCGTTCTAAGTTCGGCGACCGTGGGCAACGCTTCTATGCTGTCGCGTTCGATTTCGATTATGCGTTCGTCTTCCATAACAGCGTTACTGAACGGGGTTAATCCATTCGTGGGCGATCAGGGACGCGGCAAAAACAGCGAAGTCGTGGTCGGTCGTGAGGAGCGTCGCGCCGGTCGCCGACGCGGAGGCGGCGATCCACAGGTCGTTTTTGCCCACGACGCGCCCGGCCCGGCGGCTCCATTCCGATAGTTCGACATGGCGGTCCACCACATCCGCAAACGGTATCGGCGTTTCCGTAAAATGAACGAAGAAATCCTCCATGTCGCGCCGCTTCGCGCTTCCCCAGTTGTTTTCTTGCGCCAACGCCCGTAGTTCGCCTTGCGTGACAACCGAGTAAAGCGGGTGCGGCTCTCTCGTCGAGATTTGATACTGCGCTTCAATCTTAAGCGACAAATCGCTTCGCCGGACGTAGGCAAGCAATATATTGGTATCCAAGAAGTAGAGCATAGTGCAGGTTCGCTCGCTTTAGGAACGCTACTACTCGTCCATCGCTTTGAGGGCGGCAAGCAGTTCCGCATCGGTTTCTTCGCCGGGCCACGGGGTTTGCATCAGTTCCTGCATGGAGCGCCCGCTCGGCAACGGGCGATTTTGCGGCAGATCGGCGAGCGTTTGCGGTATTTTACGGTTCCGCAGGCCCGCGATAAGCGCGTCGAGGGCCGCTTGTTCGGGCGTTTTTCCGGTTTGCGCGGCCTGTTCGCGCAGTTGCTGTTCCATTTCCGGCGTGACATCGAGCGTAATCGGCATTGCTTGCTTCCCGTTCCTTTCGCACCGCCCCGCTAAGACGAACCTAAACCCCTTCATTGTATCCGCCCCGCCCGCTTTTCGAGTGCGGCGTAGCAAGCATTAAAATAACCGTTATTACGGCGCGGCGGTTACGGCAAAAAATGGGATGGATCGGGCGTTTGCACGGCGGCATTAGTTTTTGGTCAAGAGGCCCCCCTAACCCCCAATAAGGGGGACAAGAAGGACATAGCGGCGACGCATTTACCTTAACAGGCCAGTAGTTGGAATCCGGCGAACGTCTCTTGTCCCCCCATTATTGGGGGTTAGGGGGGTTATCCGATTTGGGAGGACGCGCCGCCGGGTGTTATCATAGGGCCGGGGCGCAGTCTTTAACGGAAGTCGTTGCGCATGGCGTAAAAGGTGCAGTAAACGATGCCATGTACCAGAGTAACCGAAGCCGTGTGCGCCGCTTGATCGAGGCCGCCCTTGAACGAAAATCAGATCGAATGATGAATCAGAACCACCAGAATCGCCTGCGCGGTCCCGTTATCGCTGTCGGGGGAATAGCCGGGGCTACCCTTATCCTTCTCGGGATTGGGTGCAGGACAGGTCGTGGGCCGACGCCGCCGACACGTCCCGCGTCGGGCGGGCGCGCAGGCGGCGGAATCGGCGGAGGCAGGCCGGGAACCATCGCCGAGAACGCGCGGGTCCAGATGGCGCTCGGGAACCCCGACAACGCCGCGCCATCGCTCCGAAGCCCGGAGCATTACCTGCTCGCCCGGCCCCTGCTCGCCGTGTCGTACAACGATACGCTCCGATTCCCCAACTGGGTATCGTGGCATTTGAGCGCAAGCGACATCGGGAACGCCGAACGCGGACAGTTTCAGCCGGACGCCAGCCTGCCCTCCGCGTTTACGCAGGTGACGCCATCCGATTACACCCGGTCCGGCTATGACCGGGGACATAACTGCCCGAGCAAAGATCGAAGCGCGGGCCGTGCCGAGAACGATCAGGTGTTCCTGATGAGCAACATCACGCCGCAGGCGCCGGAGCTAAATCAGGGACCCTGGGCGGATTTTGAAAATTATTGCCGGACGCTCACGGGGCGGAGCGGCGGGCGGAACGAGTTATATATCACGTGCGGACACGGTTTCGCGTCGCGGAGCCACAAGACGATTGGGCGCGCCCGGGTCGCCGTGCCGGATTTCGGTTGGAAGATTGTGGTCGCCCTGCCCGAGCGGAGCGGCGACGATATCGCGCGCATCACGGCCCAAACGCAGGTGATCGCGGTGATGATGCCCAACACGGCGGCGACCGCAGGCCAAAACTGGCAACGGTACGTAGTAAGCGTCGCCGATATCGAAAAAGCGACCGGACTTCGCTTCTTCGACGCCCTGCCCCAGAACGTCGCCGATGCGCTTAAACGCAACCGAAACGGAGGCGATGTCGGCGATAACGGTCGCGCGCCGCGCTTCACCGTGTCGCCGACCGGCAATGCCGGAGAAACGGGATCTACCAACGCGAATACGGCGGAACCTGCGGCGGGGCAGGTCTGGGTGAACACGCGGTCCGGCGTGATCTGGCCGGAAGGGTCGCAGTACTATGGCAAAACCAAGCAAGGCAGGTACATGAGCGAGTCCGAGGCTCTCAAAGCGGGCTACCACACGGCGGAAGGACGGTAACACAACGCATGGAAGAACCCCAAAAGGAAGCGAAAACCGCTCCCGACGGCGACAACCGCCCCGACAAAGCGGAGACGCAGGACAAAACCGATGCGCCTGACAAGGCTGATGCGGCGGAGGCGACGCCCATCAACGCCAAACCCGACGACACGTTGCAAACGCTCGAAGCGGCGGCGAAAGGCCTCCTGTTTATGAGCGAGAGTGACCGACCGCTGACGCCGTTTGTCTGGGACGAAAAAACCAGCGACGCCCCCGACGCCATCGCCGCCCTGGTTGCGGTGACCGGCGCGGACAAGAAGGCGGTGAAAACGCTCACGGTCGCCGAGTTCTTCAAACCGATGACCGAGGCGCAGGATTGGATGGGCGACGAGGAAAAAGCGGGCGGCGCCCGCTTTGCCGTTTTTGTCGGAACGCTGAACAAAACGCTGACCGGCGCGCAGGCGTTCCGTATCGAGGGCGACCCGGTGATTGACGCGTACGTGATCGGCAAGGATGCGGCGGGCCGGTGGGCGGGCGTGTCCACGCAACTGGTCGAAACGTGATGAACGCCTTCGGGCGGGCGGGAGTGATGTATCGTCAAAGCGCGCTCTTAACGTCACCCTCGCTGTTTCCCTGTTCTCATAGCCATTTGTCCCGTCAGGGAACGCTCGCTTTCGCTCGCTGCGCTTTGAAAACCGTTTTGGACCAGTGGACGGTTTCACCCTTGCCCACCGGGCGTCTGTTCGGGAAGCCGGAGCGCAACGGATCTGACTGTATGAAACCCCGCCACGTTTTGTTTTCAGGATTTGCCCTTGCGCTCCTGAAAACTACGTGTATAATCTTTGTTAAGCAAGGTAACTCGTGTTACCGCTGAGGTAACACGAGTTACCAGGCGGTTTCGAGAGATTTTTATGTCCTTAGTAACGATGGAAGAAATCGCGGCGCGGGTGGGCGTTTCACGCTCCACGGTTTCGTTCGTTCTCGGGGGCGGCGCGCGGCGTTTAAAGATCTCCCCGCAAACCCGGGAACGCGTGATGGGCGTGGCGCGCGAACTCGGCTACCAACGCAATCAGATCGCGCGCGCGATGGTGACCGGCAAAAGCCGCATTATCGGGGTGCTGACCACGTTTGAAAGCGGCGAGAACATCGTCCGGATTCTGTCTGGCGCGATGGAGGCCACGAGCGAGAATGATTACCTGCTCAAGATCCTTCACTTTTCGTATACCAATGTGGATGACGCCACCATTGCGCGTTGTTTGGAATGGCGACTTGCGGGCGCGCTGATCGTCGGTTTTAGCGAGGAGGCGCAAAAGCGTCTCCATGACGTTTTCCGGGAACACGCTATTCCGGTAACCCTGATTGACAATGCGCCGCCGCTCGATCAAAGTTCCCGTATCGCCTCGGACGACGAACAGGGCATACGCGAGGTGGTTTCCCATCTGGTCGGACTGGGGCATCGCCGTATCGCGTTTGTTGGAGGAACGAGTGATTATCTGTCGGAGCGCCGAGAACGCTTCTTCCGCGCCGCCCTCGCCGACGCCTGTTTAGACGCGCCGGATCACTGGATTCAAACAACATCGTGGCACATCCAGTCGGAAATAGAAGCGGGCGTGCGCGCGCTGTTCGCCAAATCCGGGGACCATCCCCCGACCGCCGTTATGTGTTCGGGCGACGCCCTTGCGATGGTTGTCATGGGGATCGCTCGTGAGATGGGTTTGCGCGTTCCCCATGATCTGTCTATCACGGGCTACTCGAATATGTCGCTTTCCGAGTTCACCTACCCGGCATTGACAACCGTGGACCAGTCGTTTCGGGAAATGGGACACGCCGCCGCGCTTCAAGCCGTTCGCTTCGCTGAAAGAGCGGACGCCGCTGACGATGGACCCAGCGCAAGCGGGGAGTCGGAATTGACGCTGGTTCCCACCCGGCTGATTCATCGGGCGTCCACCGCGCCGCCGCCGCCGGAAAGATAACCGATCTTGTTGCAGTGCGTATTCGGCGCAAGCGAAAGCGAACGCCAGAAAGGAGAAGAAAGCTTTGGTTAAAACATTACGCAATTCCACGGAGCGCAAAAGGCGAATAACGCTTATCGCGACGCTCACGGCGGTTTTCGCGGTTACGACGTTTACCACGGGTTGTGCGGGCAAAACCACCGGCGCATCTGCGCCCGCGACCGGTTCGTCCACGGGGACGGGAGCAACCGCCGCCGCGCCTACCCCGGAGCAGGAAGCCGCGAAACAAAAAGCCGAGCAACAGGGGGCGGCGATCCAGGCCGCGGCCCAGGCCGCGCAACAAGGAAAGTAACCGCCTCTGAAGCCGCTATCAGCGGCTTTCGGATTTATCGTTTGGTCGCCGCGAAAGGGCATGTTTTGAAAATGCAAAGTCAGCATCAACGCCGGAGTATGGTCTCCGCATTTACCCTTATTGAACTGCTGGTCGTTATCGCGATTATCGCGATTTTAGCCGCGATCCTATTCCCCGTATTCGCGCAGGCGCGGGAAAAAGCCCGGCAAACGTCGTGCCTGTCGGACACCAAGCAGATGGGCCTTGCGATGTACCAGTACATCCAGGATTACGATGAAACGTATCCGAACGGCACGTACAACTACGGCAATATCGGCGGCTGGGCCGGGCAGGTCTACCCGTATGTCAAGAGCATCGGGGTGTACCGCTGTCCGAGCGATTACGTCAATGTTCTCGCCGCCGATAAGGCGTCGTCCTATGGCATGAATAGCAACTTCGGCACGGGCGGCAACCGTAGCGCCACGCCTCCTATTCCGAACACCTCGATCTCGATGGCGGACACGAACGCGCCCGCCTCGACCGTGTTGCTGTACGAGGTGGAAGGCAACACCAACATTGACGTTTCCGTCCCCAACTCGGAAGGGCCGTACGTCACCAACTACAACTCGTCGCCGTTCGGGAACGGCGCACTTGGCGGTTATAGCCCGTCCGGCGGCGGCACGTTTAATGCCTGCCCCGCCCCCGATGCGACCTCCACACTGAAATACGCGACAGGGTGGATGGGCGGACGCGATCCCAACGCGTTTTCCGTGGCGTGCCACTACACGGGTAAGGACGGCAGGCATAGCGGCGGATCGAACTTCATTATGGCGGACTGCCACGCCAAATGGTACCGAGGCTCGCAGGTTTCGTCGGGTAGCAACGCCAACAAGGAAACCGACGCCCAAACCCCCGGTCAGTACCCCAGAGCGTCGGGAACCAGCGGTAGCATTCCGGGCGGTTCGCTCGGCGTCACGTTCAGCATCAAGTAAATCCGGCGTATCCATCGGAACGATTTCAGGGTGTGCGTTTGCGCTTCTTTCCACGCCCTGAAACCGCGCTACCGCCGCGCTCCGGATTCAACACACGCTTTTGCGCCACAAGCGCCGGATTATCTTAACCCCTTGCTTCGGGCTTTGCGCCCCCTCTTCTCTTCAACCGTTTTTATGGAGCCGTGGATGAACACCGCCTTCGCCTCTCGTTTTGGCTTGGTTTGCCTTTGGGGAACCGGCCTTACTCTTGTCGCTCCGCCGCTCGCGAAAAGCCGCTCCGAGGCGACAGCGCCGCCGCCGCCGTCATCCGCGCATGGCGGAACCATCGCCCGGTTCAACTTTAGCGACGCCAAATCCTGGCCCGGCAAAAGGGTCTTACCGACGTCCCCCAAAGGCGCGGTCGTGACGGCGGCGCCCGTCGGGACCGTGGACGTAGCGGGCGGTATCGAGCCGTCGGGCGGACTTCGTTTTACCGCCAATGCGCCGGGTTCCAAAAGCGTCGCCAGCGCGGCTTTCGGCAGCGGGTTACTCCCTGTCAACGTGCGGGAAACGAATGCGGATAAACTTACGCTGAGTTTCAGTTTGTCCGCTTCGTCCTCGCGGGATATTACGGTTCGGGTCGAATCATTCGATAAAAGCAAAAAGCGAACCGGCGGCCTTGAAACCGAAATCCACCCTGCCGCGCCCGATTTTTATCAGCGGTACGCCCTTGATCTTTCCGAGATGCGACAATTCGGCGTGGGCCGGTTTAGCCCGAACGCCCCGTACGTTCAGTTCACGTTCGCGATCAAGCCGGACGCCCCGCAAAACGTTTTGCCCGAGCCGCCAAAGTATGAACTTCACCTTGATAATGTGAACTACGCCACGCCCGCCTACTATGTCAGTCCGAAGGGAAGCGACGCCGCCGACGGACGCACCGAGCGGACCGCATTCGCCACGCCGCAAAAGGCGCTCGATGTCGCCGGGCCGGGCGACAGCATTGCGCTGATGAACGGAACGTACCGAGGGGAGTTAACCCCGGTCGCCTCGTTCCCACGCCCCGGCGCGCCAGATGCGTGGATCGTGCTGAAAAACTATCCGAGACATCATCCTATCCTGACCTCGAACGGGTGGAACACGGTAAGTATCGCGCAAGGCTCGAAAGAAAAACCATCGGACGGCCCCTCTCTCGCGTATCTTGAGGTGCGCGGCTTGCATGTTCGCGGCGAAGCCGATGTGGTCAAGCAAAAATTCCCGGATGCGGTGGGGAAATCCGACTCGCGCAGCAACACCAATGGAATCGCCGTTGATGGTCGTTACATGAAAAACAGCCCGCATCATATTCGATTGGCTGATAATCTGGTCGAGTACTGCCCCGGACAGGGACTGGGCGCGCTGGAGTCGGACTGGGTCACGATCGAGAACAACATTTCCCGCTCCAACTGTTGGACCACGATCTACGCGACGTCGGGTATCTCGCTTCTGGGCGCGTCCAACTTCGACGCCAGCGACAATATCTACCGAATGCTGGTCCGCAACAATGTTTGCTACCGCAACGAAACCTTCCAAGACTGGGTCGCGGTCAAGCGGCCCTCCGATGGCAACGGCATCATTCTTGATGTGAACCAGAAAACGGGAGATCGCCCGAACAGTTTGTTTCGGGGCCGGACGCTGGTTCAAAGCAACCTGTGCTTCGACAACGGCGGGTCGGGCATCCATACCGTGACGGCGAACCGGGTGGACATCATCAACAACACGGCCTACCTGAACAGCGCGAGTAAAAACCTGCAGTACTCGCAGATTTACACGTACGGCTCGGAGGATGTCCGCATCACGAACAATATTCTGGTCGCGCCGGTCGCCGATGTCGCGGCAGGCGAGAAACCGGAGCCAGTCAACCGCATCAGCGGCCCAAACAAAAACGTCGTGTTTTCGCACAACGTGTACTACGGCGGCAACATCGCGCCCGCACTCGGCGAGGGCGACGTGGTTGCGGACCCCGAGTTCGTTCTGCCATCTCGTGATGCAAAGGTGGCGAATTTCCATCTACGGGCCGGAAGTCCGGCTTTAGGTAAAGGCGTTTGGTTGCCGTACGGCCCGCGCCTCGATCTCGATGGGAAAATTCGGCCCCGCAACAGCGCGCCGACGTTGGGCGCGTACGTCAAGTAAAGCCGGCTTTGCCATTTGTCAGAGCCGCCAGAAAGACAACCGACGAGACAACCGACGACAGCAAAACGATAACGGTCAAAACACCGTTGTCGTTCTTGCTGTCGCCACTAACGAAAACCGTTCCCACAGGAGGGGATTTTATGAAGAAGCAAGGCGCTTTACGAACGATTTTTCTGACCGCCGTCGCGCTCGCAGGGGTCGCGTCCCGGTCGCTTGCCCAGATTACGTATGTGGACGCCACCGATGGCGCGGGCGGCAACACCTCGCTTGCGGCAGGCGGCGTTTTCACCGCGACCACGACGGGAACCACCACCAACTGGTTTAAGCGCTCGGGCGCCGGGACGTACAACGGCAACACGATCTTCGAGACGAACGGCCCGTCGAGCGGCGTGCAGGACGGCCCGCGTTTGGTAACCACGGTGACCGGCTTGCCCGCCGGAACCTACAATGTTTTCGCGTACTTCTGGAGCAAGAACAATGGCACGGAAGATTGGCTGCTTCGCGCGAGTCTGACCAACTCGGCGGGCGATTTGCCGCTGTTTGCGGACCCAAGCATCGCCTCGTCGCCGGGCGCGCCCGCGCCGGGAACGTATACGATTGTTCCGCAGGCCGTGCTGGCGGATTTCGCCGCTCCCGCTCCGTCCGTTATAGACGGGCCAAACCAGCGGCAGATGTACCAGATTTCGCTGGGAACGAGAACGATCGGCGCGGGCGGCAGTCTGAGCGCCTTTATTGACGACTACGCGCAAACCGGTGGCGTCAACCCGAACCTGCGCACGTGGTACGACGGCGTCGGCTACAGCGCGGCGGCGGTCGCCGTGCCGGAGCCGGGAAGTTTCGCGCTTTTGGGCGCGGCCCTGTTACCGCTCGTCGGCGTTTTGCGCCGCCGCCGCAAGTAGGCGCCGCTCTTTTCAGGTGGATAATTGTAAGAAACGCCCTTCTCCTCAAGCAAGAGGAGAAGGGCGTTTTTATTTTTAGTATGCGCGGCGGGCGCACCGTGGCAATGAAAAAATGAAAAGGCGTGTCAGGCTAACTTGTGGAAACTCGATCTCAGTCTTCAGATTTAATTTTCGTTTACATAGCCTGTGCAGTTTGATAAAACGCTCAACGTCAAAGTTTACAAAACCAATAATTATATGGTATAAGTGTAAAGTTTTGCAAGTGCGGCACGAGATGAAAAGGCAAGCGCCTTTCTTTGCTCACCCTCGAATGAAGGGAGTTCGCTTTATGATTTCGCCGGAACGACTGCGCCAAATCCGCCTTGCAAGGGGCTACTCGTTAGATGAGTTAGCGGACCGTATGGGCGGCATGATTACCAAGATGTCGCTGTCGCAATACGAGGCGGGCAAACATCAGCCCCGCCCCGGCGTGTCCCTCCAACTAGCCCGCGCTTTGGGCGTGAAAACGGGTGAACTTACCGCTCCTTCTCCCCTTGTTGTGAAATACATGGGATTCCGCCGCAAGTCCGGTATGACACAGACTGCGGAAACGATGATTAAAAGTCGAATCGAGTTCGATCTTGAAAAGCGTGTGCGATTACAAGAACTTATCAGCCCTGGGGCAAACAACCGTTTCCTTTTTGACCGGATTGCGGTGAGTAACTTGGAGGATGCGGAGACAGCCGCGCTTCAGGTTCGGGACAAAATGGGGTTGGGCCGTGACGCTATAGGCAATGTTACCGAAACATTGGAGCGACACGGAGTTCATGTTTTCGCCTTAGACGCGGGAGATAAGTTCGATGGCATCTCCGCGTTCGTTTGGAAAAACGGCGAACTCGTCGCGACTGGCATCGTTAGCCGAGACGGTACCTGCGGGGAGCGGCAACGTTTTACCCGCGCGCATGAGACCGGACACCTTTTCACGCAAGTTTCGCCAGGTTTAGACGAAGAGGATGTCGCGCACCGATTTGCCGGGGCTTTTCTTCTTCCGGGCGCGACGCTAATCGAGGAGGTCGGTGCGAAGCGCAAATCGGTAACGCTACAAGAACTGCTCACCCTGAAGAAACGGTACGGTATGAGCCTGCAAGCGTTGGTAAGACGCCTGCATGATCTCGCCATCATTTCGCCTGCCCATTACAAGGACTGGTGTATCACCATCAGTTCAAAGGGCTGGCGCAAAGAAGAACCCTACCCCTGCGAGCCGGAACTGTCTTCGTGGTTACGTCAGAATGTCCTACGCGCTCATGCGGAGGGATTGCTGTCAACACGAGAGGCGGAAGAAATGATAGGAGAGAAGGTTGGCGGTGAACTGCCCGCCCTAACGCGCCCACGCGCGCTGAAGCAGTTGCCAAGAGAGGAACGGCGTCGCATTTTAGAGCGTGAGTCGGAAGCCCTTGCGGACTTGTACCGCGATGACCTCGCAAAACCGTCCCACGAGCGCGAATTGACCGCGCTGACCGCGTTAGATGGAGCAGACCCCGTTTCAGACGAGAAGGAATGATCGGAAGAGAAGGATGTGTGGCATGGGGAAAGACCCTCGACGCGGTGACATTTGGTTCATTGGATTGGACCCGGTAGTTGGTCAAGAGATTCAAAAAACGCGACGATGTGTTGTCATTTCGAGTGACGCCTTGCGAAGACGCGAACTGCGTACCATCGCGCCGGTAACTTCTTGGCAAGAAAAGTTCTGGGAAGACTCGCTAAAAGTTCCGTTAAATCCTACCGCTACCGACGGCTTGACAAGTGAATCGGCGGCGGACGCGCTTCAACCGCGTACCGTCGCCCTTGAACGGTTTGATAATTACGTGGGCTATATAACGGCTGATGAGGTTGAGGCCATCGTTCTTGCCGTCGGCGAAGTGATCGAGCATCCGTAAAGGGTTTACGTAACAGGCGGCGTCGCCTTAATTCTCCATTTTCAGCATCGTAGTGATGCTTCCAATCCACTCTTGTTCCTTGTCTTTGTCTTGACCTTTTGCACGCCTCGTCGCATTATAGCGGTGTGTTTACACGGCATCCCCAAAACCCTCTTGTTGTTCCCGGCCTTTTTCCGTGGCGCGAGGCGGTCACGTTCAATCCCGGCGTTCTCCTCGATGACGACGGCAGGTTTTACCTGTACGAGCGCGCGGCGGGGAATCTTCGCCCGTTCCACTGCTATATCGGCATGATGGAAAGCGATGACGGCGCTCACTTCGCGCACACCCGGAGCGAACCGGTGTTCACGCCGGAGATGGCGGGGAGTGTGTACGGGAGCGTGCAGGACCCGCGCTTTGTCAAGTTCGACGGCGTGTACTACATGACGTACGCCTTTCGGCCCTTCGCGTGGTCGTCGCACCCGACCGGCGTGGGCGTGCCGGAATCGCACGAGTCGGATTTTCCGGGCGTCGTGCGGGCCGAACCGGAAGCCGTAACCGGATCGGTCAATGTACAGGGGGCGCGCCCCGACAACTTCACGCGCTCCGGTATCGCGCGAAGTTTCGACCGCGTGACGTGGGAGCATTTTGCGTGGGCGACGCCGTCCGATCAGGACGACCGCGATGTGATCTTGTTTCCCGAGAAGATCAACGGGAGGTACGCCCTGCTCCGCCGCCCGCTCCAGAGGGTCGGGCCGGAGTACGGAACCGCCCACCCGGCGATGTGGATATGCTTCGGCGACGATCTGCGAACGTGGGACGCGCCGGTTTTGCTCGCCAAGTCCGAATTCGCGTGGGAGGGTAACCGCATCGGCGGGGCGTCCCCGCCCGTTCGCACCGATAGGGGATGGCTGGTTTTGTACCACGGGGTTGAAACGCTAAAGGCCGAGACCAAAAGCGTTTGTTACCGCTTGGGCGCACTTCTTCTCGATCTGGACGACCCGACCCGCGTTATCGCCCGCACTCCCGAGCCTGTTATGGAACCGAAAGCGTACTACGAAAAGTTCGGCTTGTATATCCCGAACGTGATTTTCCCGACCGCGAATGTGGTGAAAGACGGGCTTTTGTACCTGTACTACGGCGTGTGCGACACGGCAATCACGCTCGCCACGGTTCCGCTCGATACCCTTGTCGCCCATGTCGCCGCGCATCCGGTTGAAGGGGCGCGCTAATGCAACGTGGCGGTAATCGCAAATCGGCCCCGCGCGTGGTTGAGGGCCGCGTTCAAAAAAGAACAACTGGAATTGTAGCCCCGATTATTACGATGCGCCCGCCTCACGTATGGTAGTTATTGACCGCAAGCGACCGGGCGAAGGTTACAAGCATCTTCTGAATAAAAGCGACATTTATCTCTTTTTGGAGTTGTTGCCGGACTGGAACCATCTCGCTGTGGGCCTCAACGCTATCGTGCTTGCGCCCGGTGAGTGGGGATTGGACGGCTATCATGTTCCCGGCGTGGTTCATGTATGCGCGTGGGACGCAGACCTGTGGATCGAAACGACCAGCGCGCACTACGAGGCCCACAAAGACATCTGGGAGCGGCTCGGCGTGATTTGCGAAGAAACCAGCGAGGTCGGCTATTTGTGCAAGTGGACGGAAACCTCGGCGCGCGACTACCAATTGTTGCATATTCTTTTGCATGAATTGGGGCATCACCACGACCGTATGACGACACGCTCGCAAAAGCGGACGGGGCGGGGAGAAACATTCGCGGAGGAGTACGCCCTGCTGCATGAAGCGGCTATCTGGCGACAATACCACAAAGCGTTCCCCTCCTGAGACGGAGACAGCGCGCTATTCATTGCCTCTGATACGAAGGCCGCGCCCTCGTATCGGGTACAACAAACAGCGACAACGGCGAAAGGTTCAAGTGAGCGAGCGATGACGGTGACAGTTTCATCCAAAGGGGAAACAACGGAAACGCCAGGTGGCGGCGATGATGCGCCGATCAAGGCGTTTTTGCGCGAACTGTACGACGCGTACGCCCCGGTGACCGAGGGCGAGGTCGCCTCGTACATTCCCGAACTCGCCAAAACCGACCCGGACTTGTTCGGTATCTGCGTCGCGACCTCGGACGGGCGTATCTTCGAGGTGGGCGCGTCGCGGCAGAAGTTCACGATCCAGTCGGCGTCCAAACCGTTCACGTACGGTCTTGCGCTCGATATGGTCGGGGCTACTGCGGTTCACGAGCGCGTGGGCGTGGAACCGACCGGCGATTCGTTCAACTCGATTGTTCTGGAAGCGGACGGCAGGCCGTTCAACCCGATGGTGAACGCCGGGGCTATCGCGGTCGCGGGCTTGATCGCGGGAGCCGACGCGACCGCCCGGCTTCACCGCGTTCTGGATTGTTTCCGCGCGTATGCGGGCGCGCCGGAGTTGTATGTGGACCTGCCGACCTTCACGTCCGAGCGTACCACAGGTCATCGCAACCGGGCCATCTCGCATCTTTTGCGCGCGTCCGGCGTTCTCGATGAACGGATAGAGGAAACGCTCGACCTGTACTTTCAGCACTGCTCGGTTCTGGTCAGCGCGCGCGATCTCGCCGTAATGGCGGCCACACTCGCAAACTTCGGCGAGAACCCGCTTACCGGTGAACGGGCCGTGGAAGCGTGGCACGTCAAGAACATTTTGTCCGTGATGTACACGTGCGGGATGTACGATTCCGCTGGCGACTGGGCGTTTCGGGTCGGCTTGCCCGCAAAATCCGGCGTGGGCGGCGGCCTTTTAGCGGTTGCGCCGGGCCAACTGGGTATCGGCGTTTTCTCCCCGCGCCTCGACGCGCACGGCAACAGCATCCGCGCCATCAAGGTCTGCGAGGCGTTCAGCGCCCGCTTCGGCCTTCACCTTTTCGACGACCGCCGCTGCTCCGGCTCCGCCTTATTGGAAACCGCATTGAAGACGGGAATTTAACCGCAAAGGCGCAAAGAACTCAAAGTTCAGAGGAGAAGATAAAAGGCAAAGAAGGTTGCTATAAGATTTTTTTCTTCTCTGAACTTTGAGTCCTTTGCGCCTTTGCGGTTAAATCTTAAAATCTTATCTCTTTACGCTGAGCAAGTGTGGCAGGAATCGCACAGGCGGCGGTTGAGGATGTGCGAGGCGGCGACGGACAGGCCGCCGATGACCACGATCACCACGCCCCACGGCAGGGCGTAGTGTTCCGCGATACGCCCGGCGACCAGAAACGCGAGGCCGGTGGCGAGCGTGGCGAGGGCGCGGCGGGAGCGGTGCTGACGGAACCCGAGGCAAAGACTGGTCGCGCCCAGAACGCCGGACAAAACGACCATCGCCCATTCGACCCGTTCATCCGCAAGGAACGCAAGGCCCAGGAGCGGGAGCAGTGTCACCACGAGCGGCATCAGGGCGCAGTGGATGGCGCACAAAAGCGACGCCGTCGCGCCCGCTCGGTCGAGATGACCGGGCGCGCGTTCAACAGGCGAGACAGGCGAGACAGGCGAGACAGGCGCAATACGCGTCACTGCCGGGCGCGGGGGATTTTGTCGGAGTACGGGTTCGTTTGTTACAAGCATGATCTTCATTCGCATTAATGCAAAAGTGTTGCATTTGTTGTACCACGTTTTCCCGAAGATCAAGCAAGGGTGTTGGGTGTTGGGTGTTGGGTGTTGGGTGTTGGGTGTTCTGAGAATACCG
>CAXUMS010000082.1:20483-21132 GCA_964252165.1 uncultured Armatimonadaceae bacterium
CACCCAACACCCAACACCTACGCGTGTTCTCTCCGCGCGACGCAGGGCCAGCGTTTCCCGGCGTCGTATACTATGGTATGGAACCTGACCCGATCAGTTTTTGGCAACATGTCCACGGCGCATCCACGCACTTCCCGATCGCGCTTGCCATCTCGTCGTTAGTCTTCGATGCAGGCGCGCTCCTATTCAAAAAAGAAGCGTGGCGCACGGTCGGCTTCTGGTTGCTTATGACCGCCGCCGTTCTCGCGGTTCCGGCGATTGGGTCAGGCCTCTGGTATATCTACATCAACCCGAGCGGCAAACAAGCCTTCGCCAACGGTCTCTCCCAGGCCGCGGTTATCCTCCACCGCAATACGTCGCTCTGGGGCGGCGGCGCGCTCATCGTTCTCGCGCTCATGCGCGCCTTCCGCAACGATGAGTTCAAAAAACCCGCCCTTATTATCCTCCTGGCCCTGACCTTTGTCGCCGTAAGCCTGATCGGTTGGACCGGCTATCAAGGCGCGTACGTCGGACGCGGCTACGACGCCCCCCCGCTATTCGGCGCGAAGAAAACGGAATAGCTGTTGGTTTGTCGTTAGCGTCTGGGTTGTCGTTAGACTAAATCGCTCAAGCCGCGCGGCTCCCTCTTCCAGGGGGGACCAACCTTACG
>CAXUMS010000083.1:0-2477 GCA_964252165.1 uncultured Armatimonadaceae bacterium
CCTTTAGGTCTGTGTTTGTTTGTCGTCGCCGTCTACTTAGCGTTTGACTAAATCGCTCATGCCGTGCGGCTCCCCCTCTGGCCGGGGGCGGCCCCAACCTAACGTTGGATCGTTCATTTCAGAAAACGAAAGGTCTTGCTGTTTTTCCGCATCAGCGCGGAAAAACAGCAAGACCTTTCGTTTGCCTAATACCCGGTCCAGCGTGTGGCTGGTCCTCCCTGGAAGAGGGTGCCGCGCGGCATGAGCGATTTGGTCTCACGACCAAGTAGACGGCGACGACAAACAAACACAAACCTAAAGGGTCAAGTGTCGGACGGGTCGAAGCGTTGCCATAGGAACGAGGCGAAGGCGAGCGCGACTGCGGCGGCGAGGAGGTTGGTTGCGCCGACGGCGAGGCCGAGCAGGGCGGGGGACTTGCCGTCGGTTAGGAGGTAGACCGTAATTCCCACGGACACGCCGGGGATCAGGGCGAGGATCGAGGCGAATACGGATAAGAGGCCGCTCACCGAGTTTTGGGCCGGATCATTTTGGTTCGGGTAAAGCAGGACGAATGATGTTTGCACAAACAAAATCAACGCCGCGAGAGAAGGCAAAACCACGAACGCGATCAATGTTGTCGGTCCCGCCCCGCTAAACGCAGTCATCAGGCCGAGCGAAAACCAGCCCAGAATGGTGAGTTGCGCGATGGATAGGGCGAGTTCGGCGAGCAGGAGACGGGCAGGCGGTATGGGAAGGGCTTTGGAAATATCGGCGCGGCGTAGCATATCACGGAGCGACAAGAGAAACAGGCTCGACATGTTCAGCGTGAAGATGAACAGCCACATCAGCACGCCGAAACCGTTGGTCGCCATACTCGGCGAGCCGTTCGGACCCGCGATACCGCCCGTCCCACCCGACGTAAACCCGCGCCCCACGACCTGCGACAAAATCGCCGGTATGGACGCAACAAGCAACAGGGTTCCCCAGGACTTGAGCGGCGTGCGCGTGACCGCAATCAGGTCTTTCCATAAAATCGCCCGCGCGCCGGTTCCGATGGCGCGAACCTCACGGCCTTTGTTGAACTTGCCTTCCTGCGCCATTTGCGACAGGATACTGCCCGCATCGCCTTTTTGAACGGCTTGCACCGCCTTGAGGCGACGCGCGGAGATTTCCAGCGCGCCCTCATAAAAGTCGCGGTCCCGCGAGAACAAAAGCGCAAACGACGCGGCGGTAAGCGCGAAAAGCCCCACAACGCGTCCGGTGTCGGCGATCGTCCAAGCGTGGAACGCGGCGCGGAACAGGTCGGACGCCCAGCCCACGGGAAACAGCAGAAGGTCTACCGCGCGCCCATTGAGGAGGCGAACCGCTTCGCCTAGAACATCGCTTGGCCCTTCGCTCACCAAACCGTCGTAGAGCGCGTACGCGCCAATCGCGATAAACGCGAGAAGCGACCAACCCAGTATTTTTTGTAGGCGTTTGCGTTGCTGAACGGCGGGGTTTTCGTCGTCCGTCACGCCATCGGTTTTGTCCACACGATTAAGCAAAACCGCCTGAGCCGTGTTGGTCACGGCGATAAGAAACAGCCATGCGCCCAGAATGCCGGGCAAAAAGCCGAAGCCGGACACGCCCGCCTCGCGCGCTATCGGGCCGCCCACGATAAACGGAATGTACATTGCGGGCAGGAGCAGGCCAAAGTAGCGGCCCAGCATTTTGAACAACAAAACCGCGCGGCGGGAAAGCGGTGCGGGAAACAAAAAGTCCACGTCGCTTTGCGTGAAGAACAAACCGCCTTCGCCGAGCGCGGAAACGAGGGATGTAAATAGCGACAAAAGCAGAATCGCGCGCACCGACGCGACCAGATTGTTCACCTGCTCGGTGTTAGCCGGAGCGGGCAAGGAAAGCGGGGCGCGGCGACGCTCCCGCGAAGAACGCGATGCGGGCGACAATGCGTCCGGGCGCGATGTCGCCATACGGGGCGCGGGGCGGTCGTCGCCCCGCCGCTCCGCTGTCCGCAAACGGCGCTCTTCGCGCGCTTGCTGACGCTCTTGACGTACTCGGTTGCTGTGACCGCTGTAAATCAGCGAAAAGACCACACTGCTTTGCGATAAAAGAAGCAACAAAATCGGGATCAGAACGCGCGGTTTTTTAATGCCGGAGCGGATCGAGTTCCAAAAACGGCGCACGGCAAGAAACAAAAGCGGTCGCATTGCGTGGTCGCCTTTTACCTTGCGTTCTCATCGTCGCCCGGCCTCGTCGCGGCGGCGTGCGTTGACACGGGCGGCGGCGTATCGTACGCCGACGCGCCATTGGCTTCGGGAAGCGGTACCGGGGCGTGGGGGGCGGCGTTCCCGTTGGGAGCGGCCCGCAGGGCGTCGGTGAGCGCGGCGATATTGGCGGTCGCGGGGGACGCGTCGTTTGCGGCGTTTTCGCTGGTCAGCGTCAGGAACACGTCTTCGAGCGATGCGTCGCCCGCCGCCTCGGCGCGGGTCCGTAGATCG
>CAXUMS010000083.1:2487-16037 GCA_964252165.1 uncultured Armatimonadaceae bacterium
GTAAATCCCCGAGCGTTCCCTCGATAATCTTGACGCCCTGCCGCAAGATCAAAATCCGGTCGCAGAGTTTTTCCGCCGTTTCCAGCATGTGCGTGGAAATCAAAACCGCCGCGCCCTCGTTGCGCGCCTCGGCGATACGCTCCCGCAGTTCTTTCGCGCCTTGCGGGTCCAGTCCGATCAGCGGCTCATCGAAAAGCAGCACCTGCGCTTCTCGCAGAAACGCGCACGCGATTGTCAGTTTTTGCCGCATTCCTTTCGAGAGCGTTCCGACCAACTCGTTGCGCTTGGACTCCAATGCGAACCGTGAGAGTAATGCGTTCGCGCGGTCCTCGAAGCCGTTTTCGACCCCGTATGCGAGCGCGATAAAACGCAAATGCTCCCAAACGGTCAACATTTCGTACGGGTTCGGTTGTTCCGGCACGAACGCGATACGCCGCTTGGCATCGGTTTCCTGCGTCGCCATATCAAAACCGCCCACGCTGACACGCCCGCCTGTGGGGCGAATAATGCCCGCGATACAGCGCATACTGGTGGTTTTACCCGCGCCGTTCGGCCCGAGCAGGCCCACGATCTCGCCTGCCGAGACGTGGAACGACAAATCCGTCAGGGCCGCGAACTTTTTGTACCGCTTCGATAGATTTTCGACGTAAAGCAAACAAAACCGCTTTCGTTGGTGTGCTAAAAGTAAAGAAAAGAGGCCCCTTAGCCCCCAATAATGGGGGGACAAGAAGGACAAGAGCCTGTCGCAGAAGGTTCAAAGTTGGCCCGCAAGGTAAGCGCACCGCCATTATGTCCTTCTTATCCCCCCATTATTGGGGGGGTGGAAGGCGGTTTTCTATACCGGGGCCGGAAGCGCGTTCATCGCGGGAGCGGCGGAGCCTTCGATTTGCGGCGTGACAGGGGGGAGCGACGATGCGGGCGCGTCCTCGTCCTCGACGCGCAGGTAGACGTTGCGAATGACATCCTCTACCGAGGCGATACCCATTTTGATCTTCATAATGGCGTCGTCGCGGATGGCGAGCATGCCCGCCCGGCGCGCTTCCTCGCGCAATTCGGAGCCGGTGGCCTGCTTCATAATGAGACGTTGCATTCGCTCGGTGACGTTGACAACCTCGTGGACGCCGACGCGGCCTTTGTAGCCTTCCGACGGATGGTCCGGTCCGCCGCCCGGATACCAAACCGGCTGTTTGGGGTCAATGCCCAGAAGGGCCGCATCGCGCGGGGCGGGCAGGGCCTGGCGGCGCACGGCAGGGTCCAATCGTCGCACGAGGCGCTGGGCGACAATGCCGATAAGCCCGGACGAGATCAAAAACGGCGGCACGCCCATATCCAAAAGGCGCGTGATCGCGGTCGGGGCGTCGTTACTGTGGAGCGTGGACAAAACAAGGTGGCCCGTCATCGCCGCGCGGAACGCGATCTCGGCGGTTTCCGCATCGCGAATTTCACCGACCAGAATAATATCCGGGTCCTGACGCAAGATCGCGCGCAACTGCCGCGCGAAGGTCAAGCCAACCCGGTCAAACACCGCCGACTGGTTGATGCCCTCCATGTCATACTCGATAGGGTCCTCGCACGTCACGATATTGGTGGTTTTGGAGCGGAGAACGTTCAGGGCCGAGTACAGCGTCGTGGTTTTTCCCGATCCCGTTGGCCCGGTGACCAGCACCAAACCGAGCGGCTGGTGGATCAACTCCTCGAAGGCGGTTTTATTGTGCGGAGAAAAATCCAGGGCGTCCAGGGGCCGGACGGACATGGAGCGGTCCAAAAGGCGCATAACGACTTTTTCGCCGTACAAAACCGGCAAAGTCGAGATGCGGAGGTCGAGCGACTTGCCCGGGACGGTGATCGTGATACGTCCGTCCTGCGGGAGCCGCTTCTCGTTGATGTCGAGTTCCGCCATAACCTTGACGCGGGCGGCGATCTGGTCCTGAAGGTCCTTGTTCAGTTCCTTCCACACCTGCAAAACGCCGTCCACGCGAAAACGCACCTCGATCAGCGCTTTGCGCGGCTCGATATGAATATCGGACGCGCCCATGCGGACGGCGTCGCCGATCATGGCGTTGACCATCTGCACGGCGGGTCCCTGCGGCATGATGCGGGCGCCTAATTGATCGTTACCAGCAAACTCTTGGGCCATAGCAGGAAATCCTTCGGGAAGGTGAAAAAGCGGAAAAACAAAAAGCGGGGCGCGTTCGGGAAACGCGCCCCGCTCTTCTTTATACTTCGCAACAGAACAGGAAAATTCCTGCGGACGTTTGATTTTCAGAACGAATCATACGCTCGTATGATCTAACGTTATGTCGCCTCGCGACTCCGGCTTTTCTACTATTTGCGTCCGAGTTTCTTGTAAACCTCGTCGCCGTTGCGTTTGCCAATCAGGATGACGTTCACCGTGTCGTCCATGATCTCGTAGATAATACGGTACTCGCCAACATCCACCCGCAGGTATTCGTATCCTTGCAAAGCCGCCGCATCGTTTTGATTTGGCTCCTCCATCAGCGCGAAGATTTTCCGCGCCACTTGAACATACTGCTTGCCGCTCGTTCGCAAATCGTCAAGATACTGCGACGCATCGCGCGTCAGGTTCAACTTCATTAGGCAAAACCGCCTCTGCGCTACGTTACGCCGTATCGTCGTGGAGCAGGTCGGTAAGTTGTCGAAGGGACGCGTTTGTTCCCACCATCCCGCTTTGTTTCGCTTTATCGGCGAGCGCGGCCCAGTGATCGTTCTCAATACTCAGTAGGCGCTGATACTCGGCAATGTCCAAAATAGCGACGGCAGGCTTCCCCGACTTTAAAACTGTGACCGGCTCCCGTCGCGCGGTTTGCATCACCTCGCCAAAACGGCTTTTCGCCTCGGAAGATGTAATGTTCATTGGTTCGTTCCTGACCAGTTCTCTTTACTACTTTGGCCTTAAAAAGCGCATTGCGCGTTGTAAAACTGCCAGTGATAATTGTACCGCCATTAGACAAAATGAACGAAATGGCTAAAATAGCCGAAACGCTGTGAAATGCCTCGCCGCCGTGCGAAAAGGAGCGCGACGGCGCCGCCGCCAAACGAAAGCGCGAGCGTTCCCGGCTCCGGTACAGCGGCGGCGACAGGCGTGAGCAAAAACGCGCGCTGTTGACCGCCGATAACGCCGTTGCCGACGATGTAGCCTGCGTCGTTGATGCTGTGCGCGTCGCTCAGCGTCCAACCGGTTCCGGCGGGGATCAGCGTGTTCAAATCCTGCAACCCGCCCACGGCGGCGTACAAAAACGCGCGTAATTGCCCGTTGCTTTGCGCGGCGTTCCCAACGACCAACCCCGCATTGTTGATGCCGTTCGCGCTGCTGCTCGTCCCGCCGAATGTCCCAAGGTTCGCTATCACGCCGTTCTGGTACAGGAACGCGCGGCTGAGGCCGCTGGCGAGACCGGCGGAGCCGACCACCCGCCCCGCGCTGTTGACGCCGTAGCCGAAACTGAATGTCCCGCCGAGCGTCCCCAGATCCGTCATCAGACCGCCCGCGTACAAAAACGCGCGCGACTGCCCGTTTACGTTGAAGGAGTAGCCGGTGACCTGTCCGGCATCGCTGACGCCGAAGGCGATACTTCCGTTTCCGCCGAGCGTGCCGAGGTTGGTCATCACGCCGTTCGCGTACAGGAACGCGCGGTTCTGGCTCGCCGATGTGCTGGAATAGCCCGCGATCTGCCCGGTCGCATTCACGGTGTAGGCGACGCTGTCAATTCCGCCGAGGGTTCCGAGGTTCGTCATCACGCCGTTCTGGTACGAGAAGGCGCGATTTTGCCCATTGGCGAGAGCCGCGCCGCCGACGATCAGCCCGGCGTTGTTGATACCACGCGCCTGCCCGCTATTCCCGCCGAACGTCCCTAAGTCGGTAGCTGCGCCGTTTGCGTAAAAGGAAGGGCGGTTCTGCGCGCTCGCGTTGTCGGCGATACCGACCGCCTGCCCGGTGGCATTGACGCCAAATGCGTCGCTGTACGTCCCGCCCGCAAGCGCGCCCAAGTTGGTGACGGTGTAGCGCGGCGTTTGGGCGTGCGCGGGGCGCGGGGCGGCTCCGGCAAAGGTAGCGGCGATGGCGGAAGCGGCGGCAAGAACGAAAAGCGAACGGCGGCGCGGGGCAAGCGAAAAGGGGGCGGTCATAGGAGGAGTGGTCTTTCTCAGCGAACGGTTCATTGCCTCCTATGATAAGCGCCTACTGTTACAGAATCGTTACAAGACGCCGCCCCGCTTAGTTTTTTGCCAGGATTTTCGCCGCACGGTTATTTCCGTCGCCTATCCGCGATAGCCCGTCCCCGGTACGCGCCGGTCGAACTCGGGGCAAAGATAAGTTTCCTGAACCCATTCCGTGTTCTTGAGCCTGAAAAACTCATTTTTGGATCGCGCACTGAGATAAGCGTTTTTGTCATTACGAAAACACTTCATGCAACCGAACGCACCATTTCCGCCTGGACTGTAATCGGAGGAGGCGCAATTAAAGCAATTCTTCATATAAACGCCGTCGGGCAACGCGGCTTGAACTTCCAATAATGCGTTTTCGATCCAGCCGCTTTCGTCGCGTGATTCATAGGAATGTTCATCAAAAAGCAAGCGAAGTGTGAACCTTTCCCCGGTTACGCCTCCGCGCTCACCGGGCGGTCCCAAAACTATTTGTACGTGCAATGTCGCTTGTTCAGCCTGCCCGCAACGGATCATTGGTTGAGAAACATCGTATTCGATCTCATAGCCCCATAGACTTCCCGAATGGAGCGTGAACGGCTCAAGCGCGGCGGGGTCTGTCCCTTCGACAGGTTCAAAATCGTCCAGCATCCAACCAGCGAACTCGACGCCGCGCACGGTCATGCGAAGCGATTCTCCGTCGTTGCGGATAACGGTTTCTTCCTCGCCGCGCGCATCGCGGTACCACGCGGGATATTCCTCGTAGATGGGGTACTCCACACGAGGATTTTACACCGCTTTACAAAGTGATAGCCGCCTTTACACGCTGTAAAGACGGCTATTAAACCATTAAAACGGCAAAACGAAGCGCGACTGACTCCGCTCTACCGGCGGCGTTACCGACCTGCGCTTTTGCCGGACGCCGGTTTGGCGGGCGCGCCGATGCGCTTTTTCACGCCTTTGTCAGTGATGGTCACAGCCGGTTTGGTTTTCGCACCGGGCGGTGTGACGAAGAACGGTTTGGGCGCGTCGTCGTAGCGCATCACGAGTTTCAGGGTTTTGCCCCTGCGATACACGGTTATCTCGGTGGTCGGGTTGCGCGACGCGGCGACGATATGCCCGTACTCGTCCGCGCTGGTAATGGGCGCGCCATCCACGGCGAGAATCACATCACCCGACTTGACGCCCGCGCGGGCGGCGGCGGATTTCGGCTCGACGGTGCGGATTACGACATAGTTGCCGGGCATCGCGCCGAGATACGGGCGCTCGGGCGGGGCGTTCTGGGCGGCGGGCGCGTCCTGCGCATGGCCCGCAAGCGCGGGCGCGAGCGCAACGATAAAGGCGGCGGTGACGAAAGCAAAGCGGCGGGTGGGTTTCATGGGTTTCTCGCTTCCCGATCAGGAACGGCGCGCGCTCGTTAACTGCATTGTTATAGAGCGCGCGAGGGCGGTTGGTTATGGTTTATTATCGGCGGAACAAAGCGCATACCTCGGCGTTTACCCGGCCCGCGAATGTACCAGTTTTTCTTCCCGCCAAAACCGCCGCGCGCCGTCAAAGCGCGCCGCTTACACCCGCCACATCGGTTGCGCGCACGATGCGCGGGTCGGTAAAGATGTCGGCCTCGTCGCGGGACCGGGTGGAAAACTCGCTCACCACCGCGCCATCATCGCCCGCCTGAAACCAGTGAAGCGTGTCGGGCGGGATCGTCACCTGCTCGCCGGGATGAAGCCGCGTTCGGTGGAAAACGGTGTAAAACCCCGCGCTTTCCGGGGGAGGCGGCGCGGCGGTTGTCGCCGATGGTTCGCCCGGCGTGTACACATACACGGTCCCCTGTCGGCATCGGAAGGTTTCTTCCTTGCCCGGATCGCCTGCGACCGGCGGGTGACGATGCTCGGGGCAGGTTTGGCGCGGGAACATGACCAACTCTTTGGCGCAAACGCGATCCGTGTTGATATACGTCACGATTTGCAAACCCTCGATTTCGAGATGCGATAACCCGAAGTCGGCGACCTCGATGCGCCCGATCTCGGATCTGGTCAGGGCGATCCCGGCCTGGGCGAGGGCGAGGCGGACGCGCTTGCGCGCGGTTGTGATGGCTTCTTCGCTTAACATACGCGTATTCTACATCAACTAAAAGGTTTTATGAAGATCCCGCAGGCTACGACGCGGTATACTGAAAGAGCGAAGCCGCCAAACCTTTTGAAGGCATGGGCGGTATTTTTTACGCCACTGATGCGCGGTTGTCGCGTTCGGCGGCGCTGATTTAGTAAAGGCGTGTTTTTATGTCCTCTTTGGCGTCCCCGGTTGATGCAGTTGATGTAGCGGATATGTCCGCCCACGGAGATGTGTACGACTTAACCGTTATCGGCGGCGGCCCGACCGGCCTTTATGGCGCGTTTTATGCGGGCCTGCGGCAAATGCGGGTCAAAATCATTGACTCCCTGCCCGAACTCGGCGGCCAACTGACGGCCCTGTACCCGGAGAAGTACATCTACGATGTGCCGGGCTTTCCGAAAGTTTTAGCCAAAGATCTGGTCAACTGCTACGCCGAGCAAGCGCTACAATACGAGGCGACCGTTTGTCTGGACGAGAAGGTAATTAACCTCGTGCGCGGCGGCGATGGCATTATCACGCTCACGACGGATAAAACCAACCACTACACGCGCACGGTTCTTATCGCCGCCGGGGTGGGGGCGTTCATCCCGCGCAAGATGGATGTCGCGGGGCTGGAAGAACTCGCAGGCCGGGGCGTTCAGTACTTCGTCACGGACACCTCGCATCTGGTTGGCAAGCGCCTGGTGATTGTGGGCGGCGGCGATTCGGCCTTCGACTGGGCGATGGCCCTGGGCGACAAGGCCGCGTCGTGCCTGCAAATCCACCGCTCCGATAAGTTCCGCGCGCACGAGGACAGTATCGCCAAAGTCAAGGCGTCGCCGGTGGAACTGCGTCCGTTCTACGAACTCAAAGCGGTTCACGGAGAGGAACGCCTCCATTCCGTAACGATCTTCAATAATCGCACCGGCGAAGAAGAAGTGGTCGAGTGCGATTACCTCCTGCTCAATATCGGCTTCCTGACCAACTTAGGCCCCATTAAAGAATGGGGCCTGGACATCGAGAAGAACGCGATCCGTGTGGACCAAACGATGCAAACCACCATTCCCGGCGTCTACGCCGCCGGGGACATTTGCACCTACCACGGCAAACTCAAACTGATCGCAACCGCAACCGGCGAGGCGGGAACCGCAGCAAACTTCGCCAAAACCTTCATAGATCCCGGCTCCAAAGCCTTCCCCGGACACTCCTCCGACATGAAGTAGGGCGCTAAGAAGCGAGCAAGAGAGTTGGGAGCAAGATAGCAAGAAAGTCAGACCTGACGGCGTCGTAGAGCCTTCTTCTCTGACTTTCTTGCTATCTTGCTCCCAACTCTCTTGCTCGCTTCTTAGCGTTTACTTACCTCGGGTGCCGCTACGGCGCATGGCGGAGGCGCCGGGCGGGGCGGCGTTTTGGCGGGGAATCGCGGGGTTCGCGCCGTCGTCGGCGGGGTCAATATCCGAGCCGCTGTTGCCCGGCGTTTTCCCCGCGCTTCGGTATTGTTCCAGCACCTTGGCGGCTTGCGGTGAAAGCGGGGCCGCTTTTTTGGTTTTCTTCTGCATTGTTTCCTCCTGCGTGTTTTTTACGGTTTGTGTCAGTGTATCGTTTCCGCGCGGCGCGCGGTTAGAGAATTCGTGTGAATAGGTTACCCGGATGGCGTCGTAAAACACCCTTCATCTCCAGCAATGTTGCGGCGACCGTGGCGTCCGATGCGGCAAGGCCCGCACTGCTGGCAGCCTCGTCGAGATGGCGCGGGGCGTCGTTGTCGCTGAACGCGGCGTACAGGGCCGCCTCGGTCGGCGTCAGGTCCGGCAGGGGGCGCGGCGCTGCAACGACCGGAGACGCCGCCGCGCCGCCGCTATCAAACGTCATTCCCGACTGGCCCGATGAAGCGGCGGCTTTGGCGGCTCTGGCGGCGGACAGGCGGGCAGGGGGCGTTGCGGCGTCGGTTGCCGGGGACGGGACCGCGACGCCCAGGGCGACCAGAATATCCGTGGGCGCGTCCGCGAGAAGGGCGCCATCCTGGATTAAGCGATGCCCGCCGCGCGAGCGTTCTGTGTCCACCGGGCCGGGGACCACCCAAACATCGCGCCCGTAATCCGCGCACGCCCGCGCGGTTCCCAGCGCGCCCGAGTTTTCCGGGGTTTCGATTAGCACGCTCGCCCGCGCGATACCGGCGATAATCCGGTTGCGTGTGGGGAAGCGCCACGGTTCCGGTTTGGTTCCCATCGCGAACTCGGACACCAGCGCGCCGCCGCTTTCCACAATGTCCGCGAACAAGGCGCGGTTCTCCGCCGGGTACGTTATATCCACGCCGCACCCCAGAACTGCAATTGTTCGCGCGCCCGCGCCCAAAGCGCCGGCGTGCGCGGCGGAGTCTATACCGGATGCGCCGCCGGACACGATGGTGAAACCGTTTTCCGCAAAATCTCGGGCGAACCGCTCGGCTTGTGTGCGCCCATAGGCGGTCGCGCGCCGTGACCCGACAATCGCAAGCGAGTCGTCATTTTCGCCGCTCAGGGTTCCGCGAACGAACAAGAGCGGCGGGGCGTCGAACAGCGGCGCGAGGTTTCGCGGGAATGCGTCGTCGCGGAACGCTACCGCGTGCGCGCCCATCGCGGCGGCGTGCGCGAGAAACCGGGGCGGGAGCGGGGCGGCTTTGGCGTCGCTTAACCGGGCGACCTGCTTTTCCGTGAACGCGAGACGCGGCCCGCGCAGATGGTTTGGGGGAACCGCAAGCGCGGCTTGGGGCGAAACGCCCACAAAGTCGAGCAGAGCGCGCAACCGATGCGGCGGCAATAAGGCCTCGGCGAGTTGCTGGCAAGCGATAAAATCGGCCTCGTCGGCGTCCGCGCGGAAAACAAACGAGGCCGCGGGGGCGGGAGCGGCGTTGTCAATGTCGGTGGGCGCGGCGGCGTTGGGGAAACTCAAAACAAAAGATCTCCGAGAAATTATTTTACAACAAGGCGGGATGCAAAAACCGGGCCTGCCTCAAAAAAGGTAGACCCGGTTTCTGGAAACGCAGGCGCGAGGCGCGTGCGGCGGCGACGTTTACGGTCTGCCGCCCGGACCGCCGCCAATACCGGGCGGGGCGGTGTTTGTCGAACGCGTGACGGGCCGCAGACTGTTGTCCACGATGAACGACCATGTTTCCTCGCGGACATTACCGCGCCAGTCTTTGACCGTCACCTTCGCCGTGTGGCGCCCGTTTGCGATCGGGGCGTCCACGATCTTGCCGGACGGTTTGGTCTGGTACAGGAACAGGTTGCGGGCCGGGTCAAAGGTCGCGGCGATAGGTTTGTCGTCCATCGTCACCGCAACCGAGGAAACGTCCAAGCCCGAACCGGCGTCCATCGCTTTGGCCGCGAGCGTGAACGGCGCCTGGCCGGACACGGTCGAACCAGCGCGCGGGTACAACTCGCTCACAATCGGCCCGGTTTGGTCTGGGGCGTCGGCGCGAAATGCGGACAACGAACCGTCGTCGGTCAGGGAGAAGACAGTCCCGTTTGAAATCGCGAGCGGCGCGGACAGCGACGTGTTCGTCGCGATTCCCCCGGCGCGGTTCGCGGACGGCTCCACATAATACTGCCACAAGACATGTCCGTCCGTGCGCGACAAAGCGACCAGAACGTTGCGTGTGGTCGGAACGAAGATCACGTTGCCGGAGATGGTCGGGGCGGCGGCGGCGGGATACGGAAGCGTCGCGGGCTTGGCCCACGCATCTTTGCCGTTGTTAGAGCGGATCGCGTACATCTGCTTGCCAAGCGTCGCGACATACACCACGCCGCCCTCGGCGACCGGGGCCACCTCGATGTTGGTTGGCACATCGCGTTGCCAGCGGAAATTGCCGGAGGTCGGTTGAATGGCATGGAGGCGTTGACCGGACGGCACATACAGCGTGTTGTCGGCGTACACAATGCTGTTCGGCAGGAACCGGAACGGGATACGGGCCTTCCAGCGGAACGCGCCGGTCGCCTGCTTTATGGCGTGGACATACTGATCGCTCGTGGTGAAGAACAGCATCGTATCGCCGAAGACCGGGGCGGAGTTTACGGCATCCTCGGTGCGATAAATATTGCGCCACGCCGTCGCGCCGGTTTCGGGATTCAAGGCGTAGAAGCGGCGGTCGTTCGAGCCGAAGTACAAAATGCCATCCACGATGGCGGGCGATGACGTGATCGCGCCGCCCGTGCGGAAGCGTCGCACTTCCTGACCGGTGTTCGCATCGATAATATACATGCCGCCGTCGGTTGCGCCGATGTAAACAAGGTCGCCGCTGACATACGGGGTAGAAACGAACAACGTGCGGTTGGGCAAGCCCGTGTTATCGTTGGGGAACGCCCACTTGCGCGCGCCGGTTTTGGCGTCCACGGCGAACAAAACGCCGCCGCCCTCGGACTGTCCGCGCGCGGCGAAGTAGGCGGTGTCGCCCGCCACGACCGGCGCGTTCGAGTCGTTGGATTGCGGGGCGCCGGTGAAGCGCCATAAAAGCGATAACGGCGTTTTGATCGTTTCCGACGAAACGCCGGAGCGCTGGGCGTCGCCGCGAAGTGACGGCCAGTCGGAAGCGTGTGCGGCGGCGGCGGCGATGCCAAGAACCGCTATCGCTCCTAAAGAAAACGCGGTCGCCGTCGCGCCCGCGAAAACGGGCAAGCGCAAAACGGGGCGGCGGGGGCTAATCATGTTTAGTTCAATCCTCGGAAGGTATCGGTCCATCGAACGGCGCGAAGAAGGGGCCGCCGAAGAACGCAAAAGACAAAAAGAAACCGTTCGCGCCGTCCCGAAAAACGACGCGCGTTCCCAAGTTCGCTTGATTATAGCAACACGCCGTCATGGGCGTCAAGGAGGGCAGGGCGCGCCCGATGTTTTGCGCGCGTTCCGTTCTTTATTATACGCTCTCTGCCGCCGCCGTGTTACCGCTGAGGGGCGGTTGCGGGCCGGAGCGGCATCGGCGAAATCGCGCCGGGATTGAACCGCTTGGCGGGCGAAGTCACTACGACAGCGCGGCGCGCCTCCGGCGTTTGCGCGTCCCAGGTCACCCCAACGCGCGCTTCGCCTTTCGCGTTCGTGGTTACCGAAGCCGTATCCGGGTTGCCCCCGGTGACGGAAATCGCCACGGTCTCCCCGCCAAGCGGATCGCCTTCGGCGTTCGCAATTGTGATAATAAGCGTCGCTTTGGCGCTCGGCGAAGCCGCATCCGGGACAAGCGCGAGACGGGCGGCGAAACCGGCGATGTCGAGAACCGGCGGCGCATCCGCTGGTGCCACGACCACGGTCACCGGGATCGTATACGTTTTGCCCGCGCCCGCCCCGGCGCTGGCGCGCAGAAAGCCGGTTCCCGCTTGCAGGGCGTGAAACAAGCCGTCTTGGGCGATAAATCCCATGCCGCCCTGCGTGGTCCAAACGGTCTTGCGCGCGTCCCATCCCGGAGGCGGAGAAAAACGGCGCGTTTCGCCGGTTAAAAGCGGGCGGTCCGACGCGATGGTGGGGGAAACGGTCGCGACATTTCCCGTGGCGTCATCGGCGAATACCAGGAACGCATCAGCGACCGGACGCTCGGCCCCCTCGCTCGGCGAGTTCGCGATTCCGCCCCGCAAGGTCATCGCCGACGAGCCGCCGCCGTCCATGTTGACGCCGTCCACCGCGCCGAACCGCAACAGCAACGCGGCGGTTTCGGCAAGCGACGCCCCCCGGCTCAGTCCTTTTTGCCTGCCGTCCACGACAAGCAGTAAAACCGCGCCGTCTTTGGTAACGCCAATCGCGGTGCGCGGATGGCGCGTGGTTGAGAACGACCCCCCCATCCCTTCCGCCTTCGCCTCAACGCTGACCGCGCCGTTTCGCACCAGGCGCGGCCCGCCCGCAATCGCGTCGCGGATCTCGCCCGGCTTGATCTCGGTTCCGGTCGCGGTGTCGGTCACGGAAATATTGAAGCGGAGCCTCGTTTCGCTGGGCCTTTGCACGGCGCTGCGAAGCCATTCGGCCCCGGCCCCGCCGCCCGATAAAACCACGGTGTCGGGCGCGATAGCCAAACCGCCGTTCTCCCCGGTTTGCCCGATAGTTCCGGTGTACGAGCGTCCCGGCGCGACAGGGCCGTTTATTCCGGTCAGCGCGACCTCGAACCGGCCCGGTGATGGAAGCGTTTTACCCCAGAAGCGCGGCGTATACAAAAACAAACTGTCGCCCTTATCCGGCGTGCGATTAAGGCCGCTGAGCGCGCGGGATGCAAACCCCGGACCGCCGCTCACGCCCGGACGCGAAACCTCTCCCTCATACGACCACGAGGCGATCTGCGCTTGCCCCTTCGCATCCATGTAAAAGCCGCTTCGCTTCAGGGTTGGCTCGGTGACAAGCTCGCCCCGCTCGATATGCAAACCGATGGGGTTTCCCGCAAACGGAAAGAAACTCGCATTCACGCCCGCGACCGCGCCGCGCCGAGACGCGAGAGCGGATACGATCTCGCGCCCCTGGGTCGGGTCGCCGCCCCAAACGTTGTCCCCGCCCAGAGCCGCCTCGATACGCACGCCCTTTTCGCGAACGTTCACCCGTAAAACCGTTACAACGAGCGGCCCGCCCGGCGCACCGTCCGGCGTAATCTCCTGCGTCAACTCCACCCCGCGCGCAATTTGCCGGACGGTGCGGGTTGGCGAAACCGGCGTCGCGGGCGTCGCAATGGCGGGGGGCGGCGTTTGCGCCCAAACCGCGACCGGCGCGCTCAGGGCGAGAAATGCCGCCGCAATCGCCGCGTCGCCAACCCATTTGGAGTAACACAGATTATTTCTTGAGTTTGACATAATTTCGCTTTGCAACCGCCGCCGCGTTCCGCTACCAGTATAGTTTACAGGAGATTTGTCGCGCAACAAACGCGCAACAAAGCCGGAGACGCGTCGCAAAATCTTCGACAAATAAATGTTGGACGACACGTTGCGCGGGCATGTTGCGGGCATATTGTGGTACGCCTTTGCCTATGGCGTCGCGATTACAAATAACGGTGGTTGCAGTGGTGCGGTTGTTTTAAGAGTATAGCGACCGACGCTTACGAGTATCAAGAAAGATATTTTTGCACATCTTGTCACAGACAAAGAAAAGTATTGACACAAACGTAGGACCTAAGGTATTGTTTGCACAACGGCGTCAACGTACGCGCGTTTCATCTCTCACCGGAAAAGGCGGAGACCCTTTTCCTAAATTACTCTTGACGCTTCAAGAAAAGCGTCATCACGGGCGGTCACCAAGCGCGCAAGCCCTGCCAAGCGCGCAAGCCCTGCCAAGCGCGCAAGCCCTGCCAAGCGCGCAAGCCCTGC
>CAXUMS010000083.1:16137-21020 GCA_964252165.1 uncultured Armatimonadaceae bacterium
CAAGCGCGGACCGCTCGTATTCACTAACCGTTTGCACGTCGTTTTTTGTAGGAGGTTAGAATGAAGAGTTTGATGTTGTGCGCCGCCGCTGTACTCGCGGCGGTCGTTACGTTCGCAGGCGCCACGCCGGTGCGCGCCCAATACGTCGAGACGGATAAGTTTTTCATAAAAGGCAGCGACGCCAACCTGATCGCGCCGCACGGAGATGGATGGACCGCGATAGACGCGAGCCTTACGCTCGAATCCGAGTCTTCTATGTCGGGGGGCGGGGCGGAAATGAAAACCGATGTAGATGGCGTTCCCGCCTACGCTTTCGTGGAATGGGAATGGCGCGGTTCCCGCGTTCCCCCGGTCCGGGTGTCGGTTACCGGCTCCTCTCATGTCACCGGTTCCGTGTTGGCGTTTCGTGACGAGGATGAGGTAGGCGGATTCTCCGAGGGGGTCTCAGGCCAGTCAACAGGAGTTTGCAACGCCAACACAAACTATTACGCAGAAGACCATTCCGGGTCATTTCCACTCTCCACGTACGGTAACTCAATACTTAGCACCACCGTTTTCATGTCAGCGACGACGGGCGCGTACACTACCGGAGGACCCTCTACCTCGTTCGCTTCCTGTCACGCGAAGGCGAAACTTGAAATCTCTGCGCCGGTAGAGATTCCCGACGATTCTATCTAAGCCTTTCTTCTGCTGAAGGGCGAAGCGGCGGCTTTATAACATCATTTATAAAGCCGCCGCTTTCCGATGGCGTATACTCCGCCTCGGTAACCCGTAAATACGTTGAGGAGATTTCGTTAATGCTCTTTATTTACAAGCCTCGCCAATTACTTTCCTTAGGCTGCGCTGTTTCTTTGTTGGGCGGTACTCTGCAACAGGGGCAAGGCGCGAATAATTCATGGACGCCGGAAAAGGCGCGCTCCAAATATCTTCTCGGCGCACTGCAGGATACGGGCGCCCCCGCCAGAACGTGGTCGAAGGAACCTGCGGAAGAATTTAAGACCGCTTTGCAGTCTCTTTCGGACCGCGCGCACAGGACGTTTCTTGTCGAGGGAGGTTTGCCAACCAAAACCCCCGAGGCGAAAGCTCAGTTGCTAAATGACGCGCTTTCCCGCTTCCTGTCGCGGACAAGCGATGCGCCCACTTTGGATCAAACCGTGCAGAAAGTCGCGGATGCGTATGATTACACCTTCACCCAAAACGGAGCGGTTTTCGTATTTCAAAAGCAATACTCTAACCCGGATGATTTGATATGCGTTTCATTGGAAGAATGGCAAGCCTCGATAGACGACGCAACGCGCATGATAAGCCATTTTTCACCAAGCAAAACGGGTTATATGACCAGCATAACCGACGACACACGTTTAATCGCTTCGTTTACGCCGGAACAAACGCGTCTTTTGGCGCAACCGGGGCTGTCGGTCTCGGCCCTCGCCCCCGCGCAAAAGGCGTATTTGAAAAACGTGTGCTTGTTTATGTATCTTGGCCCTAGCACGGGAGACTTGTTAAACGCGCAAGGGCATACTCGTTGTGTTTTGGATGAACAAACCGGCTTTGGCTGGTACCCCTTCTTCAAGAACAAATTATTTGGTTATCGCGGCGTGACTGCTACAGCGGTCACCCCAGCAGGCGTACCGTTGACGCCGTATTTTCGCCCGCTCAGTCATCCCTCGCAGTTTCCCTCCCGAATAAACAACTCGGTAGGTGACTTCAGTAGTAATGCATCCGCCTTGATCGCCGACGATACCATAGACGAAACACGCCCCGCGCCGTCGCCCATAACCCAAGAAACCGTGACCCGCGCCGCGCCGTCTGCTTCCGTTACATTGCAAACCGCCACGGTCGCCTTGAACGCGCGCAATGCGGCGTCATCGTCTCTTGACGCCTTTACCTACGTTGTAGACCCTGCATTTCTGAGCAAAGAAATACTGGTTGTCGGAGACGGGTACGCTTCGCCCGCCGCGCTCTTTGCCGCAATGGGCAAGTTATACGGCCTTCTGGCGCGAACGGACACGAAGGCGCGCACGGTGACGCTTTCGCGACACCGCTTGCAAATGCCTTCCGACGTTGAAGGCATACCGGACGAGATGCGGCGTATCCTACCGGACCCGTTTCTGCGTGCGCTCCGAAAACGCATGGGAAGTCCCTGGCGCATCGCGGCGACTCGTCGTTTGCGTGAAAGCGTGGAACCCGTTTTAAGCGCGCGAAAGGAAAAACATGTACCGCTAAAGTTCGTGGATGACATGGGGCGCGTCGCGCTCGCCAATATCATGATGGCGGACGTATCGGAGTTCATAGGCAAATTCTTTCTTGAACCGCCTGACTACATCACGGACAGTGCCGCGCTTGACGCCTTATCCCTGACGTGCCGCCCTTATGTTGAGAAGAAAAAGGAGAACGGCGTGGAAACCGAGGTGGAGTGGGTAAGTGTGCAGTTCGGAAATCTCCGCCCCAACGGAACGATGGCGTTTAACTTTACCTATTCTGTACGCCGATCCGATGTAGACAAGATAAAAGTGACGCAACCGTAATAGCGGCTCGGCAGTTCACATATCTCCCTTTGTAAAGACGATGCGAGGTACGCCATTGAGGTGTGTTTGCATCGTCTTTGCACGTATAAAACTTATACCCCGTTTCAGGCGGGGGCGCGTCCCGCCTGTGATACGCTTTCCCTAATGGCGGCGCGAATACAAATAAACGTGGTTGCGGTGGGGCGTTTGCGCGAATCGTGGTGGCGCGACGCGGAGGCTGAATACGTCAAGCGTCTCACGCCGATGGCGGGGCGGGTTGTCGTGGTTGAGGTGGCGGACGAGGCGACGCCGGACGGGGCGTCACTCGCGACCGAGGACGCGATACGCAGGCGCGAGGGCGAGCGTTTGCTATCGAAGATCGGCGAGCGGTCGTATGTGATCGCCCTGGATCGGAGCGGAACCGCGCTAACGTCCGAGGCGTTCGCCGCGCGCCTGGAGAAGGGGGCGGGCGAGGAGGGCATCAGCGCAGTCACGTTTCTCATCGGCGGCTCGCTTGGCTTATCGCCGGACGCGTTGGCGCGGGCGGATTTGACGCTGTCCTTCGGCGCGTTCACGTTTCCGCACCAGTTGATGCGCGTGGTTCTGCTGGAGCAGGTATACCGCGCGTTCAAGATCAACCGGGGCGAGGCGTACCACAAGTAGGGGTTACCTCAATAATGCTTGCTGACCGGCATTGTTACGAGATTACGAGTGGCTCAAGCCCACTCGCTAAGCGGCGCGGCGCCTCCATCCCGCTGAAGCGGGAAGCGGAGACGGCTCGTGTTGTAGTATGACTTGACGATTTGGGGAATTTGTGACGTCGAGAAGTTGCTAAACGGCTTGCTTACTCGGCTTCCCGCTTCAGCGGGATTGAGGCGTTGCGCCGCTTAGCGAGCGGGCTTGAGCCACTCGCAGTCTCTCATTGAACAAACGCGGCGCGATACGATTCGGGCTTGTTTGGGGTATACCGACCAAAGAAACGCGCTGTCGCCATGATGAACCAAGAAACTATTACCCCTTCTTCTCCGCCCGCTTTGTCCGCGCCGATGCGCGAGGAGCGCGATTCGCTAGGTGTGTTTACGGTTCCCGCAGACGTCCTATACGGCGTGCAAACCGCGCGGGCCGTAGACAATTTTCCTATCAGCGGCTTTCGCGCGTTCCCCGCCCTTACTCAGGCGATTGTGTCGGTGAAAAAAGCCGCCGCGCTCGCCAACACGGAACTCGGACGCCTGCCCGAAGCGAAGGCGCACGCCATTGTCGCCGCGTGCGATGAGGTGTTGGGCGGGCGTTTTCGCGATCAGTTCGTCGTGGACGTGTTTCAAGCGGGCGCGGGGACGTCGTTCAATATGAACGCGAACGAGGTTTTGGCGAACCGCGCGAACGAGATTTTGGGTGTGCCAAGAGGCGATAAAGCGGGCGTCAACGCCAACGACGACGTGAATATGGCGCAAAGCACGAACGATGTTTTCCCGACCGCGATGCGGCTTGCCGGGTATCAGTTGGGCTGGAGCGTGGTGCAGGAGGCGGGACGTTGCGCCGACGCATTCGCGGAAAAAGGGATTGCGTTCGACGGTATCTTGAAATCGGGACGGACCCACTTGCAGGACGCGACGCCGATCCGGCTGGGACAGGAGTTCACCGCGTACGGGCGCGCTATTCGGCTTGTCGCTGGCCGTTTGTCCGACGCCGTCGAGGATCTTGCGGTTTTGGGGATCGGCGGAACCGCGACCGGCACGGGCCTCAACGCCGGGTCGGAGTACCGGCGTCTGATTGTGGAGAAGATCGAGGATGTGACCGGCTTTCCGGTTTCCGCGTGCGACGACCCGGTGGAGCTGATGCAATCGCAGGCCGACATCGCCGCCGCGTCCGCCGCGCTTCGCGCCCTCGCGCTGGAACTGATCCGTATCGCGAACGACCTGCGGCTTTTGTCGTCCGGGCCGCGTACCGGCCTTGCCGAGATTCGCCTGCCCCCGGTTCAGCCCGGCTCGTCCATTATGCCGGGCAAGGTCAATCCGGTCATGGCCGAGATGCTGAACATGGTGTGCTTCCAGGTGATCGGGTGCGACGCCGTGATTGCGGCGGCGACACAGGCCGGGCAGATGGAACTAAATGTGATGATGCCAGTAATGGCTTGGAACCTGCTCTTGGCCGAGACCATTTTAGCCAACGCTTTGCGCGTGTTCACGGACAAGTGCGTGGTCGGTATCGAGGCGGACGCGGCCCAGTGCGCGTACTTTCTGGACCGATCCGTTGGCCTTGCGACTATCTTGAACCCGCAAATCGGGTACGCCAATGCGGCGGAAATCGCCAGAGAATCCACCCGCACAGGCCGCTCTATTCGCGAACTGGTACGCGAGCGCGACCTGCTTACCGACG
>CAXUMS010000084.1:0-20988 GCA_964252165.1 uncultured Armatimonadaceae bacterium
AAACGCAAAGTGTCTCGGTTAAACCGCCTGAGCGGTTTAACCGAGACACTTTGCGTTTTCTTAAGCAACCGATCCAACGTTAGGTTGGGGCCGCCCCCGGCCAGAGGGGGTGCCGCGCGGCATGAGCGCACCCACAAAACGCTAACCGCACCAACCAAACGACACACAAATCGGTTGTGCGGATAAGCGCGACGCCTCGGCGAACGCGGCTTGTAGGGCGGGGTATAGCTTTCGGTAGAGTGGGTAGTAGCGCGCGTATGTCGCCACGGCGTCGGCGTTTGGTTTGGTTTCCTGTACGGTTTTGATCGTCGCGCGGCACGCTTCCGGGACGCTCGCGAACGCCCCGGTTCCCACGCCCGCGAGCAGGGCCGCGCCGAAGGCCGGTCCCTCGTCCACGTTCAGGAGCGCGTGCGGCTGACCGATGATGTCGGCCTGGAGTTGGAGCCAGAACGGCGACTTCGCGCCGCCGCCGGACGCGCGCACCTCGCGCACCGGCACGCCAATGTCGTTTAGGAGTGTGAACGAGTCTTTGAGACCATAGGAAACGCCCTCCAGGACCGCCCGCGCGAACCAGTCTTTCGTGGAGCGCAGGGTCGCGCCGAAGAACACGCCGCGCGCATCCGGGTCCGGGTACGGCGTCCGCTCGCCGGTCAGGTAGGGAAGAAACTGCAAACCCTCGCAACCGGGGGGGGCGGTAGCCGCGCCGCTTGTGATGGCGTCGTATGACTCGCCGGGCGCGAATGTATCACGGTACCAGCGAAGCGACCCGCCCGCCGACAAAACGCAACCCATCAGGTGCCACGCGCCCGGAACGGCATGGCAGAACGTTTGTATACGCATTTCGGGGTCGAAAAACGGGCCGTCCGAGTGCGCGAATACCACGCCCGATGTGCCAACCGTGGACGAGACAACGCCAGTCTCGACCGCGCCGCATCCGACCGCACCCGCCGCTTGATCGCCGCCGCCGCCCGCGACCGGCGTCCCCACAGCAAGCCCGGTCAAAGCGGCGGCCTCTTTGGTGATGTAGCCCGTGATTTCCGGCGATTCATGCACGGGCGGAAGCCAGTCGCGCGGGATTTGAAGCGCGGTCAGCATTTCACTCGACCAGTCGCGCTTGCGAACATCGAGGAGCGACGTGCCGGACGCATCGGACACCTCGGTCGCGAACTCGCCGGTGAGTTTGTAGCGAATATAATCTTTGGGCAGTAAAACTTTCGCGACTTTGTCATACACGGCTGGCTCGTGTTTTCGGAGCCACATGATTTTAGGGGCCGTAAACGACGTTAAAATCGGTTGCCCGATAGTTTCGTACAACCGAGCCGTTCCGCCGATGGCATCGGTGATTCTGGCGCATTCCGCCCCAGTGCGCGCATCGCACCACAGCATCGCGGGGCGCAAAACCTTGTGGTTGCTATCCAGGAAAACGGACCCGTGCATTTGCCCGGTCAGTCCGACCGCGCCGATCTGATCGCCCGTCACCCCGGCCTGCGCGAGAACCGCCTTTATCGTCGCCTGCGTCGCCTGCCACCAATCCGTATCAGGATGCTGCTCGGCCCATTGCGGATGCGGTGTCGAAAGCGCATACTCCTGAGTGACCGATGCGAGCCGCGCCCCGGTCTCATCTACCAATATCGCCTTCGCCCCGCTCGTTCCCGCATCCAACCCTAAAAACAACGGCATAGTTTTTCTTGTTACCTTTATAAATCCTACTATAGCGCTTGTCTATGACTTAACTTGTCTAAATGCCATGTCGCAATATGATGACGTTCCAAAACCAAATTGCGCCCCACAGCAGGGTGGGGAAGAACACGACAAACAACGAAAACCCGACGCCAAGCCGCATCAGAAACAAGCCTACCCCACGCGTTTTGATCCCGAACGCCCTGCGCCACAGCAACTCCGCGATGCCGCCGAACGTGTAGCAAACATTAACGCCTATCGGGACCACGACCGGCATCACGATAAGCCCCAGAGGCTCGATGGCGTCCTCGCCCGGGGGTAATTGTCCGGAGGTTATCAGAAAGAACAGATAATGGAAAAAACTCGGAACGCCAAGTCCGAAAATCAGTTTGTTGTACGTCCACCGCCGCGCCTGCCACCACTGCCAAACGTCTTTGGACGAGACTTCCCCGTAGTGAACCGCGAACAAGCCCGCCCAGCCTTTGGTCGGCAGGTCGCGGTTTCGCGGGTCGCTTGGTCTCGCCACGCCGAGAACTGGTAGAGGAGGCCAAACCTCGTGGACGTGCGACACGTTTTCGCTCGCGCTTTTGTCCTTTTTCATAAGTTGGCGCGTGTCCAGTGAATGATGACATTGCAGGCGGCGAGATGCAAGTTCGCGGACGCTAAATCATAAATCTGGGCCGGAACGCCGTTCGCGTGTTCGGGGTTGCGCGTGGATAGAAACTCGATGTTTAGTTCAGCGGCGGCGTTCATTACATCGAGCGGCGCCTGGAGATCGTTTGCGAACGTGATCAGATTGTGACCGCGCGGGTTTTGCCCGCCGCGCGTGATGAGGGCGGCCTTGAGCGCTTTCTCCGCCGCTTGCTGGGCGAAAAAAACAGCGGCGTAATAAACGCCCGCATCGCGGAGCGTGATCGCCGTGGTCAAATCCGCCTTGCTTTGCGCCCAGTTGTCGTGCGCCAATCGGCGCAACGCCGCCGTGTTTTCCGGGTCCACCGGGTTTCCGTCCTTTGCGCCGCGAGAACGCCGCCAAATTGCGGTTGCATCGTTTTCTTCCGCAGGAACGACGAAAAATCCTGCGGGCGGCAAATAGGGACGAAACGCAGGGAGAACCGGGGCGGGGACGTAAACCTATAGGCAAAGAACGAAAAGGACGAAAACGATGTTGAAAATCGGGCTTCGGATACCCGGCGCGTGCGGGGGCGAACTGACGCCAACCGAGTTCGCGGAATGGTGCAAAGCGGAAGGCTTCGACGCCGTGGACTTGAACGGGCCGGATAAAGCGTTTGCGGGCGCGGTTCGGGCGGCGGGGCTTGCCGTTGGAACCGTGGACCTCGCGGGAACGCAAAAACTGCTGTCCCCGGATACGGCGACACGTCAAGAGGGCGTCGAGGAGGGAATCGCGCGCCTGCAGGCGATCAAAGACCTGGGCGGCGACAAGGCGTTCTGCGTGTTCTTCCCCGCCGACGCCCGCCAGTCAAAGCGTAATTCGTTCGATTACTGGAAATCGTCGTTCCCCGACGTCGCCCGGGAGGCCGCACGGTTGGGCGTTCGTATCGCGGTCGAGGGCTGGCCCGGCCCCAATAACTCCGCGCTGGGCGTCACGCCGGAAACGTTGCGTGCGATGTTCGAGACCGTTCCCACCGACGCGTTCGGCATCAACTACGACCCGTCGCACCTGATCCGGGTGGGCGTGGACTACCGCCGCTTTCTCAACGAGTTCGCCCCGCGCGTTATCCACGCCCACGGCAAGGACACCGCGCCGGACGCCGAGGGCGCGTACCTGTACGGCGACATCAGCCCGACTTGGGCCAAATCGGTCGCGTTCGGCGACGGCGCGTGGCGTTATACCATTCCCGGCGAGGGAGTTGCGGATTGGTCGTTGATTTGCCCACGCCTCGCGCAGGCGGGCTTCGACGGCGTCATCGCCATCGAACTCGAAGATTTCCGCTACAACGGAACCGTGGACGGCGAAAAGCGCGGCCTGTCGCGTGCGCGCTCGTACCTGTCACGCCTGCTTTAACAGTGGAATTTGAGCGGATGCTCGCGGGACTTGTATAATTGTAGCGAGGCGAAAACAATGACAACAACGGTTAGCGGCGACGAGATCGGGCGGCGCGGGCAAGAAATTTACGAAACCCATCTCCGCGCGCTTTTGGAAACCCAAGACAACATCGGCAAAATCGTCTCCATTGACATCGAAAGCGGAGACTACGAAATCGCCGATGATCTGGTTGTTGCGGGGCGACGATTACAACAGCGTCGCCCGGACGCGAAGATGTACGGCAAGCGCATCGGGTACAACGCCGTGTACGCGGTCGGCGGCTCGCTAGTTCGGACAGCAAGCAGTTGCGGCGGTAAAATTTACTTATGACGATTACATTAGATTTGCCCGCTGAATGGGAAGCGCCGTTGCAGGCGGCGGCGCGTCTGCAAGGCAAAGATGTCACCGCCTTTGTGACGGATGGCATTCGTCAACAACTGCGCTCCGACGTTTTGCCCGAGTCGGAAGCGGAATTGTTACTGCGCCTGCAAACGCTGTTTCCGCCGGAGCAGACCCGTGAGTTCCGCGCCCTGCGAGAGCGAAGCGACGCGGGGACGCTCACCGAAGCCGACCGCGAACGCTTTCTTGTTCTCATCGAAGAGCGCGAACTGCAGAACGCCAAACGCCTCCGAATCATCGGTAAACTCGCCCAGTTGCGCGGCGTTTCGTTCCGCGACATGATGGCGCGACTCGAAATTCGACCGGAATAAACCCAACCTACTATGGCAGTTGTTGGGGAGGCGCTTCGCGCGCAGGTCGTTCTTCAGGCAAGTGGCGTGTGCGAGTATTGCCGCTACCCGGAAGAGTTCAACGCCGGACGTTTCGCTGTGGATCATATCCAGCCGCGCGCTAAAGGCGGAACGGATGACTTAACCAACCTTGCCCTCGCTTGTCGAAGTTGCAATGAACGCAAGCAGGACGCGACCGAAGCCCTTGATCCGGCGACCGAACAACTCGCCTCGTTGTTTCACCCGCGTCGTGATCGCTGGGAAACGCATTTCAAATGGAGCGATGATTTCCGTTTCATTCTCGGTTTGACGCCGACCGGACGCGCAACTATATCCCGACTACAAACCAACCACACCGGCGTGGTGCGCCAGCGCGAAGTTTTACACCAACTCGGCTTGCATCCCGTTTCGGAACCAACGTAAAGTCTCACACATAAAAATTCCACGGCGCGGGCAAGACGCCGTCGCAAACGCCACAGAAGAACCAGCCGTCTTTGACGATATTGGTCATGCCGCAGGCGGGGCAAGACCGAAAGATAAATTCCGTTGTAAATGCGGATGGATGCGGCAAACTGGTGCGTTCCAACGCGGCGGTGACAGCAGTCCAACTCGTTGGCTCAGGGCAGTAGCCGGTGGATTGGTTCGTGACTGCGGAAACCTCGGCGCTTCCCTTGTTAAGCGTGAAGGTCATCTCACCCGCCGAAAGAACGTCCTGACCCCGCGCGCATTGGACATGCTCGGAGTGGCGGTCCGCGATCCATAACGCGCCTGTTGTATCTACCACAAACGTCGCGACCACTGAACGCGCGGCGTCGAGCGTTTGTCCGGTTTCGCTCATCCACCGTAGAACGTCTTGCGCCTGTCGAACGCACGTCCGTTGGGGCGGTTCTTGCGATGGACACGCCAAGTCAGCGGGACCAATGTAGCGGTAGGTTCGTGACATTTTGAGACGGTTCAATGCAGACAGTTAAATTATAACCTGCCGATTGGCAATGTTTGCCGTATTTGTTTGCCGCCGCGCGCCCGGTTATAATAAATGGGTAGAAAAGGGCGAGAACCAAAGCGTGTTTTCCAAACGCGCACGTCGGGGCGATACAGATATAACGAACATGGCTTTAATGGACAGAACAAACCGGGACGCGTCGCGGGCGACAACGGCGGCGCCGTCGGAGTACGACGAGCATACGCTCCGCGTGCTGGAATACGGGGCGATCACAACGATGCTTGCGGAGCGGGCCGCGTGCGCTTTGGGCGCGCAACGGGCGCGCGAACTTGCGCCGTCGCCGGTCGGGGCGTTCGTGCGCGAGCGTCAGCAGGAAACCACCGAGGCGCGCCTACTCACCGCCCAGCACGGCGGAATGCCGCTTGGCGGAATCAGCGATGTGCGCCCGCTTCTGGTGCGGGCCGAGGTCGAGCAACCACTGACGCCGTCCGAACTTTTAGAAATGGCGTCCACGCTTTTAACCGCGTCGCGCCTTCGCAACTTTATCGGGCGCAACGCGGAAAAAGCCCCGCTCCTTGCCGACCGTTCGCAGGCTATCGAGGATTTCCCGCAACTCACCGGCGAGATCGAGCAGGCGATTGGACGGAGCGGCGATGTGCTGGATTCCGCCTCGGCCACGCTCGCCTCCGTCCGGTCGCAAATGCGGACAACCACGACCCGCATCAATGACCGCCTTCAGCAAATTTTGAACTCCGCGTCGTACCGCACGATGCTTCAGGACGCCCTGATCGTCCTCCGCGACGACCGGCGGTGTTTGCCGGTGCGGGCCGAGTTTCGGCGCGAGTTCAAGGGCATTGTCCACGACCAATCCGCATCCGGCGCCACCCTGTTCATGGAGCCGATGGCGATCGTCGAGATGAACAACGAACTGCGGCAGTTGGAGGGAAAAGAGCGTCAGGAAATGGACCGCGTTCTTCGCAAGATTACCGCGAGCGTCGCCCGGGTCGCCACCAAGATTTACGGCACGGTCGAGGTGTTGGCCGGTTTGGATTTAGCCAACGCCAAAGCGCGCCTGGCCGATGATATGAAGGCGGTCGAACCCGCATTCAACCGGGCCGGATTGATACGTCTCCGGGACGCGCGTCACCCCCTTATCAACCCCGACCACGTGGTTCCCATCTCCGTTTCGTTCGGCGACAAGTACAAAGTTTTGCTGGTCACCGGCCCCAATACGGGCGGCAAAACCGTTACGCTGAAAACCGTCGGCCTCCTTACCCTGATGGCGCAGGCCGGACTTCATATTCCCGCCGCATCCGGGAGCGAACTCGCGCTGTTCGACCAGGTGTTCGCTGACATTGGCGACGAGCAATCTATTCAGCAAAGCCTTTCCACGTTTTCCGCGCACATTGTCAACATCGTCCGCATTCTGCGAACCGTCGGAACGCGCGCTCTGGTTTTGATGGACGAGTTGGGGGCCGGAACCGACCCCGCCGAGGGCGCGGCGATTGCGAAAGCCATTTTGTCGTATCTGCTCACGCACAATGCGCGCGTGATTGCGACCACGCACTACGGCGAACTCAAAGAGTTCGCGTACTCGCGCGATCAGATCGAAAACGCCGCCGTGGAGTTCGACCCGGAAAGTTTGCGCCCCACGTACCGCCTTTTGCAGGGCGTTCCCGGCTCATCGAACGCGTTCCACATCACGCGGCGTTTGGGAATGCCGAACGCGGTGGTGGACGAGGCCATCGGCAATATTGGGCAGGCGGCGGCGGATACCGGAATGGTGATGCAGCGGCTCGAAAAAGCCAAGCGTATCGCCGACGACGAGCGGCGGCGGGCCGAGCGTTTGGCGCGCGAGTTGGACGATCTGAAATCCAAATACGAGGCCCGGCTGCGGGATCTGGAAATTCTGCGCCGCGAGGCGAAGGAGCGCGCCGCGCAGGAAGCGCAAGTTCTGATCAAGCGCAACACCGAGAAGATGGAAAACATCATCGGGGAACTGCGTCGCTTGGGCAAGGAAGGCCGCAAAACGCAATCCGCCCGCAAGCGGATGAAGGAAACGTCGGAAGAGCTTATCGGCGGTATCGGGTTCGAGAAGGACCCACTACCGGTGGACGAGGCCGATGTGCCGCAACTGCTGAAAAAGGGCGAGAAGGTGCGCGTTCTCTCGCTCGGCGGCGCGGTGGGCGAGGTGATGACGCATTCCGCCGACGGCGAGGTGTCCGTGCAGGTCGGCGTGATGCGCGTCACGGTTCCGCTATCGGCGGTGCGTTCCGAGAAGAAGGGTGGGAACGCGAAGGGCGATTCCGCTTACCCGCCGGACGAGAGTGATACGGCGGCGAAGAAAGATCCGCCCGGCGGGGCGCGCGCGCCGCTGGTCGGCCTTGCGCGCGGCGGGCGCAGCGCGAACGCCCTGGTCGCCTCCAAAGTGGAAAACATCTCGACCGAGATCTCGCTGATCGCCCAGCGCGTTGACGCCGCCCTGCCCAAACTCGACAAGTACCTGGATGACGCCTACGCATCGAACCTTCCGACCGCACGTATTATCCACGGCAAGGGAACCGGGCAACTCCGCAAAGCGATCTGGGATTTCCTGAAAGACGATAGCCGTATTTCCTCGTTTACCCTCGCGCACCCCGACGACGGCGGCGCGGGCGCGACGATTGTGAACTTCCGGGAGTAAAGTTTGTTGTTTCGCCGCTTGCGTTGTTTCAAGGAGATTTATCTCCTCGAAACAACGCAAACGGTATTCTCCGAACACCGAACACCCAACACCCAACACCGAACACCCAACACCCAACACCCAACACCCAACACCCAACTATGGATAACGAACTAACAACCGCCGCCGTTTCCGCCCGCACCCGCGCCTACGCGCCGTACTCGAAGTACCGCGTCGGAGCGGCGGTCCGCATGGGCGATGGAAGCGTGTGGGGCGGGTGCAATATCGAGAACGCCTCGTACGGCTTGTGCAACTGCGCGGAGCGAACCGCCATTTTTGCGGCGATTGCGGGCGGCTCGCCGCCCGTCGTGACGGCGGTTGCGGTCGCGACCGAGGATGGCGGGACGCCGTGCGGGGCGTGCCGTCAGGTATTGACCGAGTTCGCGCCGAAGGGGGACGGCGCGGCGCCGGTTCCGGTTTACCTGCTCGATGCGGCAGGGGATGTCGTGCGCGAAACCACGCTTGCGGAACTGTTGCCGCTTGCGTTCGCGTTGTAACCGGATAAATCAATGAAAAACGCCCGCCCTTTTGTGGTTCAGTTCGGGGCCGGGGCGATTGGTCGCGGCTTCCTCGGGCAGTTATGGACCGAGGGAAATCATGCGGTAACATTCGCGGACGTAGATACCGTTCTCCTCCATGCGTTAAACCGCGACAACGCGTATCCGCTTCGCTTGACGGACAACAACGGCGCGCGTGATCTGACCATCGCCCCGGTTCGCGGCGTTTTGGCAAGTGACCTTGACGCGGTTGGCTCGGCTCTTGAACAATGCGCGTTCGCCTGCACCGCTGTGGGCGCGAACGCGTTTCAGCAGTTGGGCGCGGCTCTCGCGCGCGGCGTTGCGCGCCGATGGCAAAACGCCGTCGCCCCGCCGCTCAACGTTCTTTGTTGTGAAAACCAGGCGGGCGCGGCGCATTTGTTGCGCCGCTCGGTCGAAAACGCCCTCGGCGATAACGTAGACCTGCGGACTTATTTCGCGCGCAATGTCGCTTTTGCGGACGCATCGGTGGGGCGCATGGTTCCGCCGCCCACGCCTGCGCTTTTGGCGGAGAACCCGCTTCTTGTCGCCGCCGAACCGTACGCCGAATTGCCCATTGACGGCGCCGCGTGGCTTGGAGAGGTACCAGTGATTCCTGGCCTTCTTCCCAAAAACAACTTCGCCGCCTATGTCGCGCGCAAACTGTTCACGCACAACGGCGGTCATGCGCTTCTCGCGTACCGGGGCCGTTTGCGCGGACACGACTACATCTGGCAGGCCGCCGAAGACGCCAAACTGGTTGACGTCCTGCGCGGCTTCTGGGGAGAAACCGGCGCGGCCCTCGTCCGCGCCTATAACCTCGACGCCCGCGAGCAACGCGCGCACGAGGACGACCTCCTCCGCCGCTTCCGCAACCGCGCCCTCGGCGACACGGTTGCGCGCGTGGGCCGCGACCCGGCCCGCAAACTGCGCGCGGATGACCGCCTTGTCGGCGCGGGCCTGCTTTGCCTCGGACACGGTGTCACGCCGCATCATGTCGCCCGCGTTATCGCCGCCGCCCTGCGCTTTGATGAACCCGGCGACCCGTCCGCCGCGCACGTTCAAGATGCGGTTCGACAGCGCGGCGCGGCGGGCGCGCTCCAGGAACTTGCCAGTGTGGAGCCGGATTCACCGCTTGCCCGCTTGGTCGCATCGGCGTATGATGACGACGAGAAGAACGCTTCGAGGAACCCGTCAAAACCATGACTTCAATTCTGTTAAATGAAATCCGCGAACAGCCCGCCGCGCTTTCGCATACGTTGGAAGCCGGGCGCGAGGCCGCTATCCGCCTTGTCGCCGAGGCCAAGCGGCGTGATGTGCGTTTTATCGTGCTTGCCGCCCGAGGCACATCGGACAACGCCGCGACCTACGCCAAGTACCTGTTTCAAATCACGTGCGGTATTCCGGTCGCGCTCGCGGCCCCGTCCGTCCACACGCTCTTCGATGCCAATGTCGCCTACCGTGACGCCCTGGTTATCGGCGTTTCGCAAAGTGGAATGGGCGAGGATATCAACGAGGTCGTCACGCAGGCGCGCAAATCGGGCGCGCTGACGGCGGCGATTACGAATACGGAATCGTCCGATCTCGCTCAGATCGCCGAGTACGTTTTACCGTGCCATGCCGGGGTCGAACAGGCGGTTGCGGCGACGAAGTCGTACACCACGACACTTGCCGTGTTCGCGCTTCTCGCCGCGCTTTGGAGCGGCAATACCGATCTGACGGAAAACCTGCCGCATATCGCCGAACACGCCGAGCGGACGCTGGAAGCGGTCGGCGGACCGACGCGGCAACTGGCGCAAACGCTGATCCACGCCGAGCGGATGCTCGCCGTCGCGCGCGGCTTGCACCTTTGCACCGCGATTGAAGCGTCCCTGAAGATCGCCGAGACTACCTATACGACAACGCAGGCGTTCTCCTCCGCCGATCTCCTTCACGGCCCGATTGCGTCGGTTGCGACCCGGACGCCGTGCCTTTTGTTTCTGCCGCGTGGGAAAACCGCCGAAACGATGTCTGATGTTGCCGGAAAATTGGAGGCGAAGGGGGCGCGCGTTTTACGCCTCGCCGCCGAGGGCGAAGCCGATATTCCGCTCACCGATCCTGGCACGGAACTTTTGTCGCCGCTCCTCGACATTTTGCCCGCGCAACTTCTTGCGTATCACCTGACGGTCGCGCGCGGCCTTGACCCCGACCACCCGCGCGGTTTGAGCAAAATCACGATTACACGTTGATGCCACGCGTTCAAAAAGGTTTGACCAATCGCCGCCTGCGGAAAACCTACGTAGCGCGCAGGCGGGAAGGCGTTATCTTATCGCCCTGCCTGCGCCTTTACCGAAGATGTAGAAAGACAGACCGTTTTTATGGAAACCCAAGCAATTCGCGAAAAGGCTGACACGTTTATCGCTGCTCTCCACGCCCTCGAAGAGGCCGAGGGTGACGGTGGCGACGCCCTTGATGCGCTGGTGAATTTGTACGCGCCGGACGCCACCCTGACCAACGCCGCTCTCGCGCTCACCGGCGAGTCGCGAACCGGAACCGACCAGATCCGCGCGTTCTGGAGCGACTACAAGAAAACGCTGGGCAAGGCGTTCTCGCACTTCCACCAGATTACCGCGAGCGAAAACGCGGCAGGACTTTTTTGGACCACGAAAGGAACCGGCGCGGACCACGCGGAAGGATCGGCGGAGTACGATGGCGTCACCCTGCTTGTGTTCGGCGACGACGGCAAAATCAGCCAGTTCCGAGGCTACTACGATACCCAGCAGTTGAACCGGGCTGTTGGCATGGAAAAGTAACGCAAACGGGAAGCGGACTTTAAACCGAAATCTTGCTCGCAAAAAACAACCCCGGTTCCTTGGCTCCAAACTTGGAGCCAAGGAACCGGGGTTGTTTAGTCAGATCAGCCGAACTGGTTAGACCAGATCGAAGCGATCGATGTTCATCACTTTGGTCCAGGCCGCGACAAAGTCCTGTACGAACTTTCCGTGAGAACCTTCCCACCCGTAGACTTCCGCGATGGCTCTTAGCTCGGAGTTGGAACCGAAGATGAGGTCCGCACGGGTACCCGTCCATTTGACCGCCCCGGTTGCGCGATCACGACCTTCAAAAACCTCCTCGGCCTCCGATGTCGCCTTCCATGTCGTTCCCAGATCGAGCAGGTTGACGAAGAAGTCGTTGGTGAGCGCTTCTGGGCGGTCGGTGAAGACGCCGTGCTTGGACTGATCCCAGTTCGTGTTCAGCACGCGCATACCGCCCACCAGCGCCGTCATCTCCGGCGCGGAAAGCGTCAGCAGTTGCGCCTTGTCTATCAGCATATCCTCCGCCGGTACGGGATAGCCGGGCGTGTGGTAGTTGCGGAATCCATCGGCCTTCGGTTCGAGGACGGTGAAGGAAACCACGTCGGTTTGCTCCTGCGACGCATCGGTTCGTCCGGGTGTGAACGGTACGGTCACGGTCGAACCGGCGTTTTGGGCCGCCTGCTCGATGCCCGCGCATCCGCCCAGCACGATCAAATCCGCAAGCGACACCTGTTTGCCGCTCTGTGCGGCGCTGTTGAACGCGGGTTGGATACTCGTAAGCGTGTTTAGAACGTTCTCCAGTTGAACCGGCTGATTGACCTGCCAGAACTTCTGCGGGGACAGGCTGAGGCGCGCGCCGTTTGCGCCGCCCCGCTTGTCCGATCCACGGAACGTGGAGGCCGACGCCCAGGCGGTCGAAACCAGTTGGGATATGGAAAGACCGGACGCCAATATCTGCGCCTTCAGGGCGGCGATGTCGCTTGCGTCAATCAGTTCATGCGTCGCGGCGGGAACCGGGTCCTGCCAGATCAACTCTTCCGGCGGGACTTCCGGGCCGAGGTAGCGGGGTCGCGGCCCCATATCGCGGTGCGTGAGCTTGAACCAGGCCCGGGCGAAGGCGTCGGCGAAAGCGTCCGGGTTCTCGTGGAAGTGTCGCGAAACCTTCTCATACGCCGGGTCTAACCGCAGGGCCAGGTCCGTCGTCAGCATAAACGGAGCATGGCTCCGGTTGGGATCGTGCGCGTCCGGCACCGTACCCGCCCCGGCATCGTTTTTCGGTTTCCACTGATGCGCCCCGGCGGGACTTTTGGTTAGCTCCCACTCGAAACCGAACAAGTTCTCGAAGTAGTTGTTGCTCCACTGCGTCGGCGTGGTTGTCCAGGCACCTTCGAGGCCGCTCGTAATCGTGTCGTTGCCTTTGCCGGTTCCGAACGAGTTTTTCCAGCCCTTGCCCTGCTCCGCGATACCCGCCGCCGCCGGTTCCAAATCCACATACTCGCCGGGATCCGCCGCCCCGTGCGTTTTGCCGAACGAGTGACCGCCCGCGATCAGCGCGACCGTTTCTTCGTCGTTCATCGCCATGCGACCAAATGTTTCCCGGATGTCCCGAGCGGACGCGAGCGGATCGGGATTGCCGTTGGGGCCTTCGGGATGGACATAGATAAGTCCCATCACCGAGGCGGCAAGCGGGCTTTCCAACTGGCGGTCACCGGTATGCCGCTCGTCTCCCAGCCACACTTTCTCCGGTCCCCAGTAAACGTCTTCCTCCGGCTCCCAGATATCCTCGCGACCACCGCCGAAGCCAAACGTTTTGAAGCCCATTGATTCCAGGGCGCAGTTGCCGGCAAGCACCATCAGGTCGGCCCACGAAAGGCTCGCGCCGTATTTCTTTTTGATCGGCCAGAGGAGCAGACGCGCCTTGTCGAGGTTAGTATTATCCGGCCAGCTGTTGAGGGGCGCGAAGCGCTGGGAACCGGACCCCGCCCCGCCGCGACCGTCGGCGATACGGTACGTTCCGGCGCTGTGCCACGCCATCCGAATAAAGAACGGCCCGTAATGACCATAGTCGGCGGGCCACCAGTCCTGGGACGTGGTCATCAAATCGAAGATGTCCTGCTTCACGGCGGCAAGATCGAGTGAATTAAACGCTTCCGCGTAGTTGAACGTTTCGCCCATCGGGTTGGACAAGGTAGAGTGCTGGCGCAGAACGTTCAATTTTAACTGGTTGGGCCACCAGTCGTGGTTACGCGTACCGCCACCCGCTGTGCGCTTGAAGTCTCCCCCGTGGAACGGACACTGAGCGGCGCCATTGGCGTGGCTTTCGCCCTGCCCGTGGCTCTGCGCCCGGACTTCTTTTTCTATATTTTCTTCGCTTTCGCCGTTCACGTCCCACACGGGCGTCGGCGTTTCGTGGTCGCCGACGCTTTGCGCGCTTCCATTGGTGTGCGCGGTCGCTTCGCTTTCATTCACATCCCACACGGGCGTACCCGTAGGCGTGTCGTTTTCCATTGTTTTTTCTTCCTGGGTTAATTGTTATTCGGTTTCGCGGGGCGGGGCCGTCTTCTGGCAGGCGGGACAAACGCCCCAGAAGGTGACTTCGGCTTCCGCGATAATAAATCCGCGCGTCGTGACCGGCTCTAAACAGGGACGATGTCCGACGACACAGTCCACGTCCTCAACAAGGCCGCATTGCCCGCAAACCAGATGATGATGGTTGTCGCCTACCCGCGCTTCATAAAGGGCGGGGCCGTATGCGGGTTCGATACGTCGTATTAGTCCCGCCTCCAAAAGGGCGTGAAGGTTGTCGTAAACGGCCTGACGGGAAAGGCTACCGACGCGCGCGCGTGCGGCGACGGCGATAGCGTCGGCGTTGAGATGCCCACCGCTATATACCGCCGCAAGCGCCGCAAGACGGGGCGCGGTAACCCGCATCCCCGCCGCCCGCAACTTTTCCTTTAGCGTTTCCGCACTTGCTTGCACGGTATTATAGTTACACCTAATCTGGATCTTGTCAAGAAAAGACTATGTCAAGAAAAAGGAGTCAACGGAGGAATGCGCCTGTCTTCGATTACCGGCCAAACAGGGCTATAAAGTCTATCAAGTGGCGGGCGTGAGCCTTCGCGTTCTTGATAATGCAATCCACGTTGTTAAATCCGGTTTTCCCGCGCTTGTTTGCGCCAGAACTTCTCGCAGTGGGGGAGGAAATCGCAATAGGGGCAGTGTTCGTTGACGACGGGAAGTACATTTTCCCAGTCTTTGGTCCGGATAATCTCGCCGGTCTCCAAACACTCGCTGGCGAGGGCTTCCCGCTCCTCTTCGGTGAGTTCGTGCGAGCCGGACGCCCCGGTCCGTAGCGCGACAAGCGTGGCGAACACGCGGCGGTCCGGCATCTTCGCCTTGAGCAATAATTGGTAGATGGATAACGCGAGCGAGCCGGACACATCCTCGTCGGTGACGGTGGAGCGTCCCGATTTATAGTCCACGATCTCCAAAGAGCCGTCGTGGTGTTCGTCCACCCTGTCCACCCGGCCTGACAGGGCGACATCGGGCGACAGATCCACACGAAGCGTTTTTTCCGTAAACAACAATTGGGGCGGGGGCGGCGGGGCCTCGCCTTTCGCCTCGGCCTCGATACGCACGGCTTCCTGTGTCGCTACCTGCGCGGTGTGATACTCCTGCAAAATGCGGACGCCTTCGGTACGGAACGCTTCTTCTTGTTCGCCGCCTTGGTAGCCTTTGGCGACCCAAACCGAATCGAGCGACGCGGTAAGCGTTTCCGCCGTCACAGTTTCGGTTCCGCCCGCGTTGTGAAAGGCGTCGAGCGCGCGGTGAAGCGAGTGACCGAACGCGAAACCCGCCCGCGCCCGGTGGTAAAACTTGCCGATTTTGTCAATGTACTCCAGGCGGTACATCGCCTGGCACTGATAGTACGTCCGTAGCTTGGTCGGACTGATAACAAACTTACGCGCCAACGTGGCTCCCCGTGATTTTCGTTTGCCAAAGGCCGATGATTTGCGGCGCGGGCGAAGGCTCCGCTGTATAATGAACGCGTCCCATTGTTTGCTTAAATTGCTTGCCCGGCCTCCGGCGCAAAGGAAGAAAAACCCCGTGTTTCGTTCCCGCCCCTCGCATGTTCGCCTGATCGCAAACGTCGCTTTGGTTTCCCTGTTCGCCGCCGCTACGCTTGGAGGCGCAGGTTGCTCGTTCATCAAATCCAAGATGGGCGGCGTCGGCGCGACATCAAAGGCGGCCCCGCCGGTCAAGCCCAAAAAGGTCGTTCCCTCACCGCCCGCGATTGATTACGCCGCGCTCCGCCCCAACGAACTCGGGCGCATTCCGGTGATAATGTATCACGAGATCGGCGGCAAGCCGTATCCGCGCGATCCCGGTTTGGTGCGATCCGTGGACTCATTCAAACAAGATTTGGAACTCCTGTACCAGGCGGGATTCCGGCCTGTAAATCTGGGCGATGCGGTGAACGACACGATGGATCTTCCCGCTGGCAAGTCGCCCGTAGTTCTGACCTTCGATGACGCCCGCGCAACCCAGTTCCGACTCGATGACACCGGTAAAGCGCTTCGGATTGACCCCAACTGCGCGCTCGGCGTGATGGACTCTTTTCACAAGAAGCATCCGGATTGGGCGATGCGCGCGACGTTCTTTGCGCTTCCGCACTCCAAAGCGACCGATGAACCGTTTGGTCAGCGCGGCCTCGGCGACCAGAAAATCGCGTATCTCGTGGACAATGGTATGGAGATCGGGAACCATACCACGCTCCACCGCAGTTCGCGCCACATGACGCCCGCGCAGCTTCAAGCGGAGATCGGGAACGCCAACAACGAACTGGTGAAGGCGTCGCCGAAGGTGCGGATTCGCACGATGGCGGTTCCTATGGGGATTTTCCCCAAAGATCGCAAGAACTGGCAGTATCTCGCCAAAGGAACGTACGAGGGGCAGGCGTACAATTACGACGCCGTCATGGACGCCGCGTATCGCCCGATGGTTTCGCCGTTCGCTAAGGGCTACAATCCGCTTCGCCTGGAGCGGATTTCGCCGGTGGATTCGGTAAATGGGTTCCGGTACTGGCTTAAAGAATTGACCCGAACGGGCGGGGCGTACCAGCGCTACATTTCGGACGGGGATAACCGGGTCGTATCGTTCCCGAAGGGCGAGGAGAAGCTGGCGAACCTCGCCAAGATCAAGGCGAAAAACAAGCTCGCGTACGCGTACTCGCCGTTCGGCAAAGGCTCAAAACCCATCGTCGCCGGAAACGATAAACCGATTACGATGGTGGAAACGCCGGACGCCGCCTCCGCAGCAACCACGATCGACACCACGCCGCCCGGCGCAACCGCTACAAACAACGGCGCAGGAACCGCGCCCAACGCGAATGCGGCGACGACGGGCGCAAAGCCCATCACCGGAAGCGGCGGCTAAGAACGTCGGATCAATCGGTTTCCTTGCGTTGCCGTTGGGGAATGGTTATAATGGGCGCGTAATAAAGGCCGCTTGTGGGGACGCGCGCGTCGCGTCGTGTTTGATGGCGGTTACATAGACGGAGAAATTGATTTATATGGCATATGTGATAGCCGAACCGTGTATTGGCGTTAAAGACAAGTCGTGCGTCGCCGTGTGTCCCGTGGATTGCATTCACGGCGGGGATGACGACACGCAGTTGTATATTGACCCGACCGAGTGCATTGACTGCGGTTTGTGCGAGCCGGAGTGTCCGGTGGACGCCATCTTCATGGAAGATGAGGTCCCGGCGCAGTGGAAGAATTTTATCCAACTGAACGCGGACTACTTCGCCAAGTAACAAATGCGTAGCATGACTCTCATTTGAAAAAAACGGCGCGGCCCTTTGGGGCCGCGCCGTTTCCTGTTTAACACTATGTTTACCGCTGAATCGGACCCTGACCTACTTCCTCTCGTCGCGACCATCCCAGTACGCACGTACGAGTTGGATTCGTTCGGTCATGTCAATAATTCCGTATACCTCAACTATATCGAGGAAGCGCGCTCGGAGTACCTGCGCCTGGTCGGGTTGTCGTTCCACGACTTCGCGCGCCACAACGTTCAGTTGGTGATTATCGAAGCGCACATCCGCTATCTCAGCCCGGCCCGCTACGGTGATGTGGTTATAGTCGCCGGGCGGTTCCGCGACGTGAAAGCCGCATCGCTCGCTTTGGATTATCGCCTGACCGAACAACGCTCCGGGCGCCTGATCGCGACGGCGGAAACGCGCGGGGCGTTCATCTCGCCCCAAACCGGCAAGCCCGTGCGCGCCCCGCAAGCCTTTCGTGACGCCTTCGGCGTGTAAGCGCGGTTTCGTGTCCCAAGTAGCGCAAAATAAAATCGCCCCGCACGGCTGATCCATGCGGGGCGATTTTGTCGGACACAGCAAACGGGTCAATCCGTTACGCCGATGGCCCTGCGGCGGCGACGGTGACGGAAGGCGCGGCGGGACGCGAAGCGCGCACCGCAACCGGCGACGACCGGCGACGACGGCGACGCGACGACGCAACGCGGCGGGGTGAGTCGCCATGCGCGGCGGGGGCGCGGTACGTGTCGGTAGACAAGACTTCGCGAACGGTTTCGCCGTCCTCGAACTTGATCACGCGAAACGACGAAACTGTAAAGCCGCCCGAGCGGTTTCCGTGCCGACTGCCCGCGAACACATCGGCGGTAAACTTGCGCTCCGGCGCTTTGCCGTACAGATTAAATGTCAACCGCCCGCCGCGCGCTCGGGCATGAACATAAAGCGGACCGGGCGTCGAGTTTTGAAACTTGAAATCAATCGAGTCGTAGGCGACCGTGGCGTCGCACCCGGCGGGAACATAATGCACCGGCATGGAGTGGTGCGAGCGTTGCACCACCTTGAGGTTCCCGCGCAAAACCGCGTTGTACAGCGTGGTCGAAACCTGGCAAACGCCACCGCCCGGACCCGGCACGACCTGCCCATCCTGGTACGTCGGCGCGTCGCGCCAGCCGAGCGAGCGGTCGCGCGGGCCGACAATGTCGTTGTACGAGAACACGCCGTTCGGCGCAAGCAAGGTCCCGTTGATATGGTTCGCGGCGGTTTCCACATTGTGGCGGCGGTTCGACGACGACGAGCCATAGTCCGTGGAGAACGACGCGATCAGCGTTCCGACTTGTCCCAGATCGGCGGCGGTGACGGCGGGCTTTTCCTCGGTCACGACTATCTTCGCCGTTTCGCCGTCTTTGAGGGCCTGCGGGCCGTTTTTCAAAAGCGAGGCGACCGTTTGCGCGACATCTAACTTGATGCCCTTGCGCTCCGGCCTCGAGAGCGTCAAAGAGCCGTTCTTCATCGTCGCGCGGGCGTTGCGGGCGGGCGTGTGAACTTTGGGCGCGATACCGGCGACGCACTTAGTGAGTTGCGCCTCGTTCAGTTTGAACTCGGGCGCAATCGTCACGTCACGAGACCGTCCATTGTTCATCACGCGCGCGATCAGCGTCTCCTCCTTGCCGACCTGAAACGCCTCGTCCACGGCGGTATCCAAATCCCAGCGTCCGCCCGCGCTGGCGAGGGTCCAGTTCCATTTTTTGCCGGAAACCGGGGCGGTAAGCGTGACCACCTGCGCGTCTTGTTTGCGCGCCCAGTCGCGCGCCTTTTCGCGCGCGGCCTCGCGGGTCAAGCCGCCGACCGGGACCGTCGCGATTTTGACGCCGCTTGCGATCACGCCCGCGTCACGGGCCTGCTGGCTGGACGCCGACGCGGCGGCAAGCCCCACGGCGAGCGCGCCTCCGCCAACGACAACAAGGGAGGAGGCGATAAAGATAGTGCGTTTCTGCTCACGCTTCAACATGGAGGGGACAAACTTTCTGCGGGTCGGCAACGAGTGATAAGGGCGGTTGGTTGGCGTAAAACCGTTGTCAGGACAAAACGAAAAAAACGTAGGAGAAATGGCGCGCCGCGTTACCCTTTAGAGGGAGCAAACGCCGCAAATGTTTCATGCGCGCGTCAGGGTTCCTGGCGTCTTCTCGGCGTCTACAGTGTACCATCGGTTCCGCCCGACTGGGGAAATTATCGGTCGTAGCCGAAGCGTTTGATTAGGTTGTCTTATTGCCGCTTTTTCGTGTGGAGATGCATCGTGAAACGATGTGGCGTTCAAACAAAGGAGCGCAACCGCGGATATGCGGCTCAAGCACGGACCGCACCGTCCTTTGGCCGCTACGTCAAGTAGACGGGTTCGTTGCAAACGGGGCAAAGAGCGTTCTTGACGTGCGAGCAAACGGGAAGGTTGCAATTAGCGCAGTTACCGAACTGAACGAACGGGTCACCCCGGAAGTCACCGTCAGGGTACTTCGCCGGGTTGAAATATGCTACGGCGTGTACTATCCACGGCCCCCAAATAACGCCCTCGTCCTCCGCTTGATTTTCCCGCGACGCCACGCCAAACACCATTTGATTCTGCGCGACCAACCCCTCGTCTTTGCCTTCCGGTCTTGTGGCGAAAACTTGGCGCAAAATATCGGCAAGTTCGTTCCCTTCGCATTGCTCAAGGTACCGGACGATTTCATCTTTATGAACAATGTTTTGGTCTAACGGAGCGGTTGCAGTTGATGCGGGTACGTGGATAACGCCATCAGCAAGGTGGAATCTGGCCCTATGCTCCGTCTTGATTTTCTCTACGCCGTTTTGTTCTCGGTCAGAAAGGAACTCCGCATATAAATTTGGCAGAGCGGAAAGAACGGCGGCATTCGCGCCGTAATGGTGAAGCAAAATGCGGGTCCAATGCCAAGCCGTGTGGGAGATGCCGAAGCGCAATTCGACCCAATCCTGCCAGCCGTCGAAACTGTCCTTATCGCCACGCCCATGCAGGTAGCCGTTTAGAACATGCGATACCGCCGTGAGCGAATTGGTACCGACGTACATAGCGGGACGCTCCGATATTTTAATCAGCAACTTCTGAAAATCGTTCATGGCGTCCGGCGTAACCTTCACTCAAACCGCATTCTACACGACGGCTTCGATGTCGTCCGGGGACCAGTCATCGAGGACGGAATGCGGGGCGTTGGGACTGACGGGGCGGGTTTGCTCGTTTTCGTCGCGGGGCGCGGTCGCGGCGGCGGCTTCGCGGGCGGGAACGATACTTGTGGAGCGCGCGGGTGGCGGGGCGGCGTCATTCTCCAAAGCGTGGACGCGAGCGCGGAGCGATGCGAGTTCACGGAGCAAGGTTTCGAGGGTATCGCCCTGCGGGTCAAGCGCGTTTAAGGCGTCGTCCATCACGGGCGGGCGTTCGGCCTTCGGCGGAGCGGGGTCGGGGCAGGGCGGCGTTTGCGCGGGCGCGGGCTTGACGGACGACACATAAACGCCATCGCGCTTGACGATCTTACCGGGAATGCCGACCACGGTCGCATTTGCGGGAACATCGCGGGTGACAACGGCGTTCGCGCCGATGCGGGCGTTGTCGCCGACCGTGATCGCCCCGATGACCTTCGCGCCCATGCCGATCAAAACGCCGTTCCCGATGGTTGGGTGCCGTTTGACCTTTTCCAGCGACGTTCCGCCCAGCGTCACCTGATGGTACATCAAAACGT
>CAXUMS010000085.1:0-20655 GCA_964252165.1 uncultured Armatimonadaceae bacterium
GCGCGGGCGGCGGTCCTCACGCCGGACGGCGCCAACGCCATGCGTTGGATCAGTTCTTTTTGTGTCAGCGACGGGTTTAGTTGTTTTGCCGTCTTCGCGGCAAAACAACTAAACCCGTCGCCAAAACTAAATGCCCGGTCCAGCGTAAGGCTGGCGCCGTCCGGCGTGAGGACCGCCGCCCGCGCAGGGCGCCCACAAAACAATAACCCACCAACCTAACGAACCACAACAACAAGGGAGACGAAAAGCGTAAACTATGCCGGTGAAATGGATGAAACGTTTGATTGCCGCCGAGGCGTTTGAATCGGCGGGCGTTTGGGATGTGAACGGGGATGGCGTTCTGGACATCGTGTCCGGCGCGTTCTGGTACGAAGGGCCGGATTTTAAGATGCGGCACGTCATCGGCGGCGCGGCGCGGTTCGGCGATTACTACGACGACTTTTCCACGATTGCGCTTGATATTACCGGGGACGGGCGGCTTGATTTCGTCACGGGCGGGTGGTGGGGCGAAACGCTCCGGTGGCGCGAGAACATCGTGGGGACCGGGCGGGATGGTGACTGGCCTGCTCACGACATCGCCCAAACCGGCAGTATCGAAACCACGCGCGCGTGGGATGTGGACGGTGACGGCGAAAGGGAAATCGTGCCGAACACGCCGAACAACCCGCTGGTCGTGTATAAACTGCGGCGGGACGAAAGCGGCGCGGGGACGTTTAGCGCGCACATGATTTATGCGTCCCCACAGGGCCACGGCCTCGGCTTCGGCGACATCACCGGCGATGGGCGCGGCGACTTTATCTTAAACAACGGCTGGCTGGAAGCCCCCCAAGAGAGCGACTCGCTGACCGGCGCGTGGACGTTTCACCCGGACTTCGATCTGGGGCGCGACGCGAGCGTTCCTATTTTGGTTGCGGATGTGAACCGGGACGGTTTGAATGATTTAATCGTGGGGCGCTCGCATAGTTATGGTTTGGACTGGTGGGAACAGGGGCTTGATGCAAATGGCGCGCGGACATGGACGCGTCATCCCATTGATCCGTTCAACTCCGAGTACCACGATTTGTTCTGGGCGGATATAGACGACGATGGTGAAAACGAGTTGGTGACCGGCGTTCGCTACCAGGCGCACCCCAACGAGCAGGACCCGGGCGGCTTCGACGATGTGGGCATTTACTACTTCAAATGGACGGGCGAGAACTTCGCGAAGCAGGTTATCTCGCACGGCCCCATTGGCGTGGGCGCGGGTTGCGGAATCCACTTCGCGCTCGCCGATCTGCGCGGGACGGGCCGACTGGATGTTATCGCGCCGGGCAAAGACGGCCTGCATGTTTTTTATAATGAAGGTTCGTAGCAACGTCGTCAGCGCTTGAGTTCAGCCTAATGCGTTGTCGTGCTTCCCGAGGGGCTGAAGCCCCATCGCTGCTTGGCCCTTCGGACCAGACGTCCTGCGGACGAAACAAGAAGATCATTGACTGTGCTGAGAGACGTTCGAGAGGATAACTTGCACAACCTTTGCACAACCTCGCCGTCTACCGCACCCCATCCAAATCAATCCTTCCAATTCCGTCCGCAGGACGTCTGGTCCGAAGGGCCAAGCAGCGATGGGGCTTCAGCCCCTCGGGAAGCACGACAACGAACGCCGTATTTTCGATGACCTGAGACTATATCCTATGACAAACTCCGACACAACGCTGTGGCCCCTGCTGACCTCGTACGAGGGCGCGCATCTGGGCCGTGTCGCCCTGCCGCTCGGCGGAATTGGGACCGGGACGGTCAGTTTGGGCGGGCGGGGCGACCTTCACGATTTCGAGATCGTCAACCGTCCGGCTAAGGACTTCACGCCCGCCCATGCGTTTTTCGCCCTTCAGGTCACGACCGCGACCGGCGAAACCGTCGCGCGCTGTTTGGAAGGGCCGCTCCCCGACGCTCTTTTTGAAGGGGATGAGGGATCGCGCGCCCCGAACCATGGCTTGCCGCGTTTCCGGTCGTGTCGGTTCGAGGCCGCGTACCCGCTCGGCGTGGTTCATCTGTCCGACCCGGACATTCCCGTTGCGGTTCGGATTGAAGCGTTCAATCCGCTCATTCCGGGTGACAGCGACGCGAGCGGCTTGCCGGTCGCCGTCCTGCGCTACGTGCTGACCAACACGACGGATATGACGGTGATGGCCTCGGTGTGCGGCAGTCTGGCGAATTTTATCGGGGATGACGGCATCCACGCCCTTGCCAAACACGGGCGCAACGAAGCGCGCGACGAAGGCGACTTACACGGCGTTTTCTTCCGCACGGACGGCGTGGACCCGAACGCGGAAACGTGGGGGACGATGGCGCTTGCCACTCTGACCGGCGACGCGTCGGCGGCGGTCGATGTATCGCGGCGCACGTCGTGGGCGACGCTGTCATGGGGCAACTCGCTTTTAGATTTCTGGGATGATTTCAGTGACGACGGCGTCGCCGAGGAGCGAGAAGGGAAAGCGGACCGCCCGACCGCGTCGGTCTGCGCCCGTGTCGCGATTCCCGCCGGACAAAGTCGCGCGATAACCTTTCTGCTGACCTGGCATTTCCCCAATCGGCAATCGTGGACGCCCACCGGCTCGCCAAACGGCGACTGGCAGGGCGACGGTTGTCATGTCGGGTCGCCCGCGATTGGCAATTATTACACCGCCCGCGACGCCGATGCCTGGGCCGCTGCGGTTCGGGTCGCCGAACAGTTGCCCGCGCTCGAAGCGAAAACGGTTGCGTTTGTACGCGCCCTTGCCGACGCCGATTTGCCCGCCGTGGTCAAGGAGGCCGCACTGTTTAACATTTCCACCCTGCGAACGCAAACCGTTTTCCGCACGCCGGACGGACGGTTGTTCAGCTGGGAAGGCTGCCGGGACCATCACGGCTCGTGCCTCGGGTCGTGTACGCATGTTTGGAACTACGAGCAGGCGACCGCGTTTTTGTGGGCCGACCTGGCGCGCACAATGCGCGAGGTCGAGTTTCGGTTCGCCACCCACGCCGAAACCGGGCATATGCAGTTCCGCGTTCCGCTTCCGCTCGCCCTGTCGAACGGCGACGGCCTTGCCGCCGCCGATGGGCAGATGGGCTGCATCATGAAACTGTACCGGGACTGGCGATTGTCCGGCGACGACACGTTTTTGCGCGGCTTATGGTTCCAGTGCCGCAAAGCGCTGGAGTTTTGCTGGGTGGCGGGCGGGTGGGACGCCGACCGGGACGGCGTGATGGAGGGCTGTCAGCACAACACTATGGATGTGGAATACTACGGCCCCAATCCGCAAATGGGAACGTGGTATCTGGGCGCGCTTCGCGCGGGCGAGGAAATGGCCCGCTATCTCGGCGAAACCGATTTCGCCGACGAATGCCGCCGCTTGTTCGAGAACGGCTCCCGGTGGATAGACGCGAACCTGTTCAACGGCGAGTACTACGAACATCATGTCGTTCCGCCGTCGGGCGCTGATGCGGTCGCGCCCGGTTTGCGGCACGCAAGTATGGGGGCGCAAGACCTGTCCGATCCCGACCTGCAACTCGGCGCGGGCTGTTTGGCGGATCAAATGGTCGGGCAGTACATGGCGCATGTTTGCGGGCTGGGCTACCTGCTCAAACCGGAAAACATCCACGCCGCGCTCGCGTCGGTGATGCGCTACAACTTCCGGGAAACGCTGTGGGACCACTTCAACCATCTGCGGACCTTCGCGCTCGCCGATGAAGCCGCCGTGCTGATGGCGTCGTATCCGCTTGGGCGTCGCCCCGCGCGCCCGTTTCCCTACTACAACGAGGTCATGACCGGCTTCGAGTACACCGCGGCTATCGGAATGTTGCAGGAAGGCATGACCGAGGGCGGCCTTCAAATCATCGGGGCGATTCGCGCCCGCTACGACGGGAAACGCCGCTCGCCGTTCAACGAGGCCGAATGCGGGCATCACTACGCGCGCGCGATGGCGTCGTGGGCCGCGATCACGACGCTGTCCGGCTTCGCCTTTGACGGCGTCACGGGGGAAATGCGCTTCGGCGGCGCGGGCCGCCATTTCTGGTCGAATGGGTCCGCGTGGGGAACCGCTGAGATTTCTCCTGATGGCACGGCGCGTATCACAGTTGGACAGGGAACCGTTTCCCTGCGCCGTTTTGTTGTCGCCGGAGTGGGCGCGGCGGTTTTCCCGGACGGTGTCACCGTGACGGAAGCCGCGCCGCTCCATTGGACTCTCACCCCCTAACCCCCTCTCTCGCAAGCGAACGAGGGGGAACCGGACCTGCACAACGTTTGGTTGACCGACAACCTAACCGTTCTTTTCTGGTTCCCCGTCTTTCGCTTGCGAGAGAGGGGGTTAGGGGGTGAGAGTAGGACAAGAGGTAGGCGGTTGGGGTGAAAGGAAAGGCGGTTGAAGTATAAAACCCAATAATCTACGGGTAACCCGCGCGCCTTGTTCTTTGCCAACGTGGACGTACGCTGACCTCCCGGTTGCCAACGTTGGCAAAAGGCGAAAACCGCTTGAACCAACGCAAAAACCGCATTATCGAACAAGGAAAAGCGTAACCGTTCCTTTAACTTGGAGAAACCAGCCCGCCGATACCACGCCGCTGTGGGAAAGAAATATCGCTATGCCCAATACGTCCGACCAAAACCAACCCGTCGTCGCACGCCCTGTCCCGACGCCCCGGCAGATCCGCCATCACCAACGCGCGTTCTACGGCTTTATCCACTTCACCATCAACACGTTCACGGATAAGGAATGGGGCTACGGCGACGAAAGCCCGTCCGTCTTCGACCCGTCGGATTTCGATGCGGGTCAGATCGCGGGCGTGGCCGCCGACGCCCATATGGCGGGGCTGATTTTGACGTGCAAGCACCACGACGGGTTTTGTTTGTGGCCCACGGAAACCACGCCGCACTCGGTCCGAAACAGCCCGTTTCGCGGCGGGAATGGCGATGTGGTGCGCGAGGTCGCGGATGCATGCCGACGCGCCGGGCTTGAGTTCGGCGTGTACCTGTCGCCGTGGGATCGAAACAACGCGCTTTACGGCTCATCGGAGTACGTGACCGACATTTACCGCCCGCAACTGCGCGAGCTTTTGACGAACTACGGACCGCTTTTCGAGGTGTGGTTCGACGGCGCGAACGGCGGCGACGGCTTCTACGGCGGGGCGCGCGAAACCCGGAAGATTGACCCCAAAACGTACTACGACTGGCCGGAAACGTGGCGGATTGTGCGCGAATTACAGCCGGACGCGGTTATGTTCTCCGACATCGGGCCGGATGTGCGCTGGGTGGGCAACGAGGATGGGATCGCAGGCGATCCGTGCTGGGCGACACTGCGCGTGGGCGAGGCTGTTCCCGGCGTCGCCGACCACAAGCAGTTGAACCGGGGCGACCGCGACGGCGAAACGTGGCTGATCCCCGAATGCGATGTTTCCATTCGGCCCGGCTGGTTCTGGCACGAAACCGAGAACGCGCGCGTCCGCTCGCCGCAAAATCTGGTTCATTTGTATTTTCAATCCATCGGTCGGGGCGCGAACTTTCTGGTCAACCTCGCGCCGGATCGCCGGGGCCGCGTCCCGGATGGGGATGCGGCGTCGCTCCGGGAAATGCGGGCGCGCCTCGATGCGATCTTCGCCCATAATCTGGCGGATGACGCCGACGTGTCGCCCGCACCCATAAATGGTGTGCAAACGGGTCGGGAGGTCACGCTGACGCTTCCCACTCCGCGCGAGGTGAACGTCGTCCGTTTGCGCGAAGATTTGCAAGCGGGTCAAATTGTGGATGCGTGGGCGTTGGACGCATGGGAAAACGACGCTTGGCGGGAAATCGCGCATGCGCAGGCGATTGGGGCGTGTCGTCTCGCGCGCTTCCCCACGGTGACATCATCGCGCTTCCGGCTTCGCATCACGTCGTCATCCGCCGAGCAGGCGGTTCTGCGGGAAATTGCGCTGTTCCATGAAACCGCGCGAGCGGAAGGCGACGAACAACCCGCCGCGACGCCGCAAGCGTACCTCACCAATGCGACTGTGACCCAGCCGGACGACGCCACCGTGGTTTTCGACTTCGGAGATTTAAAACTAAGCGTAGCGGGCTTCGAGTACACGCCGAACTTTCTGGGAAACCAACTCGCCGATCAGTACGCGGTTTCCGCAAGCGACGACGGTAAAACATGGCGCGAGGTCGTGCGGGGCGAGTTTTCCAATGTTCGCAACAACCCGATTCCGCAGGTCGTGTTTTTCGCCCCTTCGCAGAAAGCGCGCTTTCTACGGTTGCAGGCGACGCGCTTTTTAGTCGGACACCATATCGAAACCAAACGGGTTCGGCTTTGGGCCGACGATTAGCCGGTCCCGCCTTCGGAAGTAGCCACATCGCTGTGAACCAACCAAACCATCCTAACGACAATTTAGCGGCGTTTTTCGCTGATGCGGTGGGTTTGCGCCCCCTTGCAACCGTCACCCGCTACAAGCCGGGAACCCCAACGCCCGTTGAAAGCGCCGACGCGCCGCTTTTCGCCGACGCAAACGACGGAGCGGCGCGGCTAACGTGCGGAAACGACTGCTTGCGCGTCGAGTGGGCGGCGTCCGCCGCGCCGAACGCGCCGGATGCGGTTGCGCTTACGGTGCGATTTACCGCCGAAACTCGGTGCGACGAAATTTCTGTGGGGATGGCGTTCGCGGCGGCGAATTGGTCGCGGCACAACTACGTTTTAATCCCCGGCGCGGCGTACAACGGCAACCGGTTCGATGCCCGCGTTACCGCCTACCCGCCGATGTTCGATCAACCGGGCGATGTGGGCCGCGCCGATTTGCCCACCGTTATCACGGATGTTCCGCGCCTTACCATCGGGGACGGGCCGTCCCGCCTCGAAATTCTCGCCCGCGACGCCGTCACGCCCGCGATAGGCTGGCGGGACCCGGAGCGCAAGCGCGGCGCGTTCCTCCTTACTGACGAAAACACGACAGCGGGGCCGGTCGGCCTCGCCATTACGGAGTCGGGCGATCCGGCGCGCTCGTCCGCGACGTTCGCCATCTCCGCGCCCGGCGTGCGCGGCCCGCTCCGCTACGACGGCAACCAGATCCGCACACCGAGCGAGGACCGTGGCGTTACTCTTGCGCCGGGCGAGAGCGTCACGTTGCGCGTTCACGTTTACGCGTTCCCGTGCGACGATTTGCCCGCGCTATTCGCCCGCTTCGCCCGTTTGCGAAAGGATTTGTCCGGCGATCCGACGCTCGCGCTCGATCCGCCATTTTCGGCGGCGTGGGAAATTCAGGAGGAAAAATACAACCGGGAAAACTGGCAGGGCGTGGGCCGGTTCGACCATGACGCGCGGGCGCACCCGGGCGGCTACTACGCGGTGGGATGCAGTAAAAGCCAGTACGACGATTTTCAGCCGGGTTGGGTCGGCGGCGCGATGAACACGTACGCACTTTTGTTGCGCGGCGGCGAGGAAAGCCAAACGCGGGCGCGGCAAACGCTCGATTGGCTTTTCGCCGAAGGGCAGGCCGCGTCCGGTTACTTCAAAGGCGTCGGGTTTCGCGGCGACTGGTACGATGACGGCTTTGGCAAGTCGCCGCCCGGAACCGATTTTCATCTGGTCCGCAAATCCGCCGATGCGCTGTACTTTCTGCTCAAGCAATTCGACCTGCTCGAAAAGCGCGGCGAAACCGTTCCCCCTGCGTGGCGAAACGGCGCGCGGCGGTGCGCGGACGCTTTGGTTCAAACGTGGGAAACCTTCGGCGAATGGGGCCAGTTCGTCAGCGAGCGCACCGGCGACGTTTTAATCTTCAACTCCGCCGCCGCCGGTATCGCGCCCGCCGCCCTTATCTTCGCCGCCCGTTATTTCGACGAGCCGCGTTATCAAAGCGTCGCCGAGACCGGGGCCAGGTTTTTGTACGAGCGGTTCACGCGGCAGGGCGTGACCACGGGCGGGCCGGGCGAGATTTTGCAATGCCCGGACAGCGAATCCGCGTACGGCCTGCTGGAATCGTATATCGTTTTGTACGAGGCGACCACGGAACAGCGCGACGAATGGATCGAGTATGCCATCCACGCAGCCCATCAATGTGCGTCGTGGCACGTCTCCTACGACTACGCGTTCCCGGCCCGCTCCGAGTTCGGCAAACGAGGGATGCGCTCCGCCGGTTCGGTTCTCGCCAATGTCCAGAACAAGCACAGCGCGCCGGGCGTTTGCACCCTGTCCGGCGATTCGCTATGGAAACTGTTCCGCGCGACCGGCGATCTTTTCTTCCTGACGCTGTTGCGGGAAACCGCGCGCAACCTGACGCAGTACCTGTCCCGCGCCGACCGCCCCATCTTCGATTTGAACGGCGTCCCGCTTCCGCCCGGCTACATGAACGAGCGCGTCAACCTGTCCGACTGGGACAACAACATCGGCGGCGTTTTGCCCGGCTCGTGCTGGTGCGAAACGTCGTTGATGCTGACGTTCGCCGAGGTTCCCGGCGTCTACGTGCAAACCGACACGGGTGTTTGCATCGCGCTCGACCATGTCCATGCGACGCTACTTGCGCCCCCTTCGCCGGGCGGCGCGCGCGTTTTGCGCGTTCGCAATCCGACCGGGCGCGCGGCGAGCGTGTCCGTTTGGAGCGAAACGTCGGAGGAGGCGCGCACGCGCCGCGTAGGCCAAAACGCGCTTGCGAACCTTCCGCTGGTAACCATCGCGCCGGGCGAAACGGCGGAGGTTGGTTGTTAGTTTCTTTACTCTCATCCCCCTGCCCCTTCTCTCGCAAGCGAAAGAAGGGGAGACTATTCGCCACGGCTACAGCGTCTGACGTGACGTTTACAATCTGCCCCTCTGGCTCCCCTTCTTTCGCTTGCGAGAGAGGGGGCAGGGGGATGAGAGTAAAGACGCTTAACAACTTCATCAAATAGACTCTGGAAAGAAAACGAAATTTTATGATGCAACCGTGGTTCGCCGAGGCCAAACTTGGTATTTTTCTGCACTGGGGAATCTACTCCGTGAACGGTATCCCCGAATCGTGGAGTTTCTTTAACAGCGAAATCTCGTACGAGGACTACATGAAGCAGTGCGACGGCTTCACCGCCTCGAAGTACGACCCGGATGCGTGGGCGGATTTGTTCGTGCGGGCGGGCGCGCGGTACGCCGTTTTGACCACCAAGCACCACGACGGCGTCGCCCTGTTCGATACCCAAGCGAACGATTTGTCCGTGGTCCAAAAAACGCCTGCGGGGCGCGATCTGATCGGGCCGTACGTGGACGCCCTGCGAAAGCGCGATTTGCGCGTCGGGCTATATTTTTCGCACCTGGACTGGTCGCACCCGGACTATGCGCCCACGCCGCCCGAAACGCGTACCAAGACCGCGCTGACCGGAGAAACGTTCGCGACGCTGTGGCCGGACGGGCTGAAAACGGAAGCGTGGCAACGCTTTGTCCGCTTTCACCGCGAGCAGATGCGCGAGTTGTCCATGAACTACGGGCCGATTGACCTGTTCTGGTTCGACGGCAACTGGACGCCATCCGACACGGAAACCGAAGACTGGTGGCGCATGGGGGAGTTGCGCGAGCAATTACACGCCGCCAACCCGCACGTTATTTTGAACGGGCGCATGAACGGCCACGGCGATTACCAGACGCCGGAGCAGGGCATCCCCATCGCGCGCCCGGACGGCCCATGGGAGTTTTGCGTCACGATGAACGATTCGTGGGGCTATCAGCCGCACGACCGGAACTATAAATCCGTGCCGCAACTGGTGCGGATGTTCGCCGAATGCATCGGCATGGGCGGCAATATGCTACTCGACATCGGGCCGAAAGAAGACGGGAGCATTCTCCCGGAACAAGTGGAGCGCTTGGAAGGTCTGGGCGACTGGATTCGCAAGCACGACGAGGCGGTGTTTGGCACGAACGCGGGTCTGGCGCCCGGTCACTGGTACGGCTCCAGCGTTTTGAGTAAGGACACGGAAACGCTTTACCTGTTCTTGTTCGACCGCCCGTGGGACGAGGTGGCGGTGAAAGGGATACGAAACCGCATCAAGCGCGTTTCCGTGGTCGGATCGGGAACCGAACTCACCCATCGCACGGTTGGCGGCGCGCCGTGGGATAACGTTCCGGGCGTTTTGTGGATCGCCGTGCCGGAAGGCGAATTGGACCGCAGAACCACGGTTCTCAAGGTGGATTTGGACGGCCCGCTCGACCTGTATGCAGGCTCCGGCCACGCTATCGAAAGCAACTGAGAAGGTATTCGGCGGTTTGTCGCCGTTTGCTGGTTGGAGACCTTCTCCCCAACGAATCACCAGCAAGCGGCGACAAATCGAAGCTTCAGAAAAGACCGTTAATAATTCTTGCCAACGTTGGCATAGTCAAGGTATAATAGTGCCAACGTTGGCGCAGGGGCCAGCAAGAGTACTACGATGACGATAGTGACGATCAAGCAAATTGCGCAGCACACCGGTTTATCCATCCGAACCGTGGGCCGTATTTTGAGCGAGGACGGGGCCGGAAGCGGGTCCGGCCTGCATACCTCCTCTACCCGCGAACGCGTGGTGTCCGCCGCTCGCGAACTCGGCTACCGCCCCAACGCCTCCGCCCGCTCGATGCGAACCGGTAAATTCGGTTGTGTCGCCCTGCTTCTCAGTAGCGCGAGCGCCCAGCGAAGCAATGTTCCCGAAGGCTTGTTCGCGGGAATTGACGACGCGCTGACCGAACACAACCTTCACCTGACCATCGCCCGCGTGCCGGACGAGAAACTAAAAGGCGAGGAAGCGGTCCCCAAGATTTTGCGCGAGTGGATGGCGGACGGTCTGCTCGTCAACTACAACTGTTACATTCCTCAGCCCCTTCTGCAAACGCTTCGCGACCCCCGAATTCCGTCGGTTTGGATCAACGCAAAGCAAGAAGCGAACGCGGTTTGGCCGGATGACTTCGCGGCGGGGCGAACGGCGACGGAAGATCTGCTCGCGCGCGGTCACCGGCGAATCGCCTATGCGATTCAGGAAGGCGCGGACAGCCATTACAGCGGAACCGACCGCTACGAGGGCTACGCCTCCGCGATGCGCGCCGCGGGCCACGCCCCGGAGCGATTGGTTCTGCCGGAACCCGCGATTCGTCAAGGTAGCACCAGCCTCCTACCCCCTCCCGGCTGGGAGGAAAACGGCCCGGTTTGGCAGGCCGATGCGCTACAAACCGGCGCGCGCCCCACGGCGATTATCGCGTACATGAGCAATGTCGCGTATTATCTGATGTTTCTTGCCGCCTCGCACGGTTTGCAAGCCCCGCGTGATCTATCCATTGTGACCTTTGAGGAATACACGACGGAAACCACCGGCTATATGCTGACCACGTGGCGCATCCCGACCTACCGGGTCGGGCAGGAGGCGGTGCGAATGCTTCTGGTACGTATCGCGGACCCGGAGCGCGCCGAGATCCCCCCGGTTATCGTTCCGTTCGCCGCCCCGGACAACGATGTGACGGTCGGGCCGCCGCCGTCCTGACCTTTGATTTACACGCCGCGTCGTCGCTCGCTTTTGACGCTCCGGCGACGCGCATCAACTTTTGACTACTTGTGACAGCGATTGTCCCCCGAGAGGAAATGATTCCATGAAAACGCCGCCGCTGGCAACAACAAACGCGAACAGGAAACGGGTTCGCGCGGGCTTCACCCTGATTGAACTACTCGTAGTGATAGCCATTATCGCGATTCTCGCCGCGATTCTGTTCCCGGTCTTCGCCCAGGCGCGCGCCAAAGCCCGCGCCACCGTTTGCCTTAGCAACCAAAAGCAGATCGGCCTAGGTTTTCAAATGTACGCGCAAGACTACGATGAGACGATGCCCTACGCTAGTTCGTACTGCCGGGGAACGCCCGCCAACGACTACACGCAGTTGTTGTCGTCCTATATTATGAACGCTTACGGGGCGAGCGCGCAGAAGCAAGCGGCATTGTGGACTTGCCCGAGCGATACCACGGTGCGCGAAGCCTATGGCCCCTCGGACTCGCCGAATAGCTACGCCTCGGTAGTATCGTATGACAAAGATGGCGATCAAGCCTCCGCCTGGTTCTTCCGAGACCCTTGCGCCGATTTTTCCGGCGCGATTGTGCTTGGGCGCGCTTTATCAGAATTCAAGTCTCCCGCTTCAACGCTGGTTCTTGCCGAAGCGCCTGCGGCAAGCAACGTTATCGGGCAGAACCAGTCGTTTGTTCGGTGTCCGCACAACACGACCGGCTTCGGTCTTGGGCAGGATTGCACAAGCAATTCTCCGTATACCGGCCTGAACTTTAACGACTGCGCTCCTCAGTCAAGAATTAAACCGCTCCACAACGACGGCTGGAACTACATGTTCGCCGATGGCCACGTGAAGTGGTATCGCCCCGAGGCCACTGTGGACGGAAATTCGGGTGACGCCTATACCGGCACCGTTTCCAACCCGCGCGGCTTCTGGACGCTCAAAGAAAACGATTAAGACCTGGTTTGGCTTCCGCAACGCGCTTGGTACGTTGCGGAAGCCAAACAAGTCTAATGCGTTTCACATGACCCGGTTGAAAAAGAAAAAACGCCTCTTGAAAACGCCGATGATGACGTCGAACTCCAATAGCGCGAAGCGATATGGCGTAGCCTTCACGCTAATCGAATTGCTTGTGGTGATAGCCATCATCGCGACGCTCGCCGCGATTTTGTTCCCGGTCTTCGCCCAGGCGCGCAACAAGGCGCGCGCCGCCGTTTGCATCAGTAACCAAAAGCAGATTTCGCTCGGTTTCCAGATGTACGCGCAGGACTACGACGAAACAATGCCCTACGCGCGTTCGTACTGCGTGGGAACCCCGGCTAATGACTACACGCAACTTTTGTCGTATATCATGAACGCCTACGGGGCGAGCGCGCAAAAGCGGGCCGCTTTGTATACCTGCCCGAGCGACACTACCGAACGTTACAAATACGGCGATACGAGTAGTGAAGCGACGACATCCAACGGTCCGAACAGCTACGCCGCCGTTTACGATTGGTTCGGCGGCGACCACGCCGCCGCGTGGGTGTGGGACCAGGATTGCGTCGCGGGCGTTTCCGATCCGGCCCACAAGTATATGCCGGGACGCGCTCTCGCGGATTTTCCCGCGCCCGCGTCCACGCTGTTGCTTGCGGAAAAACCGTCCAAAAGAAATGTTATTGGATATACCACATCGTATGTTCGCCGCCCGCATAACAGCGTCGGGCAAGACTGCGTGAGCGAAGAGGACTTTCCGTCCGGCGGTATCTGCCCGGCGGGTGAAAACATTCAACCGCTACATAACGGCGGCTGGAACTATATGTTCGTGGACGGTCACGTGAAGTGGTATCGCCCTGAAGCCACCGTGGACGGAAACACGGGCGACAACCTCATCGGGACCGTGGACGACCCGCGCGGCTTTTGGACGATCAAAGACAACGATTAAAAGAACGAACGCGGCCCATTCGTAAATGATATTTGCGGACGGCTTCTAATAGCGGGGCGATTGCGTCCTTTCAGAGACGAGTTAGAAAAGTTATGCAGTTACCAAAACGCATGCGTAAGATGGTTAGACTTAGCGTTGTTTGCGCCGGTTTGTGCGGATCGCTTGTTTTAACAGCGGGTTGCGGGAACAAAGCGAAACAAGCGCCAGGCGGGAATGGGCAAAAACCCGCTTTGAATAGCAAAGGCCTGAGAAAACTGACGCCAAAAGAGGTCGAGGAACAAGTCAAGGCCGTAGAAGCGAATACCAACATGCCAGCCGATGTGAAGGCGAATGTTATTCAGGGAATTCGCGATCAAGGCGCGCCGTAACTTCGCGCCACCTTAATCACGCACTTGAGGTTTTGCAACAAAGCATGACTTTTCGGGCGTTTTCTGAGCGCATTTCGCGGGCCAACTCTATTTGGTGTATTCCATGAAAAAAATCGTTCTTGTTTCGAGTATCTCGGTTGCCGCTCTCGTGGCCGCGTTTGTGTCCACGCGTGAGCGCGAGGTTCCCGTGGCGCATGCGCAAGCGACGCCGACGCCCGTGACGATCACGGTCGCGACCGGCGCGCGGCAAACCTTCGCGGGATTTGGCGTGAGTCTGGGCAACTGGAACGGCGCGTACCAACGACTGGCGCCGGAAAACCGCGCGCTTTTGTCCAAGTCCCTGTGGTCTGATCTGAAATTTAACACCCTGCGCCTTTGGTTCAACACGGATAAGTACGCCCCGACGCGCACAACGCGTGACCTCTCCGAGTTCCGCCGTTGTTATGTGGATAGCGGTATCATCGCGGACGCCCGCAGATACGGCGTCACCACGCTTTTGCTCGCCCCGGACGCCGTTCCGCCGTATATGGCGGAAAGACGAACCGACGGGACCGGCAGCGCGCAAACCCAGATGGCGCTCAAAGAAAGCGAAACCGAAAACTACGCCGTTCTTGTCGCGGATTTCATCGCGCAGTTGCAGCGAGATACCGGTGTCACGTTGAACGTCACCGGCGTACAAAACGAGCCGAACAATCTGGAGCGGTTTTCGCCGTCGCAGATCGTGCGCGTGGTGAAGAAACTGCGAAGCGAACTCGATGCGCGCGGGTTATCGAGCGTCAAGATCGTCGCGCCGGAAGCGGGTAGCGTGGACGGCGTCATGTACGACACCGTGAACGCCCTCAAAGCCGACCCGGTCGCATGGAACGCGCTCGCGGGCGTCGCGTCGCACTCGTACAATATGGCGTCCACGCCCACGGCGGCGAATCAAGTCGCGGGAACCGGCAAGCAGTACTGGCAAACCGAGGCGAGCGACAACGGGCCGGAAGTTCCCGGCGACACGCTCCGGGCGGCCTCGCTTGCGTCGCGGTTCCTGAACGATATGAACCATCGCACGACGCATTGGATTCACTTTTTAGGCTTCGAGGAAGCGGACCCGAACGACAACGCGACACGCATTTTCGCGTACACGAACAACCCCTTTCGGGTAGCCCGTTTTGAAAAAGAAAACTACTACCGACTGCTGAGCCAAACCTTTGATGCGGGGGCGGTTTTCCGGGCGAGCGCGAGCAACCTGGAAGGCGATATGACGTATACCTTCGGCAAAAAGCCGCGTATCACCGTCGCCGCCGCCCAAAACCCGGACGGCTCGTGGGGCGTTGGCGTATCGAATTTCACGTCGCCGACGTTCAGCGACTCCGATAACGAAAGCAACTTCGACTTGCACAACAGCGGCTACGCCGCCAAAACGTTCAACGTTACCGTGCGGATGCCGGAGCTTGCCGACTCGCCGCGCGTTTCCTTTCTTGTTCGGCGCAGTAGCGCGCCGCCGCCGACAACCAAAGCCGCATCGGAAACCGCCACCATGCAAAACGGAATGGTAGTCATACCAAATGTTAAACCGCTCGAGCTGGTGACGTTGCGCTCGGTAAAGATCGCTAAAGCGCTCGAGGCTCCACAGAACCGATGAAGACACGTTTTTCGCCGCTCGCGGCATGGGTTGGAGCGATGACGCTCGCCGCCGCCTGCGCATATGCGGTTGTTCCGCTTCCCGCAAAAACAACGGTTCCAGCCCCGCAAAAGCAGAGGGAAACGCTGTATGTCGCGCCGGGCGGACGCGATACGTGGTCGGGGAGACTTGCCGCCCCGAATAAAACGCGCACGGATGGACCGTTCGCAACCATCGAGCGCGCCCGTGACGAGATCCGCTCCCGCCGCCAAAAGCGAAACGGCGCGCTTCCGCCCGGCGGGATCGGCGTGGAACTCGCGGGCGGCGTGTACGAACTGAAACAAGCGTTCGCGCTTACCGCCTCCGATAGCGGAACCGCGCAGGCCCCGATTGAATACCGCGCCCGCAAAGGCGCGACGGTGCGATTGGTCGGCGGTCGGCGCATTACGGGATGGACGCCGGTAACCGACAAGGCTGTTTTAGCGCGGCTGGATCCGTCCGCGCGCCCCAACGTTTTGCAGGCGAGCCTGGGCGATATGGGGTTGCCGTCCCCGCTTCCTGACACGGAAGGAAGCGCGCAGTGGGGGCAGTCCAAGCCCGGCGTGGAGTTGTTTTTCGCCGATAAGCCGATGACGCTTGCGCGCTGGCCCAATGCGCCCGCCGAGGCGTATGTCGCCGATGTGGTCGGGTCCGCTAAAATTGACGACTACGGCGCGCGCGGGGCCAAAGAAGGCAAAATCATCTACGAGGGCGACCGCGCGTCGCGCTGGGTGGGCGAGAAAGACGTTTGGTTGCACGGCTTCTGGGCGCTGGACTGGGCGGATCAACGGCAAAAGGTCGAGTCTATCGATACGGAGAAGCATGTCATTACGCTCGCAAAGCCCGACCATGAATGGGGCTACCGGGTCAAGCAATGGTACTACGCGTTCAACATTCTGGCCGAACTGGATTCGCCCGGCGAATGGTATCTGGACCGCGCCGCGCAAACCCTTTATTTCTGGCCGACCGCGCCGGTTCAAACCAGCGACGTTTTGATGTCGCTTGCGCCCACTCTGGTGACGCTTCGCGATGTATCAAATGTGACGCTTCGCGGGTTGACGCTGGAAGCGGCGCGCGAAACCGGACTGACCGTGGACGGCGGCGAGAACGTTCGTGTCAGCGCGTGTACGATTCGCAATATCGGCGGGTGGGGCGTTCGCATCACCGGGGCGCGAAATAGCGGCGTCGCCGGGTGCGATATTTCCGAAACCGGCGACGGCGGCATTGATCTGGATGGCGGCGACCGGAAAACGCTGACGCCGGGCGGTTTGTACGCGGACAACAACCATATCCACCATTACAGCCGCTGGAACCCGGTCTACAACGCGGGCGTGCGTTTGGGCGGCGTGGGCGGGCGCGTGAGCCATAACCTGATCCATGACGCCCCGCACCTGGCGATCGGGCTTATCGGCAACGACCACGTGATCGAGTTCAACGAAATCCATAGCGTGGTCGAAAACGCAAGCGATGCGGGCGTGATCTACGCCGGGCAGGACTGGAGTATGCGTGGCAACAGTATCCGCTACAACTACCTTCATCACGTTTACGGGCGCGAATCGCGCGGCTGTATGGGCGTTTACCTGGACGATAACTTCTCGTCCGCTTTGATTTACGGCAACATTTTCAATCAGGTATCGCGCGCCGTCTTTCTGGGCGGCGGACGCGACAATCTGGTTGAGAACAATCTGTTTATTGACTGCGATCCCGCCGTGAACGTGGACGCGCGCGGACTGGGCTGGCGCGCGAACGGGAAAGCGGACCTGACCAAGCGGTTGGAAGCGATGCCCTTCCAGAGCGAGCCGTGGCGCAGTCGGTATCCCGAACTGCTAACGCTACTCACCGATGACGCGATGGCGCCCAAAGGAACGCTGGTCACGCGAAACGCGGCGACCGGCGGCAAATGGTCCAATATCACCCGCGAGGCCATACCTTACGTGGTCGAAAAGGACAACTTTATCGGCGGCGACCCGCTTTTCGCGGATGCCGCCCAAGCGGATTTCACGTTGCGAAAAGATTCGCCCGTGTTCAAAACAGGCTTCAAGCCGCTACCATCGGTCAAAAAGATGGGTTTGTACGCAAGCCCCGAGCGCGCCTCGTGGCCCGTTTCTCATCCGGTTCAACCCAAACCCGCTAAACGGGTCGCGGGCAACTAACCGTTTTTCTTCTTTCATTTGTAAGTTATCCATAGGAGGATTGTTTCAATGATGTTTCGTACTCGCGCCGGTAGCGGCGCACTCGCCTTTGCCGCTTTCACCGCGCTTGCCCTGTCCGGTTCCGCCGCGCGCGCGCAGGGAACAATGACGGCGAGGCTCACCGCCCCCACAACGGACTCCAACGACGTTTTTCAAGCGATCATATCCGGTAACGGCGGCGGCGATAACTATACGGACAAGCCCGCGCCCGGTCAGAGATTCACCACGACCGCGACCGGCGGGCAGTTACTGTCGCTCACCGTTAAAGGAAATGGAGTCGCCGACGATGTTGAACAGTTAAACTGGCAATGGCAAATAGCCTCGATCAGCGGCACGACGCTGACGCCGCTTAGAACCGAAATCGCGCCCGGCAGTCAGTTGAACTTCAACGACAACGGTCTGCCAAGCGATCGCGCCTCCTACATCACGTACACGTTCGCTACGCCTGTCACGCTTGCGCCGTTAACGACCTATGCGTTCCGCCTTTACACGGAGAACGGTTATTTTGGTCTTGCCGGTAACGACGCCGGGACCGGCGGCTCGTTCAACTCCACGGGCGGTATTCGCTCCTTCGGCTCCAACACCGTAGCCTTCAACGGGGGAACCGACCGCGCGTTCTTCGCGAACATCTCAGGCGGCGCCGCCGTGCCGGAGCCGGGGACGCTCGCCCTCGGTCTCATGGGTATGGTCGGGTTCGCCCCGCTCGCCGCTCGCCGCCTACGCGCCGCTCGCCGCAAGTAGTAATACGACAGGATCGCGCCCCGTATCCAAGCGCGGACGAGTAATCATCGCATAGCAAAGAGAAGGAAATACAATACGTCAAAATTACAATTGCGCTGATCACGTCGCCCTGTCAACTTACAGCGAGTTCCCGCAGGGGTTTGGCTCAATATGTAAACTTCTAAAGCGTGACCTTGCTCGCGTTCATAGCGTTGTTGTTTTGAACTGCGTTTCAAAAAACCAGTTCAAAAAATCAACGCCTTACCTAACTTTTCGGTATCTTTCGGTTGTATCCATAGGAGGATAGTTTCAATGATGTTGCAGAACCGCGCCCGCAACGGCGCGCTCGCTTTTACCGCGCTCGCCGCGCTCGCCTTGTCTGCGCCCGCCGCACACGCGGTCGGGACGGTCTCGTCCAGCACGACCGCGCCGACGACGGACGCTTTCGACGTTTTCCAGCCGTTGTTCAACGACGAAAACAACAACCTTAACGATCGCGACTACAGCAACGCCACCGGGACGCCGGGACAACGCTTCACTACCGGCGCGTCAACCGGACAACGATTGCTCTCAATCACGATCAAGGGCGTCCTCAATCAGTTCAGCATGGGCGGCGTCAACGGCTCCGGCTACGCCGATGCGACAACGGACAACTTTGGGATGCGTGTCAGCCAGTTCAGCGGCACGACGCTTGGTACGACGCTTATCGCGGAAACCGCCCCGACGTTTGTCAGTGGCGCGTCTTTGATACCGGACAACTACGCGGGCTACGTCACGTTCACGTTTTCGACCCCGGTCGTTTTGGCCGCCAATACCACGTACTCGTTCGACTTTTTCGCATCGGATGGCTACTTCGCCACGTCGCGAAATCCGGCTAACACGGTGGGCGGCGGCGCGTTCAATACGGCGAACAAACAAAACTTCAACTCCAACACGGCGACTTTCCCGAACCCGACCTACGACCGCACGTTCTACGCAAACATCGCGCAGGTCGCGGCGGTGCCGGAGCCGGGGACATTCGCGCTCGGACTTGTGGGTATGGTCGGATTTGCGCCGCTCGCCGCGCGTCGCCTGCGCGCCGCTCGCCGCAAGTAGATCGTAAACAACATTTGTACGCGCCGCAACGCGCGATACATAAACTGGCGTAAACGGGGCGCGGCTTAAAAAGCCGGGTCCCGTTTGCTGTTACTGTTCAGGCTAAAATTTTCGCTAACCCGCTTAATGGTAAAATGCGGTTCGCATGAACACGAAACCGCAAACGCCTTTTATCCGGGGAACCACGCGTATGGTGGGCGTACTCGGTTATCCGGTGCGGCATTCCGCAAGTCCGCCCATGCACAACGCCGCGTTCGCGCATCTCGGCCTCGACTGGGCGTACGCCCCGTTTACGGTCGCGCCGGATGACATAGAAGCGGCGCTCGCGGGCGTGCGCGCGCTTGGCATGGCGGGCGTCAATGTCACGGTTCCGCTGAAAGAGTTGGTTACGCCGCACCTCGATGACGTGACCGAAACCGCCCGCGTTTTAGGCTCGGTCAACACGGTTGTCAACCAGAACGGGCGACTTTACGGACATTCCACCGACGGCGAGGGCTTCCTTCAAGCCCTCGCCACTCGCGGCGTTCCCGATGTCGCAGGCAAGCGCATCGTGGTCTTGGGCGCGGGCGGCTCGGCGCGGGCGGTCGTGTACGCGCTCGCTCGGGCGGGCGCGCACATTGTTATCGCGAACCGCACCGTCGAGCGCGCCCGCGAACTCGCCGCGCGCTTCGCCCCGTTCGGGAACATCGAGGTCGCCGCATGGACGCCGGACGATCTGCGGGACGCGCTCCAGGGCGCAGCGGTTCTCGTCAACACGACCAGCGTCGGTATGCACGGAACCGGAAACGACGCGTCGGCAACCCCACCCGTCCCCCCGGACGCCCTCGCCCCGCCGCTCCTGGTCACAGACCTTATCTATAATCCGCCGCAAACGCCGCTCCTCGCGCTCGCCCACACCCGCGCCTGCCCGACCCAAAACGGCGTGGAAATGCTCGTCCAACAAGGCGCGCTCGCCTTCTCTCTCTGGACCGGCGTCGCCGCGCCGCCCATAAACGTGATGCGCCAAGCCGTCTTAGACGCGCTTGGGCCGTAAGTCGTTTGTTTTGTGGTTGTCGTAAGGTTTTGCCCCTGCGCGGGGCGGCGGTCCTCACGCCGGACGGCGCCAGCCTAACGCTGGACCGTGCATTTAGTTTTGCGACGGGTTTGATTGTTTTGCCGTCTTCGCGGCAAAACAATCAAATCCGTCGCCAAGCACAAAAGCAACTGATCCAACGCATGGCGTTGGCGCTCCCCCGCGTAGGGGGCGCCGCCCGCGCAG
>CAXUMS010000086.1:0-6438 GCA_964252165.1 uncultured Armatimonadaceae bacterium
CCTCGACGAACGCGGTGTACTGCCGCTGTTCGGTGATGCTGTCGCCGAAGAAAACCACGCGGTCGCCGTTACGGAGCGCGAATGGCCCGGCAGGAGCGGGCGGCGTGACCGGGGCGGATACGGGCGGCGCGGTTTGCGCGCGAACCGGCGCGGCGACAAAGCAGGCGGAGGCGAAAATCGCGGCGGGTGCGATACGGAACAAGTTGTTTTTCATAGGTGGCGTTTTGCTCAAGGAAGAGGACTCCCGTTGACGGCGGTAGGCCAGATAGGAGGCCAGTTCCCCGGCGGGCGCGGGCCGGGTTCCGCCGAGGCGATTATGGCGTCCGCGATTTTCGCTTCGGTCGGGGTTAGGTCAGCGTAGATGAAGTGAAGATACCGGGCGAAATCAGGTCGCCTTGTATAGAACAGCGTTTCCCGACATAATCCCCCGGTTTTGCTTGTCCAGGTTATCGTCTTGGTGGGCTTTTGGTTGATAAAGCCTTTTATAACCGCCCCTTTGGGAGCGTCATCGCTGGGAAAACCGGGTGCGCCCCCAACATAAACGAACAAGATTTGCGTTCCTTTTGTCGCCTTGCTCCCGCCCGGAGCGGGGACGTTAAAGCGGAACAGCACGAAATCCATTTTGCGGTCTTCTTTTGTCGCGGTTACGTCGGGCGGCGTGAAAACGCGCGGCCCTTCAAGGTCAACCCGTTTTGCGCTCGCGGATTTTGCCGGCGCGGTTTGCGCGCGAATCGGTGCGGCGACAACAAGGCAGACGAAGGCGAAGGTTGCGGCGAGCGTATAGCGGCGCGGCGTTTTCATCATTGTTTTGATTTACTTCCGGCGCCCAATGTTCCTTCCCCGCTATAAGCTGGCGACCGATAAAGCGCGGAAGCCTTTTTGCAACGTCCTGATATATCGCATCAAGGTTTATCCGTGTTTCTTTTCGGACAAATATAAACCCGTATCCGGCGGTCGCCCGCACCGTTCTCCGTGGTTTCGTCGGGGGCGACCGCAGGACGTTTTTTTGACACAAGGAGCCGGTTTCCATGCTTGCGATGAACTACCGGGGGCCGCAACGGGTCCGCATTGATCATAAACCTATGCCGGAGATTCTGCATCCGCAGGACGCGATTATCCGGGTGACGCGCTCGTGTATCTGCGGCTCCGATCTCCATTTATACAATGGCTCTGTCCCGGATACGCGGGTGGGGATGACGCTCGGCCACGAGGTGACCGGCGTGGTGGAGCAGATCGGCCCCGAGGTGGCGAAACTCAAAGTCGGCGATCACGTGCTGGTACCGTTCAATATCGCCTGCGGCAAATGCGTTTTCTGCCAGCAGGAATTGTACGGCAACTGCCATGAGTCCAATCCCGAGGCCACGGCGGTCGGCGGAATTTATGGTTACTCGCACACGGCGGGCGGCTACGACGGCGGGCAGGCCGAGTATATGCGCGTTCCGTACGCCGATGTCAGCCCCACGGTGATCCCCCAGGGCATGGACCCGGACGACGCCGTGATGCTGACCGATGTCGTGCCGACCGGCTATCAGGCCGCCGAGATGGGCGGTATTCAGCCCGGCGATACGGTGGTGGTTTTCGGGGCCGGACCAGTTGGCATTATGGCGGCGCGCTGTGCGTGGCTTTTCGGCGCGGGGCGCGTTATCGTGATCGACCAGATAGACTACCGCCTGGAGTTCGTCCGCAATTACGCTCCGTGCGAGGCGTACAACTTCAAGGAAATCGGCGACCCGGTTCTTTTCTTGAAGAAAACGACCGATGGCCTGGGCGCGGACGTTTGTATTGACGCGGTGGGCGCAGAAGCGAACGGCAGCCCGATCCAGAACGTGGTCGCGCGCGGTATGAAACTGGTGGGCGGCGCGACGCCCGCGCTTCACTGGGCGATCAACTCGGTGAAAAAAGGCGGTATCGTTTCTATTGTGGGCGTCTACGGCCCGATTGAAGCCCTGGTCCCGATTGGCAATGTGTTGAACAAGGGGCTAACCCTCCGGGCGAATCAAGCGTCGGTGAAGCGGCTGTTGCCGCGCCTGATCGAGCATGTGCAAAGCGGCGTTCTCGACCCGAAAGCCCTTATCACGCACCGCATTCCCTTGGAATACGTGTCGGATGCGTACCGAATTTTCTCGGCGAAACTCGACAACTGCATCAAGCCCGTTTTGCTGCCGCCGTCGGTGAGAAGTTAGGAACAAACCGTTATGGAAACCGCCACTATGGAACAAAGCGTCAAAGACCCATCGCAGGTCAAGGGCTGGGGTGTGGACGCCGACCCGCAGAACGATCCGACCTACCCGATGAAAAAGCGCAACAATGGGGAACACGCGGGCTACTCCTGGGAGCGTCCGCCCCAGCAACCGCCGACGGTCGAGGTACTACATTCCAATGAACGACCCAATCTTACCGCCGTTTTCGGAACCTCCACGCCGCCTTCGGGTGTCAGCGGAATGCTTCGCCGGTTCGCATTCAAGTACAGCGAGTCCAGCTATGGACACTGGTTGCCTCTGATGCTCGCGGATCGGGTGGGAGTGGCGGAGGGGATTTTGGGCGACCTCGCCCATGGTCATATCCCCAACATCCCGGGCGAGATGGGAATGAAGGCCGAGTGGAAATACAACCGCAAAAAAATGGCGGTCCCTCTGCTCCTCGGGGCGGTCGTCGCCACCGCCGCTGTCGTGTACCTCCGGCGTGGAAAGAACCCGCCTAACGAAGGTTCGGGTTATGTCAGTTCCGCTAACGTCGGTTTGGATAACGCGAGTTTGGATTAGCGCAGGTTCAGGATAATGCGGCGTCATCACGAGGTGCGTCATCACGAGTGGCTCAAGCCCGCTCGCTCCCGGGCTAAGAAGCCATGATCCCGCTGAAGCGGGAAGCGGAGCAGGCAAGCCATTTAGTCGTTCCAAACCGCCGTGAACGATACTCAACGTAAAACAACCCTGCAAAACGAGCCGCTTCCGCTTCCCGCTTCAGCGGGATCATGGCGCTTCGCCCGGGAGCGAGCGGGCTTGAGCCACTCGTGATGACGCACCTCGTGGTTAAACCGGTCGGTGAACCGAGCGAACCTTAGACAAAAGAGATTTGGCGAGGGGCTTTCTTGTTAAACGCCCTCAATTGTGTAAGTTTCAGCGACCGCGCTTAACCACTGCCGTTTTTGTCGCCGACGCGGACAACAGCGTTACCGATAGCGGTGCGACCGGAACCGTGACCACGCCGTTTTTGTCCGTTGTGTAGAAGCGGCGGGGGCTTATCATGCGTTGCGTGCGCGTGGTTTGGGTCAGCGTCAGCGGGGTTTGGGGCGCAAGGCCTGTGATCGTAACCGTTCCGGCCCCGGCGCGGTTGACCAACTGAACCGACATAAAGCCGCCCGGCAGGCGCGTCGCGATGACCTGTAAATCGTCCTTGTCCGACGTCGCCGCGACCACGCGCGCGCCTCGGGGCAAGCCCTTCGCCATTTGCTGGATCACGGTGAAGACGGGGTACGGGGTCACTTTGCCATCTTCGGCGACATCCACAACGGGATAATCGCGCTGGTACTGCCAGTAGTCCACAATCTGCGCGCCCGCATCGCCGACCACGCGCGCATTGACCTGGGCGAGTTTAAGGGCGTTGTTCCATGTCGGCCACGGAGCCGGGTCCATGCGCCATGCGCCGGAATCCCAGCCCGCTTCGAGGCACCAGACCGGGCGGTTGTACTTTTGGGCCAAAGCCGCAATCGCGCGGTAGTCATCGGGCGACGCGGCAAGGGCGTCCCAGCCGTGGAACGCGACCGGTCCTAAAAACGGGCGGCATTCGGCATCCTCCAACTGAGGACGGGCGAACGCGACGAGGGCTTGTCCGCCGGTGGTATCGCCGACCAGCCATTTGGTCGGCAAACCGAGGGCTTTGAAGCGCGGTCCGGCGACTTTGATAAACGCGGCGAGTTCGGCGGGCGTGAACAAGATCTGAACGCCGTAGTCGCTTTCGTTGAACGACACATACGAAACCGTGACGCCGTACTTGTCACGGGCGGTGACGAGGAACTGCGCGAAGCATTCCGCCGCTTCGGCGTAGTTTTCTTTCGGGATACGTCGCTGGGATTTTTTCCCGGCGTCCTCGACCAGCCAGTCGGGGACATCCCACGCCGACGCGACCAACTCCTTGATGCCGCGCCGGTGCAAATCCTGCAACAAAAGCAGGGCGGAGTGGGCGCGCCCTTCGTCCTTGAAACCGTTGGCGTCCGCGCGGTTCGGGTCGGGGTTGTCGTTTAGGGGTTCCCACTGTGGGAGCGGGATCGCGACGCGGGCGTGAACCGGCTTCAAGGCTTCCAGAAGGTAGCGACCGGTAGCGTCGTTCGCGTCGTCGGCGTACATCGCGCGGGCGAAGTTACCGCCGAGGCCGACCATCGTTTGCCATTCGTCCTTCAAATTCACCCGAACGGTCGCCTTGCCGAGCGGTGTTTGGTCCGCGATCAGGGCGGACAGGTCGTCGCCGCTTTTGATCTTGCCCAGATTGACCACGGACAGCGCGCTGACCAGAACCTCTTGCGGGCCGTGTGCGAGCCGCAATGTCACCATCGCCTCACCCGACTGGTACGATTCCGCCGCCGTGAATGCGAAAACAAAGGGCTTCCACGTCAGGCCGCCGCTCGCCTTCCTTTTTATGCTGTGAACCGCCTCGGACAGCGATTTGGTCCACGGATCAACGCTTTTCTCGAAGCCGAGCGTTATTGTGGCGGGCTTGTTTGAGCCGGTCGCTCCGCCCGCGAGATAAAAGCGCGCGACAAGCGCATCTCCCTTCTCGACTGGCGCGGTTATCGGGAGGATGAGCTGGGTCGCATTGGTTTCCGCCGCGCTTTTCTTGATGGTGAAACGCGCAAACCGTCCGCCGCCCCGGGACGAGTACACGTCACGCGTCGCGTCCGTCCTCTCGGCCCCGGATAAGGGCGCCGTGTACAGAGCGTCGTCCCCAATGACCGGTTTGCCGTCCGAAAGCGGGTCGGCGGCTTTGCCGCCTGCGACGCCCGTTTGCGCGCGAACGGCGGGCGTGACAAAAAAGGGCGACATCAGCGCCGCGCCAACCATGAATGTTGCGGCGACAACGACAAGACCGCGCGACGAAAACGGGCGCGAACGGTGACAAGGCGCAACGCCGGGTTCGGCGGAAACGAAACGACGGTGTTTCATAAAGGGGAGGTTTTCCTGGGGCGGTTGGGGCGTGTTCTGAGAATAACGTGCGCTACTTTTAACGATGTGTTCAACCACGAGTGGCTGAAGCCCTCTCGCGAAGCGCGGGATGCGGCCCCCTAACCCCCAATAAGGGGGGGACAAGAAGGATATAGCGGCGACGCCTTTGCCCTGCGGAACAATGATGGGCCTTTGGCGACTGGCATTTTCTTGTCCCCCCCTTATTGGGGGTTAGGGGGCCGCATCCCGCGCTTCGCGAGAGGGCTTCAGCCACTCGTGGTTGAACACATCGTTAAAAGTAGCGCATCGCTATAATTTTGACACTCTTCTTAGAGTGTCCGCCGCGTTTTACAGCGGCGAGCGTCGTTTTTCCCCTACCGCTGTGTCAGCGTCAGGTCCACGCGGAGCGGCGTGTTCGGGTTGACGACCTGCGCGGCGGCTTCCTGGTCAAGGTAGCCGTTGCGGATGCCGCGAACCGTGTAGGCCCCGACCGGAACGTAAAAGCGGTACTCGCCGTTCGCGTCCGCCTGCGTTTGCTCGATCTGAACGCCGTTTCGCAACAGCGCGACAGCGGTTCCGGCTCCGGCGTTCGCCGCCGGGGAATCGGACAAGCGCACGTTACCGATAATGGTGTACGGGACGGGCGGCGGGTTCGGGTTGCCATCGGCGACGAGGGTGAGATCGCCCGCCTCGGTGACGCCTTTGATTACGGTTACCGGCTTGGTCGCGGACGACGTTCCCTTGACCGCGCTGACTTCGGTCGCGCCGAGCGGAATATTATCCACGCGGAACGTGCCATCGGCGGCGGTTTGCACATTGTCGCCGGTGGAAAGGATCGTCACAAACGCGCTCGCGGCGGGCTTGCCGTCAATGTCCAGAATGCGGCCCCGAATCTGCCCGATGTTGATAATCAGCTCGATGGGGCCGTTCGCCCCGGCGGCGACCGAGGGCGAAAAGGCGATGGTTTGCGCGGTTCCCGCAACCGTGACAACGGCCTCGGTCGCGCCAATCGGCGCGTTCTCCAAGCGGAACGAGCCGGTCGCGTTGTCCGCGCTCGCCTGATCTACACGGGTCGTAATGGCGGTCGCGGTTCCGATAGCCACGGTCGCGCCGCCGACCGGCGCGTCACCATCGGCGGAGTCCAGCACCTTGCCGGTCACGATCGCATTGGTCCCGCCCGTCGTGCCGGTACTGGTATCGCTCGTTCCCCCGCCCCCGCCGCACCCGGAAAGAGTGAACGAGAAGAAAAGCGCGCCGACGAACAGGAACCAGGCGGCGAGCG
>CAXUMS010000086.1:6448-20577 GCA_964252165.1 uncultured Armatimonadaceae bacterium
AAGATTTATTTTAGGTAGTTGTTTCATGGAAAAGATTTTCGATTTTGGCTTGCGGTGGTCACGCCGCGCCACAGGTGGAACTAAGAAGGCGACGCCTTCAAACGACCGTTGTCATTTGTCGGATAACGACGCTTGTTGTTGCGGTTTGTACTTGATAAGCAGGGAAAAAACGCCCGTTTCCGTGGTGTCCGGCGGCAAAACGCGCTTCAAGAGAACATAGCGCGCTTCGCGGTTGAGTTGGTAGTCCACGTTTTCGGCAAGCGGTTGATCCCGCCAGGACACCTCGACCGGCGCGCCCGCATCAATGGGCGAGGCGAGTTGGTACCGGTACGCGGCGTCCCCGCTGACCGGGAACCGCTCGGAGATTTGGTTCACGCTCGTATTGTTCGCGGTATACGCGGCGGTTTCGCTCCCGCCCCCGCATCCGGCAAGCGCAAAGGAAAACGCGCCCGCGACAAAGAGCAAGGCGGGAAAAACGCGGCTTATTTTAGTGGCTTTTTTCATGGGTAAATTTGTTGGTCGCAGACAATCGAAGCGCCGTTTCTCCGTATTTTCGCGGAGAAACGGCGCCTGCCCGTACGCCTTTTTACTGAATCAGGATCAAAGGCCGTTGTTGCGTGAGTTGCGAACCGTCGTCGCTTTTGGCGCGGATGGTAAGCGTGTACGGACCGGCAGGGAGCGATGCGCCATCCTGCGCGCGTCCGTCGAAGTAGACCGAGCGCCGCCCGCCGCCCGCCGCCCGTCCGCCGTCCAAACGCCGGATGAGTTTGCCGTTGATCGTAGACAAGTCCACGGTCACATCGGCATCATCGGTGAGGGTGTAGGCGATAGACCAGCCGCCGCCCGCGCCATTCGCCGCGCGCGTCCGGCTCATCGTCAGGTTCGACAGCGCGAGCGGAAGCGTTCGGGCGGCGTCCACGATTATCTCGAACGCGCGCGTTTTGCCGCCCTCGGCGGTATACGTGTAGGCGGAGCGACCGCGAAGCGCGATCCGCTGGTTTGTGGTCTTATCCACCAGCGTCAGGCGGGCGTCGCGCGGAACCTGGTTCAAGCCTTCCCACGTCAGGCTCATTCGGCCCGTGGTCGGCGCGTACACACTGACCGGCCATGTTTGCGCGCCGCCCCGGCCCGTGGTGTCGCGGTAGTCGGCGACAAAGCGACCGCCCGACGCGGTTCCCGTTTGCGGGAAGGCCACGCTCACGCACGGCACAATGGCGGGCGGGGCTTCGCGGTCCAAGCGGTTATCGAACGCGCGGGTCGCCCCCTTCGCCGAGCCGAGCGTTGCGCTCGCCTGCCCGCCGAACGGCAGGTCGGCTCCTTCTTCGCGGGCGCGCAATCGCAAACTCCAATCAGTCTTACTAACCGGCTTCATGGGAACCAGGGAGCGGGTCACGTTGCGCCCGGTTACCGAGTCCGGGCCGGGGAGCAGAAGCGTCACGCCCTGCGGCACCAGAACGAGTAGCCCTTCCAGTCCTGCCCGTTCAGCGTGTCGGTTTCCACATACGCCGTTTGCGGGTTGAACTCGTAGACCGTGTCGGCGACATAGTTCGATGCGACCGCATCGGTCCACGAAACCGCATCGTTTTGAAGGTACTTGACCAGAATATCGGTCTTGGGGAACGGCGTACCGAACGGCGAGCCGACCAGGTTCCAGCCGAACGGCGTTTGCACGGTCAGATCAGTGTCGGAGGCGGGCGGCGTTCCGGTGATCGAAACCTCGACATTCGCGGCCCCGCCCTGCGGCGCGACCTTGAGCCAGTAGCCGCGCCCGCTTTCTATCGCCGCGACGCTTGGCTGGGCCGGAACGAACGTATCGTACGCGGTGCGGGTCGGGTCCCAGTACGACAGCAAAAAGTCGGTTGCGGGCAGGTTCAGCGCGGCGTCCACGCGCGGCGCGAGCGGGCGCAGGGGAAGCGAGATGAGCTGCGGGATCGGGCCGGACGCGAACGTGCGCCGGAGCGTCGTAACCGCCCCGCCGGTCGAGCCGGGACGGATAATAGCGTAATACTGCCCGTCGCCCGTGTTGAACCGGTAGTTGGTGGTAATGCCGCCATCGGTCACGGAAACCACGGTGACGCCCAGATCGTTCGCGCCGGTTCCCAGGTTCACGCCGAACGCGCCGTTCGAGAGCGTCGCGGTTTGGCTTCGGGTATTGATGGGCGAGATCGTGGTTTCATTCACCGCGACGGTTCCCGCAGACTCCGGGCCGAGTACGACGCCTTGAAAGTCGCCGTTGAAGCCGGACGGCAGATAGGTGCGGGTGGTTTGTCCGGCGATGTTGAAGTCCATCGTCAGGCGACCGGCGTCAAAGCCCTGCGTCGGGAAGGCGAGCGTGGTGATAAAGCCCTCGCCATCCACGATGTTCGCCTGCTCGGACGCGCCGCCGAGCGACAAGCGCGCGTTGGTATTGTCGAAGTACGTCGCGTACGCGCGGCCCGCGAGAAGCGCCTCATCGCCGCTCGACGCCGTGCGGTAATGCACCAGCGTCACCGAGGCGGATTGGCCGGAACTTGCATCGCCGTTCGCGCCGGGCAAAACGTACGCGTACAATTTGCCGCCCGGACTGACGGCGGTATCCAAAATATACTGCCGCTGGAACCAGTCTTGAAACGGGATACCCTCGACTCCGTTCGGGAGCGCGGCGGCGGCGAAACCGCGCAAAAGCGGCACATTGCCGGACACGCTTGGGGAAACGCCCGGCGTGAACTGCGCATAGTACGCATCGTTGAACTGCCGGAAAAAGTTCTGGTTCTCGATATACGCTTTGAGCCAAACCGCCCCGCTCATGCCAAGTCGGGGAAGCAGCATCTTCGCGGAGCCGAACTGACCGTCAATCGGGATATTGGTCTGGGACGGCGGAAAAAACGTACTGTTGCCGAGCGCGGGCTGATTGAGCAAATCGTAGAACTTCAAGGCCGAATACAGGTTGTTCGCGGTCGCATCCTGGAAGTTAAAAACCGGGTCGCGCGCGATCACGGCGGCGGCGGCGCGGGCCATGCCCTGCTCCCAGGCATCGTAATCGAGAACGGCGGGACCGTGGAAGGCGTGGACCATGTTCAAAAGAAACGCGGACGCGAACGAATCCACGCTCGCGTACACGGGTTGCAGGATTTTGTTCTCGCTCGCATTGTACGCGCCGAACGCCAAACGCTGGGTTTCGGGAATCGTGGAGTTGTCCAGGTTGCCGGTGTTGACGACCTCGACGACGCCGGTCCACGACGGCTTGCCGTACAGATTGACAAGACGCGGGTACGCCAAATCCACGAACGAGCGCAGGAACGCCTCATCCGTGCCGGAAAAACCGGTGTATCGGAACGTAATTTCGCCATTGCCGACCGCGCGGGTGACGCGGCTCGCGGGCGGCGTGACCAAACGCCCGGTTTGCGTGTCGCGGACGCGGATAATGGTGGACACGGGAAACGCGCCGTTTTTCAGCACGCCCATGCGCCGCCACGACGCGGTTTGCGGCCCGAGCGAGCGGGCGCGGGCGGCCCATTCGCGCTTGACCGCGCCCAAAACGACCCGGTCGGTGTCCGCCGCTGTGCCGCCGCGCGGGGCGTCCACAATCAGGGCGGACTGCGGCCCGTCGCTGATGGTGTTGAAGCGCTGGTTCAAAATATTGTTGTAGCGGCGCGACCCGGTTTGGGCGTATGCGGGCGCGACAATGGTTAAAACCGTTGCGGCCCCGACAGCGGCGACGGCGAATGGGGAAAGCGGATTATAAGAAGCCGCCGCGCGCGCGCGCACGGCTTTGGTTCCGTGCGGCATACGTAGGTGGCGAAAAAGATCAGACATAATTAGAAAACAGTCTCCCGTGGGATACGGTGCGATGCGTAGAGATAATCTCGATAAGAATTAAACGATAGAAGAGTGAAAAAGAAGAACGCGTGTACTTGTTTAGAGGCGGGAAACGGGTTAGGGTTTCGTTAGGCGCTCTTAAACCCGTTTTTGCCCTAAATCCCCAACCGCCTACCTCTTGTCCTACTCTCACCCCCTAACCCCCTTGCTCGCCTTGCGAGAGGCGCCTCTCGCAAGGCGAGCAAGGGGGTTAGGGGGTGAGAGTCCGAAGGAGCCGCGGATGGGGGTTAGGGGGCCTCTTGAAGTGGCAACATTAGAACCGCGCCGATAAGTCCATATTCATCGCTTTGGCGCGGTACGAGTACTTGGCGTCGTCGCTGTCTTTCAGGTTGATCAGGTTGTAATCGAGCGAAAATCCCAAAAATTCGGTTAAGCGAATATCGAGGCCGACGCGCCCGGTCGAGCGGTTGTAGTTGTAGGCGGTGTGGTACGCGCCGTACGCATACTGTGAGTTGTTCGTCGAGGAATCCGTGTCGTCGGTGAACTTGAACGGCGACGCGGCCCCGATAGTCTGCCATTCCAGGAATAGCGACTTACCGCCGCCGATACCGTAGTCGGTGCGGAAACTAAGCGTGTCAATGGTTTGACGCTGATCGTACAGCGCGGCGTTCGCCACTGCGTTCGTGGTTGTTTGACGACCGCGCGTGGTCAGGCCGCCGTCGCCGACGCCGGGCGTGAGGCCGTTGCCGCCGATCACGCCGCTAACGCCGCTGTAGATCGCCGAGCCGGTGTTGAGCCGCTGAAGCGTGGACGTGAACGACAGCTTGCCGAACGGCCCCGCCGTCGCCGACATCGTGTACGACTGGCTGCCGCTACTGCCTTGCCCGCCCACATACGTTACCTGCTGGTTGCTCCACTGCCCGGTGATCTGCATTTTTCGCAGGCCGGAAAACGAGAACAAAAGCGAGTTCGTGTTGTTTTGCGTGTTGTCGTAGCCTGGAACCAGCGACAACGCCCGCGTAAAGTCCCAGCCGAGCGAGAGTTTGTCGCTGGGCGCGTACGCGACATTGAGCGTGGTGGAGCGCGTTCGCTGTCCGGTCAGCGAATACCCGATCTGGGTCGCGGTGGGAAGGCCCGTGGTCGCGGTGGAGGTCGCCGTGTTGCCGTAGAAACTCGATGTGCTTTGCCCGTTGGTAGATTCGCCGATATTGGCCTGGATGGACAAGCCGGTGCGCGGCGTGAGCGCGAACCCGAACGACAAATCCCGGGCGTCGGAGCCGCTTCCCGATGTCGCAAACGTCGCACCGGACCCGAACTTGGTTTTACTCAAGCCCATCGAGCCTTTGAAGCCGAGCCACTGCGCGGGCGCCCACGACGCGGAAAACTGCGTCGAGGTCGAACCCGAGTCGGTTGCGGTTTGCCCGAAGTTGCCGTCGCGAACCGTTCCCAAAAGGCCGGTCGAACCCAGGCCCAAACCCGTACTGACGCTGTTCGAGTAGCCCGAAAAAACGCTACGTCCCTGCGATGATGTTCGCCGAAGCGCGGACGAGAAGCCCCATTGCCCGACATTGTAGTCGAGCGACAGCGACTGGTTCATGAACTTCGAGGTGGACGCGCCGGTGTAGCTTGGATTGTTTTGCGTGGTTTGCTGGTGCGAAAAGTTCAGCGTCGGCAGGTTGGGGAAGCCCACAGTCGCGCCGAAGTTCATCTGCCGGTTGTCCGCCCATGAAAGCGTGGGCGTTTGGTTATAGCCGCCGCCGACCGACGAGGTCGTATAATCCTGCGTGCCGACCTTGCTGTTGGTGAAGTTCGAGGTCAGGTTGACCCACTGGTTCGGCGAAAACGTCGCCTGCGTGCGGAAGCCTTTTTCGGCCCGCAGGAACGCGCCCGACACCGAGTCGATATTCGAGAAACCTTGCCCGATACTTCGCATCTCGGTGGTCAGTTGCCACGCGTTTTTGTCGCCCCTGCCGTTGGACGACAGCGAGGCGGTCGCGGTAAGGCCGGTTCCCTTTTGGCTTGATGTCGCGCCGTCGCTTTGCCCGAACTGAACGCCGAACGTCGCGTTTTTGCTCAGGTGGAGCAGGCTGTCAATTCCCATCACCGACCGGTCGCCGGATGTGGACGCTTGCCGCTGGGGTTTGTACTTGACCCGAAGCGAAATATCGCCCGTAATGGATGTGTCCGGCGGAAGAGCGCGCTTCAGCAAAATAAACCGCAAATCGCGGTTGATCTGGTAGTCCACATTTTCCAGAAGCAACTGATCCCGCCACGTCACCTCGACCGGGGCGGTTTGGTCAATCAGCGACGCGAGCTGATAACGGTACGAAATATCCGAGCTGACCGGGAACCGCTCGGTAATCTCGTTCACGCCGGAACTGCCGGAAAGCGCGCGCTGTGTCAGGTACGTCAGGCCCAGCGTATTGCCGCCCGGCGCGTTGTAATCCCAGCGCATACCGGACAGGAGACCGGGTTGCGACGAGTAGTTTTGCGCCTCGTACGTGTACTCGACCGTGTCTTCCGGGTTGATAATGCGCCCGCCGACAAAGTTCAGCGTGCCTAACAAAAAGTCAATCGTGTAGTCCGACCCGGGCGCGAGTTGCGTTCCGTTCAGTCGGACCTTTTCGGTTCCCTCGATAATCGAGGACGCGTTCAGGTAGTACGGCCCGGACGTTCCCTGACCCTGGAACGTTCCCCGGCGGGTGACCGCGCGCGTGTACGACGCGATACCGGTCATTTTCATGCGCCCGCCGCCGAAGTCGCGGGACACCATGATCCCTTGCAGGTTGCGCGCGAACGAAACCAGTTCGTTGCCGGGAAGCGCGGCGTTCACATCGCCGATATTGAATGACGTTCCCTTGGACTTGTAATCGAAGCCGAAGACCTGATTGAAGTAGTTGCCCTGACGGTTGTTGGTCAAGCGCGCATTGACCGAGAACGCATTGAAGATGCGCCCTTGAATGGTCATATCCATGTTCTGCTGGAACGGGCCGAGGCGCTTCGTGCCGTCGTAGAACGTGTTGTTGTTTTGCTGGTCCCAAACCTCGCGGGCTTCTTTTTGGCCCGCGACGCTTTGCTGACGCGAGGTCAGCGACATTCCGCCGGTGACATTGAGTTCGCGCCCGAACTTTCCTAAAAAGCGGCTCGCGTTTCCCGCCCCAAACTGACGGGTTTCATCGAGATTGACGTCGTCGCCGTTCTTGTCTTTTCTCCCTTTGGCGCGGTCATCCTTGATCGTGATACCGCCCGTTGTGGCCGTCTTTCCGTTTTTGATCGAGGGCAACTTATCGCCGAGCGGGGTCACCGCGCCGGGAACGGCGGGCGTCGCGGCGGGCGTTGTGGCGGGAACGGTTTTATCGCCCTCAGGCTTGGCGTCGTCCGGCGCGTCCGGGACAGCGGGCGTCGCCGGGGCGTCTTTTGCAGGCTCGGCGGTCGGCGCGGTCGGCGCCGGGATCGGGGTTTGCGGGGTGGGCGTGGTCGGCGCGGGAACCGGAACCGGGACCGGGGGAACGGGCGGCGTCGGGGCCTGCGGAACCGGGCCGGGAATGGGCGGCGGGGCGGGAACCGGGACCGGCGCCTGCGGCGGCGCGGCGGGAACCGGCGCCTGCGGCGTGTCATCGGCGGCGAACGCCACGGCGGGCGCGACCCCGAACAAGCCGCACAGGGCGAGCGCGGCGGCGAGTGGGCGCGGGGCGTACGATCCGCCGCCGCTCTTGCTTCGTCGCGGATGCGCGGATGCGGCCTGCGGGGACAAAGCCGCGTTCTTTGCGGCGCGACGGCGATGCGTTTGGTTCTTGCCTGCCAAGCCCGGTAGTTCCTTACGTTAAAGCGAGCCAAAAAGCGCGTGTGTTGCGCCCCTTGAAGGTCAAAGGTTTAATCCGCGACGATGCGGGTAATTTGAAGATAGCGTGTTATTGGTTCGTGTGAGGAATAACGAACGCTTGCGCGGTTTGATAACCGCTATTTTATCGTAACATTGCGTTATTGGAGCAGATCGGCGGCGATTTGCGCCGGTATTTGCGCGCGTTCGTTTTGCGCCGTTGCAAACGCCCGCAAGATTTCCCGCCGCTCTGTCTGGTTCGCCTGCACCCGCGCGACGGTATCCAAAAACGCCTTGCCAGTGACCGTCTCCACAGACAACAGCGCGTCCTCCTGCCCGCTCGCCCGCGCGAGCGCATCCACTTTCGGGTCGTACGACAGGGCGACAAACGGAACCGCGCACCGGGCCGCGAAAATCAGCGCGTGAAGCCGCATCGCGACCACCATTTGACTTTGCGCGACCTGCCCCAGCACATCTACGGGCGACCGTCCCGCCGCACGCCAATCTTCCCCGCCGTCGCCGCTCGTTAGTTCCGCCATAAACGCGCGGTCGTCCGGCAAATGAAACGGGGCCGGGGTCCACGCGCCTCGCCCCAACCCGACCCGCGTTTCGCCGGTGAATAGATCACTCGCGCGGTTGTCTTTCCAACGGCGCAGGGACAGTAAAATCGGCCCGGCCCCGCTTGCTACCGGTAGATTTTCCGGGACCGAAAGCGCGAAGGCGGGGTCCGCTACTATGGGTACGACCCCGCGTACGCCCACCGCCTTCAAAAGTTCCGCGCTTTTTTTATCGCGAACCGTGACCGCATCCGCGCGGTTCGCAAGCCACCCGACCACGCGCCGCGAAACGGTGGAGTTGAGCGGCCCGACGCCGTGCGCCCACCACAAAACGCGCCGCGCCCGCTTGCGCGCAATCGTCGCCATCAGCGCGTACCACAAGACCGAACGCGCGCTTGTCGCGTCCTGCAACAGCGACCCGCCGCCGAACACAAACAAATCGCACCCGCGCAAAGCGTCGGACGCGTCGCGCCATTTCCACCGGTTCACCGCCCGAACGCCGGGATGAAGGCGCAGAGTTTCATCCGGCGCATTCGACAAAACCAGAAAGTCGCTGTTCGTGCCGTCGCCGCCCAAGACGGGCCGCAGGGCCTCGCGGATACCGGCGAGAACGGCCTCATCGCCCAGGTTGCCGAAGCCGTAGTAGCCAAGCGCGGCGATTTTGGGGGAGCGGGAAGCGGTGTTGGGTGTTGGGTGTTGGGTGTTGGGCATTAAATGTTGTGGATTTCCGTTTTGGCCCTCACCCCCTGCCCCTCTCCCTTTAGTGTTGGCTTCGCTAACGGGAGAGGGGAGCCTGTTACGCAAAGATGTTTGTTATCCCAGCGGCGTAACCCGCTCTCTTATCGATTGTGTAACCCACATCAACACGGATACAGGCACCCCTCTACCCACGGATACAGGCACCCCTCTACCCCCGCCGAAGGCGGATAAAGGGGAGAGGGGCAGGGGGTGAGGGCCAAAACGGGTAAAAAGGACGCGGTCTATGGCATTACGATTACGCCCGTTCCGTCCGCTCCGCTTCATACGCCCGGCGAGGGCGCATCGGTCGGGCCGGAGTTGTTGGCGTTATCCAACTCTTTTTGAAACTCGGTGAGCAAAAGGCGCGCTTCGACCCCGTCGCTTTCCTTGCCGGTTTCCAAAAACGTCACCATCGCGGCGACCGATTGCGATAAAAGCGCGGCGGCGAACACGCGGCGTTTGTGTGCGCGGGTCAAAACCTCGCCGTTCGGGCCTCCCGCAGGCGGCGGAACCGCTTTGAGCAGGGCGAGCAGGGCGGTGGCGCGCTCGCTCTGGGCCGCTGTCGCCTTGTAGAACGCCTCGCGGGACAGCGTTCCCGCTTCCCACGCCACCCGGTTCTGCGCAAGCAAATTCGCGACGCGCTTTGCGCCGTCATCGAACAACGAGCGAGCGGCAAGGCTCCGGGCGGCGGCGTCTCCGCCGTTATTTGCGCCGCTCGTGATCGCGGCAAGCGCGCCATTGTAATCGCCTTTTTGCGCGAGCAGGCGCGCAAGCGACACGGACACATCGGCATCGTCCGGGGCGATCTTGCGCGCGGCCTGCAACTGGGCTTCGGCGGCGACGGTTTGCCCTTCGCTTACGAGAAGATCGGCGAGCGCGATGCGCGCCCAAACCGCCGAGGGTTCCGCCTCGATAGTTTCCTGGTACATGACGCGGGCCGCTGTGGTATCGCCGTTTCGGGACAAGCCCTGCGCGAGCAGGCGCGTCAGTTCCAGTCTGCCGTCGCGGTCGTCGGGCGCGGCGATACCCAAACCGCGCTTGGCCTCTGCGGCGGCGTCGCCTGTCTGACCGGCGGCAAGGTACGCCTTGACGAGAGCGGCGCGCAGGCGCGCGTCGCGCGGGGCCTGGTTGATACCACGACGGAGCGTGGAAATCGCCGTATTGACATCGCCGGACGCGATCAGCGCGTCGGCTTGTCGCCGAATAGCCTCGGTGTCTGCGGCGGACGCGGCGCGTCGAACCACGGGTTGCGGCGACGGCTCGGGAACGGCAGTCGTCGTTGGCGCGGCGGGAACCGTCACGGGCGGGGCCAAAATCGGAGGGTTTTGGGGAAGCGTGCGCGGAAGCGCAGGGGGCGGGTTCGGAACGGCGACGGGCGCAATCGGCGCGACCGGCTCGGACGGCGGCGGCGCGGCGACGGTTCCCGTACGCGGCGCGGGCGTTGCGGCGGGCGGCGACGCAATCGCGGCGACGGGCGGGTCCGGCTCTGACGCGTCGGCGGGCTTGGGCGGAAGAAGAGTAGACGGCGGCGTGGCGCGCGTGTAATCGCCCATCGGTCCGGCGAGGAAGCGCGTTACGACGGTATTGGCCGCCGACAAAAGCGAGACCTGATACGGGCCGGGTCTGCCGTCCGTTCCAATCGTGCGGGAGCCGACCCCGCCCCCATTTTCCTGCCACGACTGCGCCCGAAACGCCCACGTTTTGTTCGAGGAAACCTCGGTTGCGTAGATTTCCACATCCGCGCCTTTGCCCGCGTCCTCGGACTGAAGCGCGATCACGCCGATCACGTACGTTGCGCCGACCGCGCGACCTATCGCAACCCGCTCGGCGGGCGATGGCCTTTCCAGGTCGGTGACGATTAATTTGCTTTCCTTGATCGCCAAAAGAAACGTCGGCGCGTCCGGGCTGTACAGCGACGCATCCACCACGGCGCTGTCACGCAGCACATCGCGAACCGCCCGCGCCGCAAGCACGGCGCGCTCCCCGTCCAGCGCGACCGGCGCGGAAGACGCGGGAGCGGGCGTGCTTTGCAACGGCTCGTTTTTCTTGCCTTTTTCGTCGCCTGCGGTCACCACAACCGTGGCGGAAGACGGAACAGTCGACGAAGAACGCGGCGGGAGCGGCGCAGGAGGAACTCTGCGGTCCAGGGCGACTGTCAGTGACGGGTCCGCCTTCGCGGTAAACACGACCACGAGCGGACGCGCGGGACCGTTCCCGTGCGCGGCGGGAACAAGCGCGACAGCGCACGTAAAAACAGCGACAAACGTCACGGCGGCGCGCGCCGGTAGTAAGCGCGACCGCTGTCGCCCAACAAACAAGCGTATTTTAACCACCGCCCAGCGCCTCCAGGCCCGCTTTGCTCGATGCCAATCCGCGCTGGGATGCGCTGACGTTTTTGCCCGCCGCGATTTGCGCTTCGTACGAGGCGATAGCGCGCTTGTACGACGCGCGGGCGGCGGCGTCATCGCCCATGCGCTGATGGGCGAGCGCTTTGCCCTGATGCGCTTCCGCAGTGTTTCCGCCGGACGCAAGCGCTTGATCGTACGCGCCTACCGCGTCCCGGTACCGCCCGGCGGATTGCAAATTCTGAGCGCGCGTCAGCGGATCGCCGCCGCTATTACCGCTATCGCCGTTGTTACCGCGCGGCGTTGGCGCATTGTTGGCGCGGGGCGCGGTCGGGGGCGGCGCGGACACTGCGGGCGGCGGACCGACCCGAATACTGATATAGCCTCCGGTCGTTCCCCCGTTGCTCGCGCCGCCGTTGTTGTTACTGCCGTTGTTATTGTTGGACGGCGCAGGGCTTATGACCGGATCGCCGCTTTGGTTAGCTCCCAGCGTGGTAGGGCCGCCCGGCCCGAAGCCGGAGAACGAGGGCGCGGAGGGTCCGCCGTTATTCGCGGATGGCGGCCCGGCGGGAATGGAGATCACGCCGCTTGGCGCGGTTGCGCCGTTGCCGCCCCCGAGCGGCGGCAGGGCGACAGCGGCGGGCGCGACGCCCCCGCCGCCGCCTGCCAGACGCCGCGCGACCGCGGATAAGGCGCGCGGCGCGGGCGCAGGCAGGGCGCGCACCCCGCCGCTTGCGGTTCGCCCTGAAGCGGCGGCAGGTGCGCTATTACTCGCGGACGGGCCAAGCGGGCGCGCGCCGACGGGCGCGAACGGATCCTCCCGCACCACAGGCGGCGGCGGTCCGGGAACGGTGGGCGTCATCGAAACGCCGTTCGATGCGGTCGGTTGCGCCGTCACGCCGCTCGGATCCCCGGTTCGCGTCGCCAAAGCGGGCGAGCCGTTTTGGGGGCGCGCGGGCTTCTGTTGACCGCCCACAAACGATAAACCCGCGCCAAGAATCAGAACGCCCGCAAGGCCAGCGGCGACCAGCGGCGCCCACCCCGGGCGCCCCTCGCGGTCGGCATCGTTTCGGACCGCCTCGCGCAGTTTGGCCTCCGGAACGCGCCGGGGTAGGACGTGAACGCCCCGGCGCATCTGATCGAGCTTTTCGGCGTCGGCGGCGGAATCGGGGTTCAGCGCGACCACGCGCTCCTGCGCCTCAAGGGCGCGCTTTTCCTGATCGGTGCGCTCGTACAATGCGGCGAGCAGGGCGTGCGCGGACGTGGATTCGGGCAACAGTTCGGCGGCGTTCTCGGCCAGCGGAATCGCCTCATCCGGCTTGTTTTTTTCCGCAAGCGCGAACGCATCGGCGAGCAGACCAGCGGCGCGCTCGGCGACCCGCTCGGCCTCGGCCCGCGCGGCTTCCTCTTCGGCAAGCGCGCCCTGCGGCGCGCTCAATTTTTCGCCGCACTCGCGGCAGAACTTGTTTCCGATAGGATTGCGGTTTTTACATTGGGAACAAATCATGGAAAGCCTCGGGAAAGGTGTTGGGTATTGGGTATTAGGTGTTGGGATGACAGAACCAGTAAAGATTTGTTGCGCAACACCTAACACTCAATACCTAACACCCTCCTACGTCGGATTGTCGGTCGGTTTCGGGGCGCGGTACGGAACGCCCAGGTGTTCGTAGGCCGCGCGGGTGGCGACACGTCCCCGCGGGGTTCGGTTGATAAAGCCCAGCATCATCAAATATGGCTCGGTCACGTCCTCGATGGTGTCCCGTTCCTCGCGGAGCGTCGCCGCCATCGTTTCCGCACCGACCGGGCCGCCTTCAAACTTCTCGATCATAGTTAAAAGGAAACGCCGGTCGAAACTGTCTAAGCCTAAATGGTCCACAGCCTGCATCGCGAGCGCGGCGTCGGCGACCGCGCGCGTGATTTCGCCATCGGCGCGCACCTGCGCGAAATCGCGCACCCGCTTTAGTATACGGTTCGCGATACGCGGCGTCCCGCGCGACCGGCGCGCGATTTCGTCCGCGCCCGACGGTTCAATCGGCACATTCAAAATCGCCGCCGACCGCACGACGATCTTCGCCAAATCCTCGGGCGCGTAAAACTCGAAGTACTCGGACTGCCCGAACCGGTCGCGGAGCGGGTTCGAGAGCATTCCGGGCCGCGTGGTCGCGCCGATTAGGGTGAAGTGCGGGAGCGGCACCTTGACCGTGCGCGCGGATGGCCCTTTCCCGATCACGACATCCATCTCGTAATCTTCCATCGCCGGGTACAAAAATTCCTCGGCAAGACGGTTCAAACGGTGGATTTCGTCAATAAACAAAACCGCGCCTTCTTCCAGATTGGTAAGAATCGCGACCAGATCGCCGGGACGCTCAATCGCCGGGCCGGATGTGGTCCGCAAATTCGCATCCATCTCGTTTGCGATCACAACCGCAAGGCTGGTTTTCCCCAGGCCAGGCGGGCCGTGGAGCAATATATGGTCGAGCGGCTCGCCCCGCATCCGCGCGGCGGCAAGCGTTATCCCCAAACTTTCCTTGATTTTGGGCTGCCCGATATACTCGGACAATCGCTTGGGACGAAGCGAATACTCGTCCTTATCATCCGTGTTCTGGTACCCCCCGCCGATCAGCCGGTTCTTATCAAACGGTAACGGGTTTTGCTCGTCGCCGTCCCCGCCGCCGCTGGTTGTAAAATGCGATGATTGAATGGGCATGATCCAATGGTCCCCCGTAGCCCCGCCACGAACGATTTCCCAATCGCGTAACATAGCAACGCCTCACAAAAACAAACAACTACTCACTTCATTGTACCACTTGGCGGTAGCGTCTACGTTATCGTGAGGCTAAATCGCTCAAGCCGCGCGGCTCCCGCTCAAAG
>CAXUMS010000087.1:0-20451 GCA_964252165.1 uncultured Armatimonadaceae bacterium
TTAGCGAGAGGGCTTCAGCCCCTCGTGATTAAGCCGCGCGGCAACGCAATTTGTATCGCCGCAGAAGTAGTAAAGTTCGCACGGGAAAATCTTTATGACAAAGCCGCCTTTGATCCTACATTCCCCGCCTATCACCGCCCGCCGCGTTTTCCAGGAACCCGGCTTTTGGCTGACGGGTTTGCCTGCGCTTGTAGCCGTCTTCCATTGCGCGGGGGGTGGTTGTCCTATGTTTCTCGAACCGTTCGCGGTTGTCTTTAGCGTTATTATGGCGGTAACAGGGGCAATTTGGGAAATGGTGTCTCACCCGCCTGCGGCTTTTAAGCGGACCGCTATAGTGGCGTATCGGTTGCGCCGCGCTTGCGCGATTGCGTTTTGGCTTATGCTCATCGCGTCCGTTCCGCTAACCCGGTGGCCCATGCACGTCGCCTTTGCTGTGTCGCGTCCCTCCCTTGACACCCTCGCGGATCGCGCCGAGCGTGGCGAGAAGATCCGTTATCCGGTGCGATGCGGCCTGCTTGTCATTAAGAATGTCCAAATGGAACGCATAAATAGTCTAGCGCCCCGCGCCGCGCCGCGTTTGTGGCTTCAAGGAAATGACACAAACCTCGTCGGTAGTTTGACGCGCGGACCATTTGAAGAAAGCTCGTACGGGGAATTTAGCTTAACGAACCTCGGCAACGGCAGTACGGGTTGGTTCCACGTTTGCGAGGACTAACTGCGCCCCTTCCCCTCCATGAACAACACACCCCCAACCGCCGCAAGTCCGCACGGCGTTCTGAACCTTCATAAGCCGCCCGGTATGACCTCGCATGACGTGGTTTCGCGCGTGCGGCGGATCCTTAAAACCAAGCGCGCCGGTCACGCCGGGACGCTGGACCCGGACGCGACCGGCGTTCTGGTCGTCGCGGTCGGGCAGGCGACCCGGCTTTTGCCGCATTTGCCGACCGAGCCGAAGGAGTACGTTGCGCGCCTTTTGCTGGGTGTGGCGACCACGACCGAGGACGCGAGCGGAACCGTCACAGCGGAAGCGGACGCATCGCGCCTCACCGAAAGCGATCTACAAGCCGTTCTTCCCCGGTTCACCGGCGCAATCGAGCAAACGCCGCCGATGGTGTCGGCGGTCCACCACGAGGGGCGGCGGCTGTACGAACTCGCCCGCGAGGGCGTGACGGTCGAGCGGGCGGCGCGAACCGTGCAAATCCACTCGCTTGCCCTTTCCGACTTCGCGGGCGGCGGCGCGCAGGCCGAGGCGACGCTCCACGTCGTTTGCGGCGGCGGGACGTACATACGAACGCTGTGCTACGACATCGGGGCGGCTCTGGGCGTTCCGGCCCACATGAAAACTCTCGTCCGAACCGCCGTCGGCCCGTACGCGCTCGCCGAAGCCCTGCCGCTCGACCGGTTGGCGGACGACTGGCAAGCCGCGCTTGTCCCGATGGAGCAGGCCCTGACGCTTCCCCAAATCGCCGTTTCCGACAACGACGCCCGCGACCTGCTTCTGGGACGAGCGATCACGCGAAAGGATGAAGGCGGAAGGATGAAGGATGAAGGGGGAAAAGAGGCCCCCCCCGCCCCCAACAATGGGGGAGCCGAACAAGATAAACCCGCCCATAGCCCCCCCATTATTGGGGGCGGGGGGGGCCTCGCCGTAAGCCCACCGGACGGCGTAAATTCTGAAAATTCATCCCTCATCCTTCATCCTTCATCCTTTCCCGAGGCCGCCGAAGTCGCTCTGCTCTATCGGGGGCAATTGCTTGCGCTCGCCCGCGTTACTGGTGCGGTTTTTCAACCGTTCAAGGTGTTCGCGAGCGAGTAACACGCAGGGTGCTTTGCAGAACGCTTTTCCGTTCCCGCGCGCAGGAAGGGAGGAAGGCGATGCATGGGGAATTACACCGTATGGAAGTCAGGCAACTACGGCGTCGCGAGTAGTCTGCGCTTCAGTTCCTCGCCGCCCTATGGCGGAACGCGGGAAGCATCCGAAGCGCGGTCGGGAATAAAAAGCAGGCGACGACGCCCACACCCCACCCGAACGGAGGAATGGTGACAATGTCAGAAGTGACGATGACCCCCACATCGGCGGCGAGGCCGATGCCAACCAAAATAGAGCATCTGCACCTGCATATGCGACGAACCCACTGGGAAACCAAGTACCACGAAAACCTGGGCGCGCACCTACAAGACGCGCTCGACATCCTGGACCGCGAAGGCTGGGAAGTCGCGGCGGCCTACGTCATCAACTGCACGCCCGAAGTCATCCTACGACGCGCGTCCGCGTGATTGACGCGTTCGTTTGGTTTGTGCTGTTCGTTTTGTGGTTGCCCTGCGCGGGCGTAGCCCCCTACGCGGGGGAGCGCCAACGCCATGCGTTGGATCAGTTCATTTCAGAGAAACGCGAAGTCCCTCGGCTAAACCGCGCAGGCGGTTTAGCCGAGGGACTTCGCGTTTCTCTAATGCACGGTCCAGCGTAAGGCTGGCGCCGTCCGGCGTGAGGATCGCCGCCCCGCGCAGGGGCAAAAACAAAACGAACAGCACAAACCAAACGAACAACAAGTGTGACAAAACGGGGGCCGTGGGCGTCTGATAGTGCGGAAGGGTGGGAACGCTTGCGCCGATGAGATTTGTTTTTGCGGGTGTCGCCGGTTTGAATAGTGTTGCGGACGCCACTCTGGTGGGGGGGGGCGCGCGGCGGGTTGCGCCTCGTGGCGGCGGGGACGGCGAGGCGGTTCCGTCGCCGTTTTTCGCGCCGGGTTCCCGATTGGCGGAGGGCGCTGATGTTGCGGATTTTGCGACCGAGGATGCGTTTGAGGTCAGGCGCGCGGAGGCGGCGCTGATTGCGGCGGCCCGGGGCGGCGAACAAGCCGCGTTCGGGCAAATCTACGAAACGCACTACCGCGATGTGTACCGGCTGTGTCGCCGGATTGTGGGGGGCGACGCCGACGCCGAAGACGCCTTGCAGGCGACGTTTGTCAAAGCGTTCACCGCGCTTGCACGGTTCCGGGGCGAGTGCGCCCTGCGAACGTGGCTGTACCGGATCGCGGTCAACGAAGCGACCACGCTGTTGCGACAACGGGCGGCGTTCCCCGTCGCGCCGATAGGGGCGGACGAGGACGCGGCGGTGGGCGGTTTGCGAGCGGGCGGCGGGGACGATGCGGCGAGTATCGCCGAGCGGCTCGCGGTGCGCGGGCTGATGGAAACGTTGCGGCCCGACCATCGCGCCATTCTCGCCCTGCGTTTCTGGGAGGAGTTGTCGTACGAGGAGATCGCGCACGTGCTGAATTTGTCGCTTCCCGCCATGAAAATGCGCCTCCGCCGCGCGAAAGCCGAGTTCCGCGACCTTTGGGAAGCCGATGAAAGCGCTTTGCGAACAAGCGCCGATCACAAGGAGACTTCCCGATGAATGCCCTAAATTCTTTGCGCCGCTTCTGGAAGCGTCGGCGCAAATCTATTCTGTCGTCGGACGCGGCGGGCGATCTGCTGACGCGTGTGGCGCGGGCGGATAATGCCGTGGAACACGGCGCGCTCGCCCCGGACCGCGCCCGCGCCGTTTTCGAGGCCGCGCTCGCCGAAGCCCTCGCACGAAACGCCGTTGAAGCGGCGGCGCGAACTGGCAAGCGCGACCTGTGGCTGTTCGGGCGGTACGGACGACGCGGCTCTATTCTGGGCGTTGCGACAGCGGTTGCGGGCGTCGCCGTTTTTGTGGCGACGGAACGGAATCATCGGGCGGGCGAAACGGCTTCCGTCGCGGAAACGCCGGGCGTAGGCGACGCCGATTTGGGCCGTGCGCTCCTCCGTCCGCTGGCGATGCCGGGAAGCGGATTGGCGACGGCGCACTCTGACGCCCCGCTATCGCCGTTCACGCCGCCGCGCTCGTCCGGCTGGATGCCGGTCTCGACGAAACGCGCCGTTAAATCGCTTGAACCAAACAGCGCGCCTGCCGTTCTCGCCGTTCATCATCCCGCCGCGCCGCCGCATCGCCGCGCGAACGTCGTCCCGGCCTTCGACGCCGCAGACTTTGACGATGCGCTGACGAGCAGTTCTTCGGCGGATGACATGGGTAACGGTTCCCCTGTGACGTACTGCGGCGTGGAATTTCCCGCGACGTTTTCCGTCGTTCCTGATGCTGAAGGCGCAGAGAACGAGAGCGCTATAGCGGCGGCGGGCGACGAAGTCACGGCGGTTCCCGCAACCGATCCGTCCGTTTTCGGCGTTTTATCGAGCCAAAACGTCGCCCCCGAAACTGTCGCCGTTGGAAATCCCGACGCGGCGCCGCTTATCGAAGACGAGGAACCGCGCCTCGTGATTTCGGTTTCGCGTTCCAACGACAAATCCGACAACGCGGACGCCAGTCACGATGCGCGTGCGTCCTGGGGGGGCGTTGTCACCGCCCGGCGCATTCTTTCCGGTGACCGTGAAGCGGCGAGTGTAGGCTACGCCGAAGCGTCGCGGGTGTACGAAGATGACAGCCTTGCCAACCGGAACCCAGTAGCGGTGACGCTTGCGCCGGTTGGCGGCGCGCCTTCCGTTTTTGCCAACGCCACCTGGATGCGGTGCGTGGTGCGGGGAACCGATATTCCGCGCGTCCTTGTCGCCCGCCTGCCCGTGAACCCGGACCGGAGTTTGGCGGCGTCAATGAGCGGCCCCGCCGACGCACGATAGCAAATCTTCGTCACAACGAACCACGATTAAAACCCATGAAAAACGAAATGAATATTCTCCCTTTGACCTCGCTCGCGCTGTGCGCGGCAGGTGTCGCAACCGCCGCCTTCTCGTCCCCGGCGCACGCGCAACAACAAACCGAGGAACGTGTAGCCGCCGCCGCGCCGCGCGCAGGCGCGGGTCAGGTTGTGACGGCGACGCGGTCGGCCCCGCCCCTCACCGGCGACGCTCTTGAAGAGCGGGTGGCCGCCCTCAGCGCGGATTTCGTGAAAGCGCAATCGGATCTGCGGGCGGCGGATCAAGCCCTGCGCGCCTTGCCGGAGAACGCCGACAAGACCGCCGCGCAAGGCCGCGTCGCCGACGCCCAGCGTCGCGCGGACGCGTTGGAGCGGGAATTGCGCCCGCTTGCGCGTCGCTTCACCGTGGAGAAGGTGCGAGCCGAATTACAAAAGCCGATTTCGCTGACCCTCAAAGACGCATCGCTGGAGCAGATGGCGGACGCCCTCGCCCCGGTTTCCCGCGTTCAGGTGCAGATCGACCCCGCCCTGAAAAACACGACCCGTATCACGCTTGATGCGCGCCGGGTTCCGCTCGCCGAGGTGTTGGAGGCGATTGCGCGCCGGGCGGAGGTTTTTATCGAGCCGGACCCGGACGCGTTCGCCACCAACCAACTGATTGTGTCGCTGGTTCCGCCGCCGTCGCTGACGATCAACGGCGAACGCGCGCCGCGCCCGCAAACCCCGCAGGACACGCTTTCGTACCCGTGGACCGGCGAATGGTACGGCGCGCCGCCGACCAACAGCCCGATTGGTATTAGTATTAACGTGGCCACCGAGGCGGTGAGGTCCGGCAACCGCGTCACCTCTGGCCCCCGAACCCACTATAGCCTTTCCGCTTTGGGAACCGCCTCAACCGCCGATAAAGTCGCGATTGGCGGAGGCGTGGCGCGAGCGACCGGCGCTGTGAGCGCAACCGTCGCCCCGTCCGTAAGCGGCGGCACGCAGGTTGTCGTCACCCCGTTTGGTAGTTTGACCGGCGGTTTCGCCCAAATGGTTAAAAGCGGGCAAACGCTCCGTGTTGAGCAAACGCGGGGCGCGAATGGCGTTGTCACCTTACGTGTCTCTCCTACAACGGATTCGGCGGCAGCGGCTCTCCGCTTCCAAATGAACTTCTTACAAAATCGCTTGGCCCTTTTGACTGCGGAACGGGACAGCAAGCGGCCCAACGTCAAACGAGTTGAAATCGACGCATTAGAGCGTCAACTTGCCGAACTTAAAGTGCAACAAGCAGTGCGCAACGCCGCCGCCACCGAACTTCGGGCCTCCTCAACCAGCAAGGTTTCGCCAAGCCCGCCGACCTATTTTGTCATAGGTAAAGTGGACCGTAGCGGAACAACGATGACCACGGGAATAAGTGTAAAGGACGACGAACTCACCGTAACGCGCGTGGGCAAGAACGACAAAAACGAGTCGGGCGAATTCGTCACGGTCTACGAGATCAACAAAACCGACGGGACATTGCGCAAAAAGTCCGGGCCGACGTTCCGCAAGAACGGAACATTCACGCCTGCGACGCCGTTTCAAAAACAAGGTCGCATCTTCGACGCCCTGCCGCGCGGGTTCTCGTTGCGCGCTCCCGTTGTTCCCGTGCAACCTTTGCCGCCTTACCTTTACGCGCCGGGCGCAAGCCGGAACTTTATCGTTCCCGCCCCCACGCCGCAACGCCCCCTGCCGAACGCCGCAACTCCCTCCCTCCGGTGGAGCGTTCCCGGCTACGAGTGGCGCGCGCCCGATTACGAGTGGAACGCGCCCAACCAGCGGTGGCTCCCCAAGCCCTGGTTCCAACTGCTCGGCGGGTAGGCGCGACTACAACCGCGCCTTAGCGGGTACACGTACAACGTGACCCACCCCGCCCCGCTCCTCCTGTTTCTGCCGCCGCTTGTCGGCGGCATCTTGCTTGTCATCATCGTGCTGGGCGATACGTTCGAGACGATTGTTCTGCCCCGCCATGTCGGGCGCAATCTACGCCTTACCCGCTTGTATTACACGGCGACCTGGCGGCTGTGGTCCATTGTCGGACGGTCTTTGCGGCGCGGCCAGATGCGCGAGCAGTTTTTATCCGTTTTCGGGCCATTATCGCTTATCACGCTTATCGGCTTGTGGGCGACGCTTCTCGTGGTCGGGTTCGCCCTGATGCAATGGGGGCTTGGCCTGCGGGCGGGGAACGCCGGGCCGGACACCTTCGCGGCATCGCTGTACCTGTCCGGCGTCACCCTGTTCACGCTCGGCTACGGCGACTTCACCCCGAAAACTAACGCCACCCGTACGCTTGCCGTGGTCGAAGCGGGTTTTGGCTTCGCCCTGCTCGCGACCGTGATCGGCTATTTGCCCGTTATCTACCAGGCGTTTTCGCGCCGCGAGGTCGGCGTTTTGCGCGTGTTCGCCCGCGCCGGATCGCCGCCGTCCGCGCTTGCTATCTTGACGCGCTACATTCCCAATGGGGCGATTAGCGAACTCACCAGCCTTTTAGCCGAATACGAAATCTGGTGCGGCGAGTTATCCGAAGGTTACACATCGTATCCGGTTCTCGCGTTTTACCGGTCCCAGCGCACCCGGCATTCGTGGCTGTCCGCCCTGCTGGTCATTCTTGATGTATGCGCGCTGATCGAGGCGCGCCTTGCGCCCGACAACAACCCCGCGCTTCCCGCCCCCAAAGGCTATGGTCCCTTACTGGTGCAGGCGCGCCTGACATTCGACATCGCGACCCATGTCGTGACCGAACTTTCCCACGTTTTGAATGTCAAGCGCGAACGCCGCCAAACCGACCGCCTGCCCGAGGGCGCGGATGATGACCTTTTCGGTGCGCTCGCACCGCTTTTGCCGCCCGCGTCCCACGCCGCAGACAACACCGACGATAGCGACAACAACCAGCGCGAACGCTTAACCGCTTTGCGCGCCCGTTACGAACCCTGGGCGGAAGCCCTATCCGCGCGCTTGTTCCTGCCCTTATTCGACTGGCAAACCGCGCCCGACACAAGCGACGAAAAAGGCGACCGCGAGCGATGACCCCGCGCCGTTTGTCCATCCTCGGCGAAAAGGATAAAACGCCCGCCGCGCAGTACCTTAAGCCTATGCGGATTTTCCGATTTTCTTCCCCCGACCTTTCCGGCCCGCGTGTCGGTTTGGAAACCGAGGACGGCGCGTACGACCTCACCGGCGACAACGCGGCGGGGCCGTTCGCCTCGCTTGGGGCATGGCTCGCAGGCGGCGGGACCGTTCCCGCGCTTGCCGCAGGCGATCTCGAAAAACATGCGCGGGTTCCCGCCGACGCCGAGCGCGTTCCGCTCCCGGAACCCGCGCACGAGGTTTGGGCGTCGGGCGTGACCTATATGCGCTCGAAAACCGCGCGGGTCGCGGAAAGTCAGGATGCGGGCGGCGGCGATTTTTACGACCGGGTGTACGCGGCGGAGCGGCCCGAACTGTTCTTCAAAGCGACGGGCGTGCGCACGGTCGGCGACAACGCCCCGGTTCGGATTCGCCGCGATTCGACCTGGAACGTGCCGGAGCCGGAATTGGTTCTTGTCTTGTCCGCGCGCGGCGAGATTGTCGGCGTCACAATCGGCAATGATATGTCGTCGCGCTCTATCGAGGGCGAAAACCCGCTGTATCTCCCGCAGGCCAAAACGTTCGATGGCGGATGCGCGGTCGGCCCGCACATCGTCCCCGTCCAGAACGGGCGATTGGTGAACGACGACGGCGCGCCGGGCCGGGCGATTACCGACCTTGCGATAAGGCTATCCATCGCGCGCGGCGAAACCGTGGCGTTTCGGGGCGAAACATCCACGCGCGACATGAAGCGCCGCCCCGACGAACTCGCCGCGTACCTGTTCCGCGAACTCACGTTCCCGCACGGCGCGTTTTTGTTTACCGGAACCGGCATCATCCCGCCCGACGACTTCACGCTTCAAACCGGCGACATCATAACCATAACCATTGAGGACGTAGGAACGCTGACCAACCGGGTCGCGTAGGAAAAGAAGATCTGGAATTAGAGTTTGAGATAACTCTCACCCCCTAACCCCCTCTCTCGCAAGCGAAAGACGGGGAACCCGAACAAAAACAGTTTGCTACACTTGCTTGCCGTTACACGCTCTCTCCTCTGGTTCCCCGTCTTTCGCTTGCGAGAGAGGGGGTTAGGGGGTGAGAGTTATCTCAAATCTCAGGTCCTTTAAACAATGAATGGTCACGAAGCCGGGTGTAAAACGACGGGGTGCGTGGTCGGCCTTGTGCTGGTGATCGCGTTTTTTGTCGGCCTGCTCAACATGGCGCATGATGTGGCGGACAAGGCCCGGAAAAAGCGCGCGACTGTAAGCGCGACCGCGTCCGACGCCGACGCCGAACTTGACCTGCCGCTCCTCGGCGACGGCATTCGCCGCTACGCGGGCGATCACGCGGACGCCCTGCCGCCCCTGCAAACGCCAGACGCCCTGAGCGCCGCTTTGTATCCTCGCTATGTTGCGGACGCGGATACATTCGTCAACGCCCGCGACAATGCGCCGTATATGCCTAACGCCGCGCTATCCGGCAAAAAGCGCAAAGCGTTCCCCCATCCCGAAACCGTTACTCTTCTGTCCGAGGCGACACCGTCACCTACAACCGGCGCGCGGCGCGTTTTGCGCCTGGACGGAAGCGTTGCGGTTACCCCTTCGGAGCGGAAGGACGCGACGCCGCAACCTTCCACACCCACGCGATAAGCGCGGCTTGAAGCGGCAAGCGCGCCCACAAAAGGGAGGCCGGAAAGCGCGGCGCGCCGTTCACCTCCAAAGGTCGGCGGATCATCTCCACATTCGCGGGGAACACCGCGACAAGTAGCGCGATCAGTCCCCAACCCGCCCAGCGCCGAAGCGGCGGCGCAAGCAAAACGCCCGCGCCGCCCGCGATTTCGCCCGCGCCGCTTAAAAGAACCAACTCGCGCTTGAGCGGCAGATACGACGGCATAATCGAAAGGTACGTATCGGTTCGCGTGAAGTGAAGCGCGCCCGCCCCGATAAACAGCGCGCCCAAAAGGACGCGCGACGCATCGGAAAGCGAAAACAAGGCGGGGTTGCGGTTTGGCGTTGGCATAAGGAGAAGCGCGCATCGCACGCGTAGTTCCTTTGTTGTACCCGCCCGCGCCCGGCTTCAGGCGGCTCGGTGTGGATGGCAGGCCCCCTAACCCCCAATAAGGGAGGGACCAGAACCAATCGCCAAAGGTCAAAATTTGGACTCGCAAGGTAAAGGCATCGCCGCCATATCCTTCTGGTTCCCCCATTACTGGGGGTTAGGGGGCCTTCTCCCCGCGCCCGTCGCCGTGCTATAATTGGGCCTGTACGCGCCGCGATTTGGTCGGTAGGACCGCGCCGCGCCCCCATTTCAAGGAAACGGTTTTTCAACGCATGGCCTTAACCCCGGACGAAGTCCAAAAAGTGGGAACGCTCGCCCGCTTGTCCCTGACAAGCGACGAAGCCCAAGCCCTCACGCCGCACCTCAACGATCTGCTCGGCCAGTTCGCCCGTCTTCAAACGCTCGACACTACGGGCGTCGCCCCGACCTCGCACGCGGTTCCTGTCGAGGCCCGGTTGCGCCCCGATGTCGCCGCCCCGTCCCTGCCGCGTGACACGGTTCTCGCCCTCGGCCCGCAAACCGACGCCGATTTGGGTGGCTTTATCGTGCCGCAGGTGCTGGGCGAGTAGAAAAAACAGGCGGTTTTGCGGACAAGTATTACGTTGATTGAAATTACAAGTATAAATGCCTGTTTAGGCTAAAGAGTGTGAAAAAATTCACCGATAATGCGCGCCGCCATTCAGTTAGGAATGATTCTAAGTTATACTTGATGTGGCCTTGCGCCTTATCATTTTTTTCTAAGGATTCTTTTTTATGCAGCGTCGCTTTTCCGTATTTTCTTTAGGTTCCGCTTTGGCCTGCGCCGGGACCCTTCTTCTTGTTTCGTCACCCACGGCTCACGCCCAGGAGTTCTTTGGTCAAGACCTTGATGGCGCGAACGGGACTCGTTTGACGAACCGCCCCAACTCCGATACCGCCCGCAGCAACTTTTTCAGCAACCTGAGCGGGGTCGGCACGGAAAGTTTCGAGGGTTTCGCCAATGGCGCCGCCCCGCCCTATACCCTGACCTTTCCCGGCGCGGGTACGGCGACGCTGACGGGCGTCGGGACGGTGCGAACAAGAGCGACCGGCGCCAATGACGGCAGATACCCCACCACCGGTAACAACTACTACGATACCAGCCAGCCGTTTGATGTCGCGTTCTCGCAGGATATCGCCGCGTTCGGATTTTCCGCAACCGATGTCGGCGACGGCGGCGACCTTGTGTTGACGTTTTCAAACGACGGGGTTCCCGTTTTCACGCGGACGATACCAGCCCAAACGCCGCTTTCTCGCGGTAACGGATCGGTGTTGTACTTCGGCTACATCAACACCAATCAGCTTTTCGATCGTGTGTCATTCTCGACCTCGGCCCCCGGCTTTGAAACGATTGGCTTCGATGACCTGACCGCCGGCTCGCGCAACCAGGTTGCGGCGGTTCCCGAACCGAGCGAGGTCGTAACCGCTTTGTTCCTCGGCGGAACGCTTGGCGGCCTGATGGTGCGCCGCCGATTGTCGGGCCGACGCCGCGCGGCGTAGGGCGCGCGCCGCGCGGTACCTTTCCGCCCTTCGCGAAAACGCCGCCGCGCGTTGTTTGTTCAATCGGAACAAACAACGCGCGGCGGCGTTATTTTAAACCGCCGATTAGCTGTCACCCCTTGCGACGAAGGACAATAACGGGCATAACAGGAAACAACACAAGAAAACAACGCGGGTTAAGCGTGACGCGGGTAGCCTGGTTGCCCGCAACCAGGGCGCCGCCGGCGCGCAAGGAACGAACAACGTAACATGGAATTGTGGCAGATATCGGCGGCGCGGATCGCCGCGATGGTGGCGACGGGCGAGGCGAGCGCGCGCGAGATGTGCGACGCGCATCTTTCGCGCATTGAGGCCGTCGATGGCGACGTGCGCGCGTTTATTACCGTGACGGCGGATGCAGCGCGGGCGAGCGCGGACGCCATCGACGCCGCACGGGCGCGCGGCGAGGCGTTGGGGCCGCTCGCGGGCGTTCCCATTGCGCTCAAGGATAACCTTTGCACAACCGGCGTGGAAACCACGTGCGCATCGAAGATTTTACGTGGCTTTGTTCCGCCGTACAATGCGACCGTGGTGGAAAAACTCGCGGGAGCGGGGGCGGTGTCGCTTGGCAAGGTGAACCTGGATGAGTTCGCGATGGGGTCGTCCACGGAAAACAGCGGCTTGTTTCCCACGCATAACCCGTGGAATTTGGCGTACGCGCCGGGCGGATCGTCGGGCGGTTCGGCGAGCGCGGTCGCGTCCGGCGAGGCCCCGCTTGCGCTTGGCTCGGATACCGGCGGCTCGATCCGGCAACCGGCGGCGTTTTGCGGGCTGGTTGGCGTTAAGCCGACCTACGGGCGGGTGAGCCGCTACGGGCTGGTCGCGTTCGCATCGAGTTTGGATCAGATCGGGCCGCTCGCCAAGAACGTCGAGGACGCCGCGCTTTTGTTGCAAGCCATCGCGGGCGACGACCCGCGCGACAGCACCTCGGTTCCGCGTTCGGTCCCCGACTACCGGGCGTCCCTGACCGGCGACATTCGCGGCCTTCGTATCGGCGTCCCCGCCGAATACATGGCCGAGGGCGTGTCGCCCGAGGTGCGCGCGTTCGTTTTGACCGCCATCGGCGTTTTGCGCGGTTTGGGCGCGACGGTCGAGGAAACCAGCCTGCCCACGACCGATTACGCCTTGCCCGCGTACTATATCGTCGCCCCGGCTGAGGCGTCGAGCAATTTGGCGCGCTATGACGGCGTCCGCTACGGCGCGCGGGCGAAAGGCGCGACCACGCATATTGATCTCGCCGAGCGGACGCGCGAGGAAGGCTTCGGGCCGGAGGTCAAACAGCGCATTCTTATCGGCACGTACGCCCTGTCGGCGGGCTACTACGATGCGTTTTACCTCAAGGCCCAGCAGGTCCGCACCTTAATTCAGCGCGATTTCAATACCGCGTGGGAATCGTTCGACGCCCTTGTCACCCCGACCGCGCCCACAACCGCGTTCCGATTAGGCGAAAAATCCGGCGACCCGCTCGCGATGAAACTCTCCGACATCTGCACCATCCCCGCGAACCTCGCCGGTATCCCCGCCCTGTCCCAGCCGTGCGGCTTCGACACGAACGGCTTGCCGGTCGGCCTGCAGCTCATGGGGCCGCCGTTCGGCGAGGAAACTCTGCTTCGCATCGCCCACGCCTACGAGCAAGCCACCGACTGGCACCTGCGCCGTCCATCGCTTTAAGGGGTTCATAAAATATGAACCGAACGGATTTACAAACGTTGTCAAGATTGCGCTTGGAAGAAGCCAAAGTGTTGTTGGCGGGCGACAAACCTTGTGGCGCGTACTACCTTGCAGGTTATTCGGTTGAATGCGCTTTGAAGGCGTGCATCGCCAAACGTACTCAAGCGGAAGATTTCCCCCTTAGTCCGGAGGAAGCGCGCAACGTTTATGTCCATGATTTACAACGGCTAATCAAAGCGGCTAAATTGGAAGCGGATTTGGCAAGTGAGCAAATCAAATCCGCTGATTTTAGCCGTTATTGGACCACGACTGTAGAATAGAGTGAGGCGTCGCGCTACAACCCCGCTTTGACGCGGGCGCGGGCGAGAAGCTTGATTGATGCTATAGAGGAGCCGACAGAAGGGGTAATGCGATGGCTACAGCGACATTGGTAAGAGAAGCGCGTCTTCAAGGCTGGCGCGTTTTAGAAACGATGCATCGATCACAGGATTTTAATTTCGATGTTCAGGCCGCCTTCTGGCGTTACGACGAAGAAAGAGAAGCTTGGCGCTTGTATATCGTAACTCCTCAGGTAGATGTCGCGGGGCCGCTTCATTTATACGGTGAACTACAACGGATACTTGCCCAACTGGATCGTGTCCAACGCCAGAATGATGCCGCGAATGTTACTGAAGAAGCGTATGTAAATGACGACGAGGAGTTAAGATTGGATGATATTACCTTTGTCGGTCCCAACGACCCTATTTCAAACGATATGCGCCGCCGTTACGCTAGTGTGCCGTTCGACCGAAGCGTGGTGCGACGCGTATCGCTGACGCGCGACGAGCCTTATATCTACCAATTGTAACCAGTGCGCTGTCGCCGCGACGCTGCGAGGCGGGTGAAAAGCGAGAAGGAAGAAACGCCGTTTATGCCGCTAACCATTGAACTGCCCGACGACATTTTGAGCCTGCTGGAAGCCGAGGCCCGCGCCGAAGGCCGAACGCCCGGCGAACTCGCCGCCGACCGCGTGCGGCAGTCGTTCGCGACCGCCCCGCGCAACGGAAAAGGGGCGGAAGCCGTTCCGACGCGCCGCTACCCTACGTTTGTCGCGCCGCGCACCGGCAAGACTGCGGAACAGATCACGCAGGAACTACGCGAAAAGCACGGCTTCCCGCCCGAATGGGGAACCGGCGCGCCACGACCTTTCACCGCCGAAGAGCAAGCGGAACTCGACAAGGTTTTTTACGAAATGTACCCGGACTTCGATTTTGAAGCGTACAACGCCAAGTACCCGGACGAATCCCATGCTGCGACAAACCGCGACGCGACTACCGACAGCATCAAATGACGCGTTACCAAGTCACCTATCGGGATGAGGCGCAGGCGGAGGCCGAGGCGGCAACATTCGGTCTCATCGCACGGCGAGGCCCCGAAGCGGCGGTGCAATGGTACGCAGGTTTGCTTCGCGCTGTGGACGATGCGCTACGCGAAATGCCGGGGCGTTTCGCGCTTTCCGAGGACGGATGCCTTGTTTATCCAGGTACGCTCGTAAGACAAATGCGGTATGGAAGCGGCGGAAACATTTTTCGTATCTTGTTTCACGTGATCGAGCCGAACGAGGATGAAGACAAAGGGGTTGTGGTCGTTTTACGTATTCGTCACGCCGCGATGCGACCGCTCATGGACGAGGCGGCGGCGGAAGGTCAAGCGTCGTAGCGGCGCGGTTTGTTTGGTCGGTTAGTTGATTAAAGGAAGATAATTCTCGATGACGGATATAGCGGAAAAAATGGAAACGGGTTCGGCGGCGACGAACGGCGCGACGCCGTACGAGGTGCGGGTCGGCATGGAGTGCCATGCGGAACTTTTGACGCGCTCCAAGATGTTTTGCCCGTGCGAGAATGCGTTTGGCGGCAAGCCGAACACGCGCACCTGCCCGGTTTGTTTGGGCCTGCCCGGTACGCTCCCGGTCTTCAACGCGCAGGCGATTGAACACGTGGTTCGGACCGCGCTCGCGCTCCACTGCACGATTTCCCCCCATTCCATTTTTCACCGCAAAAACTACTTTTATCCCGATCTGCCCAAAGGCTATCAAGTCTCGCAGTACGGCGACACGCCGATTGGAACTAACGGCTACCTGGAAATCGAGCGGGCCGATGGGACCCGCAAGCGGATCGCGATCACGCGCGTTCATCTGGAAGAGGACACGGGCAAATCTATCCACTCGGACGGCGCGGGCTATTCCGTAATGGACTACAACCGGGCGGGCGTGCCGCTGATGGAGATTGTCACCGCATTCCCGCCCGATATCGAGTCGGGCGAGGAGGCGCGCCTATACGCCGAGGCGCTCCGCTCCGTTTTGCTGTACCTCGACGTGTCCGATGGGCGCATGGAGCAAGGGAGCTTGCGGGCCGAGCCGAACCCGTCCATCCGCCCGGTCGGGTCGGACGGCTTCGGCGTGAAAACCGAGATCAAAAACCTGAACTCGTTCCGGTCCGTCCAGCGCGGGGTCGAGTACGAGGCGCGCCGACAGGAGGCCGAGATCAAGGCCGGGCGTACGGTGGTGCAGGCGACGTACGGTTGGGACGATGAAAAGGGCGTGACCGTGCTTCAGCGCTTGAAGGAGGTCGAGCAGGAATACCGCTACTTCCCCGAGCCGGATTTGATCCCGCTGACGTTCACGCCGGACTATATCGAATCCCTAAGGGCGACGCTTCCCCTGCTCCCGCTCGCGCGCCGGGACGCCCTGATCGAGCGTTATGGTTTGCCGGTTTCCGACGCCACGCAACTCGCGGGCGACAAACCCCTCGCCGACTACTTCGAGGCGGCGGCCCGGTCATTTGCGGCAAATGACCCAGCAGGCGTCAAGGACCCGAAGCAGGTAGCAAACTGGCTTTTGGGCGACCTGACCCGCCTCGCGAACACGGAAAATGTGACCCCGCCCGCGTCGAAGGTGACACCGCTCGCGCTCGCGGATCTGGTCCGAAATATCGAAGCGGGCGCGATCACGGGCAAAATCGGCAAGCAGGTTATCGAAGTGATGTTTGCGACTGGCAAAACCGCGTCCGACGTTATCGCGGAGCAGGGCTTGACCGTTTCCGGCGCGGACGAGGTGGCGGGTATTGTCGCGAAGGTCGTTGCGGCGCACCCGGACATGGTGGCGCAAATCCGGGCCGGGGCCGACAAGAAAATCGGGTTCCTGGTCGGTCAGGTGATGAAAGAAGCCAAAGGCCGCGCCCGCCCCGACGACGTAAACCGTTTACTGAAAGAGGCCGTGGACAAGGCGTAGCGCGCCCAAGCTACGCTCCCTCGTCTTCCTCTACCTTACCGCCCGAAACAACAAAGTCACCGTCCTCGACGTCGGTGCGAAAAATACTCCATTGGCTCTTTCGCCCACCCGGGAACAAAACGATCCGGTAGTCGCCGGTCAATGCTAAAGTCGCGCCCCCGTGGGGCGCGGCTTCGACCGTTTCAACCACGAGGGCGTCGGTCGCGTTAACTGGCGAGCGCATTCGCTCATAGTCGCAACCGAGCCAACCGGCGATGATCTTGTCTTGCAGATTGCCGTCTTCGTGAAAATCGAATGCGGCCCAGTCGAAGTTGGCGCCGATTTCCACGGGTTGATGGATGTCGGATCTTCCCGTTAGAATGCCGTCCGCGCTTTCGATTCGCCACGGGCATTGAACGAACAGCGAGTATCCGACGCCTCTTTCGGTTTCGCTTCGATGCGGGGCATTATCGCCAAAGTTGAAAACGCGCGTTCCGCCCGCGCGCCACGCGGTAGACAGTTTCAACCCGACAAGCGGCAGAAGATGATTAAAAACGTCGTTCTCGACCGTGTTCACGGTGGTCTCTCTTTCGCTTTGCTACATACAGCGGATAAACCGTTTCGGTCGCGGCGGTAGCGATTTGTGGCAAACACCGCTTGTTTCGTTCATTAGCCTAGACGCTTGGGCGGATTGTTCATCCGTCTTTGCTCACCTTACCGCCCAAAACAACAAAATGGTCTTCTTCGGAGTTCGTGCGGAAGAAACGCCACTCGCACCATCTTCCGTCAGGAAAGAGAACCAGTTTGTAGCCGCCGGATAGCGTGATGACCGCGCCGCCGCAGGGCGCGGCTTGTACGGCCTCAACGACCAGGGCGTCGGTCGCGTTGATGTGCGAGCGGGTTTGCTCGTCGTAACCGCCCAGCCATTCGCCAAGATATTTGTCCTGTAAATTTCCGTCTTTGTCAAACTTGAAGGTGTCAAAATTGAAACCGTCGCCAATCTCCAAAGGCCAGCTAAGGTCCTCGCTTCCCGTTACGATACTGTCTGCGCTTTGTATGCGCCACGTGCATTGAAGATGAAGCGCCCATTCGCCGACCGCGCCTTTTCCGCTATGATGTGGGCTAACTTCCCCAAAGTGAAAAACACGCATGCTTCCGGCGAGGCGCGCGATAGTGAGTTTCAACCCGACAAGTGGCAGGAGGTGGTTGCGGACTTCGTTCTCGACAGGATTTAGGACCAAATTATCGCCCGCCTGCTTTGGACAAAAAGTAAAGAAACGCTACCCCGACCAGAACCGTCAAGATCACGATTGCCAGGCCGACGCGCTGAAGGTGAACGGCGCGCTTTTGGGTTTCCATCGCCCGCGCTTGCATTTCCAACGATTCGTCTATTTTCGAGCGACGGTAGGCGACATACTCGCGCTGTATGTCGCGCATCTCGGTCAGCAATCGAATGGTCTGTTGTTCCGCCTCGATCATGTCGTCTCCTTCCGCCGCGCGTTTTTGTTTGTCCGCGTACGCGATAATTGTCCGCAGTATACCGCTTGAACCCGCCTTCCCGATTTTCCACTTTGACGCTCGTCAATGCGCCTGTTACACTCTTTAGCGGAAGGGGCGTAATCCCCTCGCATTTATGTGTAGGGATACAAGCTCCGTCGCTTTCCGAAGCGACGGAAAGTCGCGGAGCGGCGCTCCGTTTTTTCGGTGGTTGGTATAGTATACATATAACTTCAAATGCCGACCGTATTTCGCAAGACTTTTCAATATCGGCTTTACCCGACGCCCGCTCAAGAAACCGCGATGGAGCGGACGCTTTCGATTTGCCGTGATGTATACAACAGTATGGTCAATGGGCGCAAGCACGACTTTGAAACGTTCGGCAAGTCGCCGTCCTACTACCTACTACGACCAAAAGCGTTTCCTCCCCGTTTGGAAGAAAACTCACCCTGAACTGCGCGAGGTTCACTCGCAAACCTTGCAGGACGTAGTGAAGCGCGTTGACCTTGCATTTGCCGCGTTCTTTCGCCGCGTTAAGGCAGGCGATAAAGCGGGCTATCCACGCTTGAAACAGGAGGGGTACGATAGTTTTACCTTTACGCAGGGCGGCTACGCGGTTAATCAAAACACCCTGACCCTGTTCAAAATCGGCGCGGTTAAACTGGTGTTGCACCGTCTGATAGAAGGCGACGTTAAAACCCTGACCGTCCATAAACGCGCGGGGAAGTGGTTCGCTTGTTTTTCGTGCGAGGTAGTTCCTGAAAGCTTGCCCGCCTCTATGGAAACGGTTGGCATTGACGTAGGGCTTTCGCATTTTGCGACGCTCTCCGATGGTAGTGTGGCCGCCAACCCCCGTTTCTTTCGTCGTGACGAAAAGGCCCTCGCAAAAGCGGGACGGCGGCAGGCGAAAACGAAAAAGCGAAGCTCGGCCCGCCGCAAAGCCAACAAGGTACTTGTTCGTATACATGAACGTATTCGGTTCCGCCGTCACGATTTTGTTCATCAGTTCGCCCGCAGGCTTGTCAACCAGTACGGCGTTATCGCCGTTGAAAACCTGAACGTAAGTGGTATGGTCAAAAACCACTGCCTATCAAAATCAATCAGCGACGCATCGTGGAGTATGTTCCGCGCCGTTCTCACGAGTAAGGCTGAAAGCGCCGACCGTGTTGTAACAGCGATTGAACCCGCATATACGTCGCAAGATTGCTCCGCTTGCGGCTATCGGGTCAGGAAGAAACTCTCCGAACGAGTTCATTCCTGCCCCGCTTGCGGCCTTGTCATAGACCGCGACTATAACGCCGCTTTGAACATAATCGCACGAGGGCTATCGCGCGTCGGTACGGAAACGCTTGCGTTACCCCAATCCGTAGAAGACCCCGCATTTATGCGTGGGGAGTAGTCACCAGTGATTGTCGCCGCTGACGCTAATAACGCCCCGGAAACGCTTCCCCCATCGCCGCGCCGCCCGTCTTCGCGCCGCTTGGTCGCGCCGCCGCTTCGGTTCGCGGATTTGTTCTGCGGGATCGGCGGGTTTCACCTCGCCGCTCAAATAGTATGCCGGGAGCGGAAACAAAAAGCGCAGTGCGTGTTCGCGTCCGACATCAATCCCGACGCGCAAAAAGCGTATGCGGCGAACTTCGGGCTTGCGCCGTGCGGCGATATTCGCGCCGTGGACGCCGACGCGGTTCCCGACCACGATGTTCTTTTCGCCGGTTTCCCCTGCCAAACGTTCTCGATTATCGGCGGGCGCAAGGGCTTCGACGATGCGCGCGGAACGCTGTTCTTCGAGATCGCGCGGATACTCGCGGCGAAACGCCCCCCGGCGTTCGTGCTGGAAAATGTCAAACAACTGCGCGCGCACGATAACGGACGCACGCTCGCCGTGATCCTGCGCACGCTCACGGAAATGGGCTACCACACCGAATGGCGTATCCTGAATGCGCTTGATTTCGGCGTGCCGCAAAAACGCGAGCGCATTTTCATCATCGGCTTCCGCGACAAGCCAACCGACGCAACCTGGTCGTGGCCCACGCCGCAATCAACACGGGCGCGCCTCGCCGATATTCTGGAGCCGGACCACGCTGTCGCTCCCAAATACCGGGCGTCCGCGCGCATCCAATCCGCACGCCTCGCCGCCCGCGCCCACAAAGACGCAACCGCAATCGCCCCCACCATCTGGCACGAAAACAAAAGCGGCAACATCAGCGCGCTCCCCCATTCGTGCGCGCTCCGCGCGGGGGCGTCCTACAATTACCTTCTCGTGAACGGTGAGCGCCGCCTGACCGAGCGCGAAATGCTCCGCCTGCAAGGCTTCCCGGACACGTACCAGATCGTCTGCAACTACCAGGCGACACGAAAACAAGCCGGAAACAGCGTCGCCATCCCCTGCGTCGCCGCCGTCCTACGCAACGTTCTCAATACGCTCTCACCAACAGGCGGCGGCGTGAAGTCTTAGGTTGTTGGTGTTGGCTTGGCGATGCCGTCTACTTAGCGGGAGGCTAAATCGCTCAAGCCGCGCGGCTCCCCCTCACGCCGGGGGCGGCGCCAACCTAACGTTGGATCGATCATTTTAGAAAACGAAAGGCTTATCGGTTTTTCCGCGCTGATGCGGAAAAACCGGCAAGCCTTTCGTTTAGCAAATGCACGGTCCAGCACCCGGCT
>CAXUMS010000088.1:0-19701 GCA_964252165.1 uncultured Armatimonadaceae bacterium
CGGCTTGAGCGATTTAGTCTCACGCAAAGTAGACGGCGACGACAAAACAGCAACGCAGGAAGCGGGTGAGGGTGTGTGGAAAAGGACAAATAGAACGATTTAAGAAGGCAGGCGGGGTTTAATGGTAGCAAAAAGTAAGATTGCGTTTGGAACGGATGGATGGCGGGCGGTGATGGCGCGTGAGTTCACGTTCGATAACGTGGCTCTTGTCGCGCAGGCGATTGCCGATCATGTCGTGGGGAGCGGAAAGGCGAGCAAGGGCGTTGTAATCGGGTACGATGCGCGCTTCTTATCGGAGCAGTTCGCCGCGCTGGTCGCCGATGTGCTGGGCGCGAACGGCATCCCCGCTCTGGCGCCGGACCGGGACACGCCGACGCCGGTGGTCGCTTATACAATTCGGGCGCGCGATTTGGCGGGGGCGGTGATGCTGACCGCGTCGCACAACCCGCCCGAGTACAACGGCATTAAGTTTATCCCGGACTATTGCCATCCCGCTCTGCCTGACATCACGGATGCTATCACCGCCCGCATTCAGGAGTTGCAGGCGGACCCCGCTCAGGTGAAAACGGGCGGCCCGAAGCCGGAGATTATCAACCCGAAGCCGGATTATGTCAAGCACATTGCGGAACTGATAGATCTCAAGGCGATTGGCGCGGCGAACCTCACGATCTGTGTGGATCCGCTGTACGCGACCGGGCGCGGCTACCTATCCGAGATTTTGCGTGATGCGGGGTGTACGGTTCATACGATCCATGATGAGCGTAATCCGCTGTTCGGCGGGTCGCTCCCGGAGCCAAACGAGAAAAACTTGCAGGCGCTGTCGGCGAAGGTTCTGGAAACCGGTGCGGATTTAGGGCTTTCGATGGATGGCGATGCGGACCGGTTCGGGATGGTGGATAAAACCGGGCGGTATATCAACAACAACGAGGTAATCACGCTCGTTTTCTACCACTGGGCGAAAACGCGACGCGCGGAAGGCGAAACCGGCGGCTCGGTCGTGCGGACCGTGGCGACTTCGGGCATGATTGACGCGCTCGCGCGGCATTTCGGCATGACGGTGACGGAAACGCCGGTCGGCTTCAAGTGGGTCGGGAACGCTTTGCGCACCACGGGCGCGCTGGTCGGCGGCGAGGAATCGGGCGGCTTATCCGTGAAAGGCCACATCCCGGAAAAAGATGGGATTGTCGCCGACCTGATCATCACCGAGCAGGTGGCTCGTACCGGCAAAACGCCGCTCGAAACGCTCTCGGAAATCCGCGAAATTATCGGCGACTTCCTGACCACGCGCGTGGATGTGACCCTGCCCGACGCGTCCAAGCAAGCCCTTCTCGCTGGCCTCCGTGAAAATACGCCCAAGACGCTTGCCGGACTGCCCGTGGTGTCCGGCTCGCAGATGGATGGCGTGAAGATGGTGCGCGAGGACGGCTCCTGGCTCCTGATCCGCCCGTCCGGCACCGAACCGCTCGTTCGGTGCTACATCGAGGCGCGCTCCCCCCAGGGTGTCGAGGACTTGAAACAAGCCGTCCATGATCTAATCCCCGATGGCGAAATCGCCACGCACTAACGTCGCCTGTTTGGGTCGTGGCGGGCGGACGATCGCGCACGCCGGATAAGCCAAAGGCCTATTGACCAGATCATCGTGGATAACACTAAAAAACCCAGATCCCAAATCGGGCGGTTTGGGCCAAAGCGCACATGGTGGATCTGCAGAATGTGATGATCAATCACCCCTTCAATGACATTGAAACCGCCAAAGCCGACCAGAAGCGCGCCCGCAAAGGCGGTTGTTGACCACGCCACGCCGGGCGTCTTGCCCGCCCGGAACAACTGGAAAACGCCGGAGAGCAAAACGCCATATGCGGCCAGGTGAAAGAAGCCGTCGGCGCGGTCCTTGTGTTGTAAGTCCGTGATGGACTGTGGCGCGCAGGTCCGTTCGTCGCAGATCATGTGATGCCACTGCAAGATCTGGTGCAACACAATGCCATCGAAAAACGCGGCGAACGCGACGCCGAGCAGAACGCCCGCTGTGAGAAGCGGTCCCAAACGTTGTATTGTCGGCGTCATTGCGCTTGCCTCGGAAATTTAACGTCCGCCTTTAACTTGTGAGAGCGAAACACAGCGAAACATAGGGACGCCGTTCTTTCGCACATGAGGAGCCGGGCGTTATTTATTGTCGTCGGTTGGGGTCTCGCCCGTTTCCGTCAAGTTCTTGAAATGGAGCAGATCATCTGCGACTTGCTGGCTTGGTTCTTCGCCGAACAGTTTAGCGATTGTCATGCCCAAGACGCCTGCGGGCGGATTGTATTCGAGCGAAACCTTAACTTCGGTTCCGCGCCCGGCGGGAAGCGTCTTGAACCACACGGAACCTGCGTTCGGAATGTCCGCCTTTTCCGTCGAGCGCCACGCGATCATCTCACCGGGAACCTCGTTGATGATCTCGGCGTCCCACTCCACCGTTTTGCCGAACGGCGCTTTGGCCGTCCAGTGCGACCGAAGATCGTCCTGCACCGTGACATCTTCCAGATGCGCCATGAAGCGCGGCAGATTGTCAAAGTTTCGCCAAAAGTCGTACAACTCGCTTGCGGATCGGTTTACCGTAACGACCTTTTCCACTTTGATGCCCTGCCCGTGCGGAATTACCGCCGTGGGGCTATCAATACCTGTGGAAAGGGTCCCGGTGCGCAACACCGCATAGCCCGGACAATGCCCGGTCACGCCGCGATAAATCAAGTAGCCGCCCGCTGATGCGAGTGCGGCCCGCGCCTGCGGGGATTTGCCTTTGGTGGCGGCAAGTACGGCAAGCGCAAGCCCGGCGACGCCGGATGCGATACGCTCGGCGGAGGCGACATTGGGCGTATGACGTGCGCCGTGGGTGGGCGTGTCCGGGGAAAGGTCCGCATCTTCAATGTCGCGAGGCGGGTTCGCGCCGGAAGAGGGGAACGCGGGGACGTCGTCAAAGGTCGTCGAGGACATGGTTTATTAACTCCTTGTTGCGGGCGGCACATCATTTAGTCTGTAGCCGTATTGTCTGTTGCTTGGCTTTCTCCTGTTGTCCCTTTCTCGCCGCCAAGTAAAACATTGGCCTCATCCACCGTCAACTTCCCGTCGCCGTCCGGGTCTAAATCCGGCTCACCATCGTGTTTATCTGCAATGGAGAGAGAAGGGTCATCATCCGCTCCCTGTCCGGTGTTCATGCCGCTCGGGAGTTCACTTTGCGGCGGAACGGGCGATGATTTTGGGTCGAGCATTGCGGCGTCCTCATTTTCCAAGGGGGAGTTAAGCATCAATTTACACCTCGTTTTCCATGATTACTACCCAATTGTCGTCCTGCCGAACGCAAGGTGACGATAAACGCCCCCGCCGTCTTGTGTTTAGTTTTAATAGCACAGACGTTCCATACGGTATTCGGGGTAAAACAGCCGGAAACCAACTGAGCGCGTTAAGTTGCGCGCCGCTGGATTAGGGAGAAACCTGATGAACAACCTGGTGAACAACCAACCGATTCGGGTAATTGCGCTTGCCCTTATACTTGACGCTGAGGGGCGGTTGCTGGTGGACGAAATGCGCGACCCGACGACGGGGCGTTTGCGCTATCGCCCTTTAGGCGGCGGGGTGGAGCGGGGAGAAGCCGGAGCGGTCGCGGTCACGCGTGAACTGCTTGAGGAGACCGGGTATGCACTCGCAAACGTTCGCTCTGCGGGCGCGCTTGAGAACATCTTTACTGTTGCGGGCGTGATGGGGCATGAGATCGTTTTGTTGTTTCATGCGGACTTTGCAGATGCCGCGCCCTATGCGAAGAATATAGTCATCGGTGCGGAAAGCGACGGCGAACCCATTCGTGCCGTTCGGAAATCGCGCGCGTTCTTTGACGCCCCGAACGCGCCTCCGCTGTATCCCGACGGTCTGTTAAACTTGCCGGAAACCTGGGAAAGTGAATGAGCGCCGTTTCGCCGGGAAGGCGCGCGGGTAAAGCCTGCTTGTCACCCGCCGCGAAACAAATGCGGGAATGCGGCGCGAAACAGCGCAGACGCGCCTGTGGACCGGCAAGACGCGGCGAGACGGGAGTTACTTTATGTCATTCGATCAACCGGTCGGAAACACGACGGGCGATACATCACGAGGCGACCTCGCGACCAACCCGGAATATCTGAACAGTCAAGTCACCGATTTCAATTCAGAAGGGGCCGCTCGTTATTATTCGCCCGCAGAGGGTCGCGAGCATTTGTCCGGGTTGTTCCCGACCCGCGAATCCGCCGAGGAAGCGGTTACGCGATTAGAAGGGTTGGGCGTTTCGCGCTCCGATATTTCCGTCATTTTACGGAATGCAAGCGATACATCGGAATTTGCGGACGCGACCGGCACCACCTCCGGCTCGAAAGCGGGCGAGGGGGCCGGAGCGGGTTCGGTCATCGGCGGAACGGTCGGAGCCATTGTCGGCGCGCTCGCCGCGACCGCAACCGCAATCGCCCTGCCAGGATTGGGGATCGTGCTTGCCGGACCGGTGGCGGGCGCGCTTGCGGGCGCAGGAGCGGGCGGGCTAACCGGCGGCTTACTGGGCGCACTGGTAGGCGCAGGTATTCCGGTGGAAAAAGCGCGAACATACGAGCGCGGCTTGCACGAAGGCGGCGTTGTGGTCGTGTCCGATGTTCCCGCGCCCGTCGCGGCGGAAGCGCGGGCGATTTTAGGCGCGTAATTCGTCCCATTTTCCAAACGCAAAAAAGCGGTCCTTCTTTTCCAAAAGAAGGACCGCTTTTTCGTTAACGGAGAGGGTGGGATTTGAACCCACGGTGAGTTGCCCCACATCCGCTTTCGAGGCGGACGCACTAGACCACTATGCGACCTCTCCTTGATGAGCCTGAGAGTTGATAGCGAGATAGCAAGAAAGTTAGACCTGACGATGCCGAAGGGCTTTCTTCTCTGACTTTCTTGCTATCTCGCCATCAACTCTCAGGCTATTTCCTAACGTCCCGCCTGAGGGATTCGAACCCCCGACCTGGCCCTTAGGACGGGCTCGCTCTATCCGGGCTGAGCTAAAGCGGGATAAACACGGGCGAAGTCCCGGTGGAACTTCGCCCGTGTAATAGAAACAATCATGCGCCCGACAGGACTCGAACCTGTGGCCTCTTGGACCGCAACCAAACGCTCTAATCCACTGAGCTACGGGCGCGCAACGAAGAACATTGTACCACGCGCCCCGAACCGTGTCAAGCGGTTTTCCGCCAAAGCGGTTACGCCCGCTCGTTTCGATCACTTTCCTTCCGGTGAGGCTATCACTCCCCCGAATAAAACCGCGCCGGTGCGTGTGTCCGCGAGAACCACGACAAACGGGCGGTCTACGTGAAACTCAGGAACGGGAGGGTGAATGCTTGCCGCACCTTCAGTAACTCCGGTTGCGGCGGCGGCTTTGGTTCCGGTTTCGTCCACCTCGATAACGGCTTTGTGGACGACGCCGTTAATGAAATAGCCGGGAAGCCCCATCGCGGCGAAATCGGCCTTGTCACTAAACGCCTCCTCGACGCCCATCGCTTTCAAAGTTGGGGTGAGTTCCGCAGAATAGGACGCCTTGAAGCGCGGCAAGGTCAAACGAAGTTCCGTACCCGCCATCCCACTCGTCCACTTGGCCCATGTGTCGCGGTCCAGCGTTTCGACAAGCTTGTATACGTCGCAACCTCGGTCTGGTAGCGCAATGTACATCGCGAACGGGCCTTTAACATTTTTGGTTTCGCGGTATGGTAAGCACGCTATCTGAAAGCCATCGGCTTGCTTGTAAAGGAAGCGCTCGTTTTCTTCCAGACCCATCATCTGCACTGACTTGGTAGAGCCGTCGGCGAGCGTGAACGGCGCAGGCGAGGTTCGCTCCGCATCGAACGGCGACAACCATTTCGCCTTGAAGTACACGGCGTTAACCAGAACCGCGCCGGTTCGCCCTTCTAACGTATCCTGAGTAAGCAACGTGGGAATCATGCCGCCGGTTTGCGCGCTGACCCAGCCGTTGATCGTATCCGCGCCGTTTGGCGAGAAAGAAATTGTCTCCGCTTTCGCTCCAAAGTAGCGCGTCGCCTGGTCTATGTAACTGGCTTTGAACGCGGCGTTCGTTTGTGCGTTGGCGTACAACGCGTTCGCGACCCGTACCTCGGCCTCCGGCCCGGCGTTCAGAAGGGCGGCGCGGAGCGTAGCGGCGTTTTCTAAAACCGATGCCTGATCCTGTCCCGCGACGCCGAGCGTTCGGGCGAGTTCGGTCTGCGTCGCGCCGCCCGCTCCTATCTCAGCGAGCAACAGGGCGGACTCGATACTAAGCGGAGACACAAAAACATTTTCCCCTTTGCGCGTTTTTGCGACCTCACGACGGAGCAGATCGAAGCCAAAGGCGTTTTGCGCGTCGGCAAGCGAGGTCGCGCTTTTGAGCGCGGTTGGGGTGGGCGGGGCGGGGGTGTTGGTGCGGCATCCTCCCACACCGACGGCGAGCGACGCGGCGACGCTTGCAGAAATAAAACACTTACGGCAAAAACAACGGCGACCTGAAAACAAAGCGCTTCTCCCTCACAGGCGTGGACTATAGCTCTTTATAAGTTTCAAAACAAAATCCTATGGTTCACTTTGTTTATCTTCGGGAGATTGTTGCTATCGCGCGATAGCCCCGCCTCATAACGTAGAAATAGTCGCTTGCGGAGCCGCCACAATCGCGTGCGTAACCGTTAAATAACGTCAGCTCCTTTGTCGCTCCTGAGCGTCTTCGAGTTCCCGCCGAAGAAATTTGCTGTTCAGAGGATAATGAACGTCCGTTATAGAGACAGCAGGGTATTCCGGATGAAACTCCCGAAACTGTTCCCAGACGACATAATCGCCGGGCAGGCTATTGCCACTGCCGCACATAGGGCAAAACGCTCCCCAAGTCGAATGCGCGTCGTTGGTATGAGACGCTTTTTCGCAGTAGTAACACCAAACGTATTCGGGAGCGTGCGTCATCTTGAAAGTTCCAACGATTTTTCAGTCGTCGTCCATCCAGCGGCGTTTGGCGTCGCCGAGCCGCGAGCCGGTTCCTGCAAGCGGCGGGGACGAGTCGCTTTCGCTTACGCCGTCGTCCTCGGCTTGAAGGCGGGCTTTGCGCGCGGCGAGCGTTTCACTGCCGCGCGATGCGAGGGCGGCGGCGCGTTCGCGCGCTTCGCGGTCGGCTTTGGCCTGCGCGCGTGCGCGTGCGGCGGCGAGGGCGACGGAATCCTGCGTGTCACGGACCAGTTCGCGCGCTTCGCCCGGCTCCCCGAAGATAGCCAAGCGGCGCGCGGCGACATCTATGGGGAACAAGAATAGCGCGAAGCCTATCAGGTACGGCGCGAGCGGGATGGGGAACGGAATCGGCGCGCGCGGGGCGTTGAACACGTCCGCGCCGCCGGTGAGAACGCGCCCGCCCGTTGCATCCGCCACGCGCGCGAGAAGCGCGAGGTTCGGGCCAAGCGCGGCGAATTCCGGTGAGTACGGAACCGACGCGCCCACGGTCGCGGTTTTGGTTTTGCCGTCCGGCGCTTTTTGCGACACAATTGCGACATACGACCCGGTGAGAGAGGCGTCAAACGCGCCCTCGTAGCGGCCTGCGCCGGTTTGCGTGAGCGGAGCACTCTGCGGCGCGCCGTCCGGGCCGATAACGCGGGCTTTGGCGTTCAGGAAGTTCACGAACGCTCCGGTTTTGGCGTCCACGGCATCCACGACGATTTTTCCTTTGCCGGTTCCGTCAATCGTGATTGCGGATTGGTAACCGCCCGGCTCGGTTCGTTTGAGCGACCAGCGAATCGCCTGCGCCCAGAACGGCGCATAGCCACCCCAGCCAACCCACTGCGCGCCCCAGTGCGCTTTGGCGTCCGAGGTCCACGCGACCGATTTCCCCAAACCGTACTGCCATGTCGCCAGAAGAACATCGTTATGATGGGTCAGAAGCGCGACATCGGCGGTCGGGCGCGCCGTGACGGCATCGTAGCCCAGAAGCGGCGGCGCGGTTTCCAAACGAACGCCGGTGAGCAGGGGGTTCCCGCTGTCCGCGACACGCGCCAAAAACGGCTCCTCGACAAGGGGCGGACGGCTGATGATCTCGGCCTCGCGCGTGTAGATTTTGGGGATTTCGCTCGCGTCGCGAACCGAGTAGAAACGTCCGCCCGTTTTCGCCGCGATCCGCTTGAGCGGCCCGATACCGCCCTCGGATTGACCTTCGTCCAGAACGACCAGCGTAAACGTTATTTTCTTCGCCCGGTACTCCTTGATCGCCTCGACATAATCGAACGGCGCGGTTTCGCCGTCGGTTACCAGAATCACGTGCTTGATGCGCGCTTTGGCCGTTTCCAACATGGCAAAGGCCGAGCGAACGCCCGCCGACATATCGGTTCCGCCGCCGCCCTCAATCGCGCCGATGGCCTCGTGAGCCGCTTTCTTGTTCGTCACGAATTGGAGCGGGTAGACCACGGTTGCCTTTGTGTCAACCGCAATCACGCCTACCTGATCCTGCACGGACAGCGTATCTACCGCGCGGTCGGCGGCCTCATGCGCGAGTTCGAGCTTGCTCTGGTTTGTGGAGCCGTTCTGGCTCGCCATGTTCATCGAGCCGCTGTAATCAATGGCGAGCGCGAGGGCGACGCCGGGAAAGCGGCGGAGTTTCCGAACATCCATCGAAACCGGAAGCGCGTCCTCGACCGGCGTCCCGAAGTAGCCGCCCGCGCCGAAGCCATTATCGCCTCCCAGCATCGTCAGACCCAAGCCGACATCGCGGACGCCCGCCCGGACCGCTTTCATCTGCGCGAGCGTGAACGAGTCGGCGGGAACATCGGAGATAACCACGCCGTCGTAGCGGAGCAAATCCGACGCGGAAACCGGAAACGCGCGCGGCGCGATCAAGTCGGCGTCAATGCTTTGCGCCCGAAGCGCGCGGGGCAGGAACGTTTCCGGTATCGCGTTTGGCGCATCCGAGCGAACCAGCAGAACGCGCGGACGGCCTTCGACCTTGACAAAGCCCACGGCCCGGTTGTTCTGGGCGACCGTATCCGCGCCCTTTGCGGCGGTGAAACGCGCCTCGTACTCGTAGAAACCGGGCGCGTCCGTCTTTGCGTTGATATTGACGGCGGACTTGCCGGGCTTGAGCGTGACCGCCTGCGAGCCGACCGGGACATCGTTGCGGTAGAGCGTAAGCGTTCCGGGCGCGGGTTTGTCGCCCCACGTGGTCGCGACGACTTGAACTGTGAACGGCTCGCCGCGCTTGGCGGACGGCGGCGCAAGAACGCGGTTGATAACGACCTCGCGAAGGGGACGCTTGCCGAGCGCGATCACGTCTATCGGCACGTCTTCGCCCCGCGCGCCCTGCGCCGCGTCCTCGATGGCGCCCACGGTTTCATTGCCGTCCGTGACCAGAACGACGCGGCGCACGGAGCCAACCGGAAATGAGGCAAGGGCGAGCGCGACGCCGTGCGCCAGATTGGTCCGCTTGCCGTCCGGCGCGACCGTGCTGAACGAGACCGCGCCGCGTTCGGCGGGCGCGAACGCAAGCCGGGCCTCGCCGCCGACCGTGACCACGCCCACTCGGTCGCCGCGCTTCATCGCGCGCGTCGCCTCTTGCACGATTTGAACCGTTCGCGCCCGCTCGTCCTTCCCGATGGAGTCGGAAACATCCACGACGAAAAGCGTGCAAACCGCCGTTGTCGGTCGCAAAAAGCGCGGTCCGGCAAGCGCGAGAACGAGCGAGGTTGCAATGACAAACCGCAGGCCCAGCGCGACTTTTCGTTGCCGCGCGGCCCACGCCGCACTTGACCACCGCCCGGACGCCATGAGCCAAAAAAACGCCGCCAAAACCGGGGCGGCGACAAGGAAAAGGGGGCGATCAAACGCGACTACGGGGAAGTTGGCGGCGAACGCGATTAACACAACATTTTCAGTATACCGCTCAGCGTTGCGCGCGGAACGCGGCTCACGCCTCCTCCCACCAAGCGAGACTGCCAAGATCCGTAATCATCTCGTTAACGGCTACCACAGTAAGGTTAACCTCCTCAAGGCGCGGAATGTGATGCGTTACGACCGCGGTCTGAGCGGCATCTGGCATTAAACCGATTATAAAATCTTCATCCCATTCACCAGGACATCGAACGTCGTGTGTCGCTACTGAAAAACCGCCGACGTTTTCACAAACGATACGCCAACCTAAAGAAGCGAACTTTTCTTTGAATGCATTTATTAGTAATGGACGTTCAATGGGAGGAACGATGCGGGCTTTTACCTCTAAACCCATTAGTCCTCTTCGGGGGCGTCCGGGTCGAAGTCGGCGTAAGGGGTCTCGTCATCGTCCGTTACAGGCGCAGAGGACAGAGCGGTGAGATACTCTTCCTCGTCGCCGACCGCGATACCGGACAAGCGGCGAAGTCTGCGAAGGGTTGCGGTGTCGTAATCGTCGAGGATGCCCGCCAACTGATAATGGCGGAGCGAGTAATCTTCTAACTGTAGCTCGCTGTAAATATCGGCGAGCAGGCAGTGGTACGCGCCGTTCGCTGGGGCGATCTTTACCGCCTGCAACAGCGCGGCGGCGGCGTCGCGGCCCTGACCGGAGCGGTTGTATAACGCCCCCAGACGTACATTATAATACGCATCGTACGGCGAGAAAAGCGCGGCCTGTTGCATTTCGCGGATCGCGTCGTCCAGGCGGTCCGACTTGAGATACATTTCGCCGAGCCAGAAATGGTAGAAACCGTCCTGCGGTTTGAGGTGCGTGGTTTCTTCCAACTCGGAAACCGCGCCTTCCATATCGCCCGCCTGCGCCAGCGCATCGCCCAACTTGTAGCGGTAGTACGCGTTCGCGGGCGCAAACTCAATCGCCTTGCGGAACTCGGTAATCGCGCTTTGCAAGCGCCCGTAGCGCTGGAACAATTCGGCAAGCGAAAAGTGCGGCTCGGCCTGACGCGGCGACGTTTTTATCGCGCGTCGGTATTGCCGATAAGCGTTCAGCGATTGCCCGCCGTACGCGTACGCGTCGCCGAGCGTCACCCGGTGATCCGTGGCGTCGGCAATGTCGGTAGACGCGCGAACGGCCTCGCGGTATTCGCGCAAGGCGTCGTTTACCTGACCGTGCCGGATGAACTCGTCGCCCTGCCGGGACCGATCTTCCGCCGTGGGGGGAGCGGCCTGCGGGTCGTTCGCGTTCGCTACGCCGTAATCCGACAAAACGGCGTACGGCTCGTCCTGTCGGTCCTCGTCGCCCTCGTCGCCCGCGCCCGGCGCATCTTCGGCGTCACCATCGTCGGTGTCGTCTTCGGTTGCGGCGTCCGCGCGCTCGGCTTCCGGTTCCAGGTCGTCGTCAGGTTCGTGTTGTGATGTCATCCGGTTAAATGAGGCCTTTACAAATCGCGGACACGCGGCGACCTTTATCGCCGCGCCGGTATTTTCCTACGGTTCGTCGCTAAACCGATTCTAAAATGTTTTCCGGCTGTCCAACAGCGTGGTCACCGGTCCGTCGTTGACTAACGCTACTTTCATCTGGGCGCGAAACACGCCGGTTTCCGTGGAAACGCCGCGCGCCCGCAAGCGCGCAACCACGCCCTCGTAAAGCCGCCTTGCCTCGTCCGGTTGCGCCGCGTCCGACCACGACGGGCGACGCCCTTTACGGCAATCGCCCAGGAGCGTAAACTGCGAGACCACCAGAGCGGCGAAACCCGTTTCCCCAAGCGAGCGTTCCATTCCGGTATCATCGGCGTCCGGGGGGAACAAGCGCAGGTCGGCGATCTTGCTCGCTACGTAGTCGGCGTCCCTGTCTGTATCGCCAGTCGCGACGCCCAGAAGAACGAGCAAGCCCGGTCCAATAGAGCCGACGGTTTCCCCGGCGACCGAGACGTTCGCCTCGCTTACCCGCTGTAAAACCGCCCGCATTTCGCGCCGTTCCGTTTCTTGCTTTCACCGCTTTCCGACAGGCTATTGTACCGCAAGGAGGAAGGAGAGCGTGAGCCTGTCGCACCTTGACACTCGCGGGAGGGGGACCTATGATAAACCGATTATGGCAGACCTTCCCGACCCGCCCCCGCCTTCCTCGCCGTACGCGACCAGCTCCGAAGCCCAAGCGAACAGCGAGAACGGCGCATCCGCCGCGAGCAACAGCGCGAAAGCGGCGGGCCTCACCATCGGCCTGGTTCTCGTATCGCGTTTGCTGGGCATTTTGCGTGAATCGGTGTTGTCGTATCAGTTCGGCGGCGAACACGACGCCGCTATTTTTCGGGCCGCGTTCGGCGTCCCGGACCTTATCGCTCTTGTCATCGCGGGCGGGGCTTTGTCCTCGGTATTTATCCCCGTCTTCGCAGAATACTGGAACGCGAAAAAAGAAGACGAAGCGTGGAAAATGTTCGGCTCAGTAATGACGATTGTCGCGGTTATCGCCACCTTTCTGGTGCTGACAATGGAAGTGTTCGCGGTTCCCTTTACGCATCTACTGAACCTTCGGATGAGCGCGCCCGGCGTTATCGAAACCGCACCCTTGACGCGCATTCTGCTTCCCGTTCAAATTTGCCTTCTCATCGGCGGCTTGATGATGGGAACGCTTTACGCGCGCAAGAGGTTCCTCGTCCCAGGTCTCGCAGGCTTGTTTTACAACGGAGGAATGATTCTGGGCGGCGCTTTGTTCGGCAAAACGCTGGGGCTGTCTGCGATGGCCTGGGGGGCGCTTGTCGGCGCTTTCGTTGGTAACGTCGCCCTTCCGCTTTGGGAAATGCGGCGTGTCGGGGTGCGCTGGGAATTGGGCGTTGATTTTCAGCATCCTGGCGTGAAGCAGATTGGGCGATTGATGGTTCCCATTCTACTTGGACAATCGTTGTCACAACTCAACATGTGGCTGACCGCACGGTTCTTGCCCGACGACTATCGTCTCGCCGCATTGTCCAACGCCTACTTCCTGACACAAGCCCCTATCGGTATTTTCGCGCAGGCGTTCGGTATCGTGCTTTTGCCGACTATCTCATTTTTAGCCGCGCAAAAAGACTGGCCCGCGTACCGGCAAGCCATTAGCGAGGGCGTCCGCCGCGTTTTGTTTTTGACCATTCCCGCCTCGCTCATTATGGCCGCGCTCGCCGCGCCGTTAATTCGTTTGTTTTTGAAGCAGGGCAAATTCACCGAGGACAATGTTCCCGCCGCCGCTACCGCGCTGGTTTTGTACTCGCTCGCCACTTTCGCATGGTCGGCGACCGCGATTTTATCGCGCGGTTTCCATGCGATGCAGGAAACCCGGACGCCGGTTTATATCACGACCCCGATGGTCGCCGTGTTTATCCTGTACGCCGCCGTTTACACCCATTTTGCGCCGTCCGGCTTTCTCGGCCTTGCGGTCGGAACCAGCATCGTCGGCATCGCGACTATGCTGTTGTTTTTGGTTTTGTTGCAAAAGCGCGTGGGCGGTCTTGATCTCGCGGGTATCGCCCGGTCGGTCGGTCGCATCACGGTTGCATCGTTTGCGGCGGGCGGAACCTCGTGGATCGCGGGCAACGCGCTTGTGTCGTTATTAGGCAAGGGGAAGGGCGGGTCGGTCGTGACCGTGCTTGCGGCGGGCGGCGCGGGCGTCGTCGTGTACGCCGCCCTTTGCCTCGTTCTGCGCGTACCGGAGCTACGGACAATTCGTGACATGTTCCGCCGTTCGCCGCGCCTCGCCGCATCCGGGGCGACCGATTCGGGCGGCGCATCGTGAGCGGCAAAACCGACATTCGCATCCTTGTCACGGGCGGCGGGACCGGCGGACATACCGCGCCCGCCCTCGCCGTAATCCAGACGCTCCGGGACAAGGCGAACGAACCGGGCGCGACCTGGTCACCTATTTTCCAGTACGTCGGAAGCGAGGCGGGAATCGAGGCGCGATTGGCGTGCGAGGCGGGCGTGCCGTTCGCCGGGGTCGCGACCGGGAAATTGCGGCGCTCGTCGAAAGGATTGCGCGGTCTTGTCACGGGCGCGAACCTGAGAGATCTGGGGCGCGTTCCGGTGGGCGTCGCGCAGGCGATGGGGCAGGTTCGCAGGTTCCGTCCCCATGTCGTTCTTGCGACCGGCGGCTATGTGTCGGTTCCGCCCGTGATCGCCGCCTACCTTCAGCGCGTGCCGGTTTTGACGCACGAGCAAACCGTCACCATCGGGCTTGCCAATCGTATCGCGGGGCGGTTCGCGACCCGCATCGCGCTGACATTCGAGGGGGCCGCAAAGGATCTGCCGCCCGGCCTTCGTTCTAAAGCGTTTGTAACCGGCAACCCGGTTCGCGCGGCGATCTTCGACGGCGACAGAGCCAGAGCCGCGCGCCGGTTCGGGCTTGCGCCGGACAGCGATACTCTACCGACCTTGTATGTGACGGGCGGCGCGCAGGGCTCGCGCATTATCAACCGTGCGGTCGAGGCCACGTTACCGGAACTGCTCGCGGTTTGCCGCATCGTACATCAATGCGGCAAACAGCCCGCAGGCGGCGAGCAGGACGAGGATCGTTTGCGGGCGGTTGTCGCCTCGCTTCCCCCCGCTTTGCGAGGCCGTTATCATGTCGCGGCGTATATCGAAACCGGCGAGGTCGGGGACGCTTACGCGGTCGCCGATTTGATCGTGGGGCGGGCCGGGGCGGGAACCGTGACCGAGGCGTGCGCGCTGGGCAAGCCCGCGTTGTTTATCCCGCTTGTCCCGACCGGCGGCGACGAGCAAACCCGCAACGCCCAGCGTTCGGTAGACGCGGGCGGAGCGCAGATTTTGCCGCAAAGCGAGTGTGACGGCCCGCGCCTTTTCGCCGCAATTACAGAATTGCTCGGGGACCCGGCGCGCCTTCAAACTATGGGCAAGGGCGCGTTAACGCTCGCGCGCCCCGCCGCCGCATCGGATTTAGCCGATGCGGTTCTCGCGCTGTCCCGCCGTTTACAAACCGCCTAAGAAGTTATAGATCGTGTCGTTCGCGCCTGGCAAGCCCTCGTGTCCGAAGTCGGGATACACCACTAAATTCTTCTCCGACGGGATACGATTGTACGCGGCGAACTGCGTGGAGGGCGGGCAAATCGTGTCCATCAGGCCAATCGGCATCAACACGTTGGCCCGAATGCGCGGCGCAAGATGCTGGTTATCAATGTAGCCCAACCGCTCCCAAACGGCGTCCTCGCGCTCGTGACGCGGATCGTGGTTTCGGAAAAACGCCTTGAGTTCCTCGTACGCGCCGGACGCAAGGTCCATCTCCCAAACGCGCTTATAGTCGCACAAGAACGGATAGACGGGCGCGGCGCGCTTGATCTCGGGCGCAAGGGCGGCGCAAGCGAGCGTCAACGCCCCGCCTTGCGATCCGCCCGTCGCCCCGACACGGTCGGCGTCCACGCCCGGCATTTCCATCACGATGCGGGCGAGCAGCGCGGTGTCCAAAAACACGTCGCGGTAGTACAACTTGTCCGGGTTCGGGTCATCAAGGCCCCGGATAATATGCCCGCGTAGCGTCGTGCCTTTAACGCCGCCCGCGTCCTCGGAAAGCCCACCCTGCCCCCGGCAGTCGAGAGCCGCGACCGTGAAGCCGCGCGCGACATACGAGAGTTTGTCCGCCCAATCGCCGCTCGAACCCGAATAACCGTGGAACATCAAAACGGCGGGGCCGGGTGCGTCCGCGTTTTTGGGCCGCAGAAGTTTGGCGTGAACCCGCGCGCCGCCGGTTCCGGTAAAGTACAGGTGAAAGCACTCCGCAAACGGGGCGTCGAGATCGTGGGGAACCAATTCGACGCTCGGGTCAAGAGCGCGTATTTCGGCAAGACCACGCTCCCAGTACGCATCGAAATCGGCGGGGCGCGGGTTCCGGCCCTTGTAGGCCAGCAACTGCTCCATCGGCATATCAACAAGCGGCATAAATATCAAATCCTCGGTTTTAGTTTTACGCCACGGTTCGACGCCCCGCCCCGCGCCTCCTGCCCGTTCGACTGCTTCAGATGCATATGGCAACCCAAACAGGGCACCCTTCTGTCCGTGTGCGTGTCAAAATTGGCATGGAAGAAAAGGAAAGCGGGTGGCGCATGACAACGCGACCGCTTGCTTGCATGGCGCGATTTGCGGCGGCGTCAACGCATCTTCGTGACAACAATTTTGGGCGGCTTTGCGCTGATAGCGGTTTTGGGTTCGCAAACGCGCTTTCCCATCGCTATTTCGTTCATCGCCGCTATCGTCGCCAACTGGCTCACGGGGCGACGATGGTCCGAGTTCTGTTGCCCGCGTTGCGGCGCGGCCTTTTTCCAGTCGCACGGTTGGGGAGGGGGCGTGGTCAACGTATGGCGCAACGCCTGCGCGCAGTGCGGCTTGCGAACCGGCGCCAGCGAAGCGGTCCAATAAGTCGGTACCGCTATTTCGCCGACAGGTCGCGAAAGGCGGCGCGGGAATCCGCCGTCACCAGCCCGACGCCGAACCGGGCGGGCTTTGACGCGCCAAGCGCAACCGTTCGCTCCTGCACGGCGGTTTTGTCGTCCACCGCGAAGCGCCAGCGGTCCCCGGTCCACGAGACCGTGATGCGGTGTTCGTCCGTGAACTCGAACCCAAGCGGCAGGTCACTGTTTTGCCAGGGCAAGATCTCTTTTCCGCCCGCAACGCCGTGGGTCGCGAGAACGCCGCTCGGCGGGTCAATGTAGGCGTCTACATAATCGGTATGGGCGTCGTTCAGGAAAACGCGCAACCCGTACTTCGGGTACGGGTTCGCGCGCCCCATCGCCCATCCCTGCACCCGGACGCTCGCCGTCCCCGTTGAGGCGGACGCGGTTAAACCGGGCGCGACATAAACCTCGTCGTTCGTCCCCAACTGCCGTTGCTCGATCACGCCGTTTGGAAGCGTTTTGAAGCCGCCCATCGAAGGAAGCGTAGGCGCGGCGGTCGCAGGCGGAATGGGCGCGCCCTGCGTCCGCTCCGTCACCGCGATGCCATCAAAGGTCCCGCCCGCCGCCGTACTGGACGAAATCCGCACGTGCGTTGTCGCCGGAACTTTGGGAAGAGAAACGCTTGCGCGCGCCACGCCGTCAAGTTGAACGATACACTTGCCGTTGTTCCGCACCAACATCAAGATTTGGTGGTAAACGTCCGCGCGGAAATCTTCGGGCAAATTAACCGCTTGCAGAGCGGCGGCATCGTCGCCCGCGCGCACCGCGAGCATCGCGTGTCTGCCGCCTTCCGTAGAGGTCGCAAGTGAAACGAAAAGCGCCGCTTTATTGTTTTCCGCACTGATTAGTTCAACGTCCGCCGTTCTGCCGCCGCCCGCTCCGACTCGAGCATTCACCTCGATAGTCAAACCGTGCGTTGTTCTAAAAGTGCGACTTGTTACTACGCGGGCGTTTTTTGAATTTGAAGAGGAAGATAATTTAACCGCCCGCAACACCCCTGCCTTTTTATCCACGTTCCACGCGCCATCTTTTGTGGTCCAGTTCTTAGAAAGCGATTCCGGCCCGTCGAAGCGATCTATAAAATCGGGTTGCGGCGGGGCGGGTTGGGACAGAAGCGTGGGTGCGTTGGTTCCGAGTTTGCCGTTCGTGAACGCCAGGCGGTCAATCATCAGGTCGCGTTGCCAGCCTTCTTCGACCACGCGCTTCTTATGATAGATGAGGTACGGCGTCAAATTGTCCGGGGCCATGACCACGCCCTGATGGCCGGGACCGGGAACGCCGGACTTGGTTTCGAGAAGCAAGCCGTGCTTGGTCCACGGTCCAAGCGGGGACGGCGCGGTCGAATAGCCAACCTGGTAGCGCGGAAGCATTGCGCCGCCGCCGCTATAAAGCATATGGTAAAGCGGAATGGCGCTGTCGGGATCCCGCAGAACGGTCGGCCCTTCGGTCCAGCCGCCCTCCCACGGCAACGTTGCGGGAATCACGGTATTCCAACCCGCTTCGGTCGCGTCCGCGAAACCCACAAAGGAGCGCGCCTCGACATGCGCGCCGCCGGAGGGCGGAGCCATGCACGTATACAGGAAACGCGAGCCGTTCCAGTCCGTAAACACGGTCGGGTCTATCCGCCACGGTCGGGTGAGCGGGCCTCGCGTTTTGAACGGGCCTTTGGGGCTATCCGATGTCGCCACCCAGATTTTGTGACCGCCCTCTTTGGCGGCGTCGGTGCTGAAAACGAGGTAGAAAACGCCGTTGTCGTAATAGCACTCCGGCGCCCAGACAAGGTTATTGTCCATGTCGGGGCGGTCGGCCTTCCACACCGTCGGGCCGACCGTCCAATGCACCAGGTCGCGCGACGTGGAAACATCCAGCCCGCCGCCCGCGATAGACGTTCGATAAAGATAATACTCGCCCCGGTGCTTCAGCACGAACGGATCGGCGACATCGCGGAGCAGGGGGTTCCGGTACGTCGCCGCCAACGCGCGGGGCTTGGCCTGCGGCGTTTGCGGCGCGGCGAACGCACCCACATTGCCAAAGACGAAAAGACTTGTCCCGGCGACAAGCGCGGCGTTTTTGATAAGCGAAGTTTTCATAGAATTGCTTGCAGTTGTGTTTTACCGGCCCGCCATTCCGGTGAGCGAGATGCCCTTAATAATATGCCGCTGGAACAGCAGAAAGGCGATGGCGACTGGCAGAGCGGCGAGCGCGGCGGCGGCCATCATCGGGCCGTACTCGACGCTGTACCGGCCTTGAAAGATCGTGATACCGATAGGAAGCGTTCGCATTTCCAAGCTGTCGGTGAAGATGAGCGGCCCCTCGAACGCGTTCCATGTTCCCATGAACGTGAAAATGCCCAAAGCCGCAAGCGCGGGTTTGGACAGGGGCAAAACCACATGGCGCAGAATGCCGAGCGGCCCGCATCCGTCAATACGCGCGGCCTCCTCCAGTTCGGCGGGGATGGCGAGAAAAAACTGACGGAGCAAAAACACGCCGAACGCGCCCGCCCCGGCAGGAACGATAAGCGCGGCGTACGTGTCGAACCAGCCCAGAGCGCGAATGAGCAGGTATGCCGGTATCAGCAACACCTGCCCCGGCACGAGCATGGTCGCGACGATCACGCCGAACATTTTATCCCGCCCGGCCCAGCGCAGGCGCGAATACGAAAACGCGGCGAGCGTGTCCACAACCAGAACAAGCGCGGTGACGGCAAGGGCAATGAAAACGCTGTTGCCCGTCCAGCGCCAGACCGGGAACTCCTCGGCCTTGCCAAAAATCGTCTGGTAGTTCTCCGGCGTGAACGTGCGCGGGAGTATCGCGCCTTCGCCCAGGCCCTTGATAATATCGGCGGGCGAGCGGAGCGATGTCGCTATCATCCACAAAAGCGGGGCCAGAAACAGGAACGCCGCGAGCGAGAGGAAAACGTGAAGGTGCGGTTGGTAGCGCGTGAAAAAACGTGTCATATTTAACGGGCCGATTTTGGGAGAACAGCGGCGCGTTCCCGTCCGAACAGGAAGAACTGCGCCGCCGTCAGGATAAGCACGATGGCGAAAAGCAGGTACGCAATCGCGGCGCCGTAGCCGATCTCGTACTGCGAAAAACCCTGCTGATACATATACAGCGCGAGCGTCAAACCCGACCGGGCCGGGCCGGAGCCGGGCGCGAATAAAACATACGATTGCCCGAAAATCTGGAACGATCCCAGAACCGAAATCACCAGACAAAACAAAACGGTCGGGCGAAGCAGGGGCCACGTGATATGCGTGAACCGTTGCCACGAGTTCGCGCCGTCAATGGTCGCCGCCTCGTAGTAGTCGTCAGGGATACCGCCCAACCCCGCAAGGTACAAAATCATGTT
>CAXUMS010000089.1:0-19276 GCA_964252165.1 uncultured Armatimonadaceae bacterium
AACCTTACGCCACCCGCAAACCCAACGAACCACTAACAACAAAACAGATGCCAAAAAATCCTGATATTAGAAAAGTGATGGTGATCGGCTCGGGGCCGATTGTGATTGGGCAGGCCGCCGAGTTTGATTATGCGGGCGCGCAGGCGTGCCGGGCGCTTCGCGAGGAAGGCGTTTCGGTCGTTCTGGTCAATTCCAACCCGGCGACTATTATGACCGATGTCGAGATGGCGGACCGCGTGTATATCGAGCCGCTGACCGTGCCGTTTCTGCGGAAGATCATCGAGCGCGAACGCCCGGACGGATTGGTGCCGACACTGGGCGGGCAAACCGGATTGAACCTTGCTACCGCGCTTGCGCAGGCGGGCGTTTTGGACGAGTTTGATGTCGCTCTGCTCGGAACGCCGCTCGCCACGATTGGCAAGGCCGAGGATCGCGAGCAGTTCCGCGCCCTGATGCGCGAGATTGGCGAGCCGGTTCCGGAATCGTGGATCATCGAAACCGACGATGCATTATCCGATTTGTCCGAGCGGAGCGGGTTGCCGTGGCCGCTGATCGTGCGGCCCGCGTACACACTGGGCGGGTCGGGCGGCGGGGTCGCGTACACGCCTGAGCAATTGCGCGAGATCGGCGAGCGCGGCATGCGCTTGTCGCCGCGAAACCAGATTATGGTCGAGCGGTATCTGGTCGGCTGGAAGGAAATCGAGTATGAGGTCATGCGCGACGCGATTGACACGTGTATCACGATTTGCAATATGGAAAATCTGGATCCAATGGGCGTCCACACCGGCGACTCCATCGTGGTCGCGCCATCGCAAACCCTGTCGGATAAAGAATACCAGATGCTCCGCACGGCGAGCCTGAAGATTATCCGCGCACTCGGCATTGAGGGCGGTTGCAATGTGCAGATGGCCTTAGACCCCAAATCGTTCGCGTACTACATTATCGAGGTCAACCCGCGCGTGTCGCGCTCGTCCGCTTTGGCGTCGAAGGCGACCGGCTACCCGATTGCGCGCGTTGCGGCGAAAATCGCGATTGGCCTGCATTTGGACGAGATCGAAAACCGCGTGACCGGCAAGACATTAGCCTGCTTCGAGCCTGCGCTGGATTACTGCGTGGTGAAAATCCCGCGCTGGCCGTTCGATAAGTTCACGTCGGCGGACCGGCATATCACCACCCAGATGAAGGCGACCGGCGAGGTGATGGCTCTGGATCGCTCGTTCGAGTCCGCGCTGATGAAGGCGATTCGGTGCCTCGAAGTCGGCGCGAATAGCCTGCGCTGGAAGGGCGCGCAGATGTGGTCGGATATGCAGATCGAGGAACTCCTGACGCGCGCGACCGACGAGCGCCTTTGGGCGATCGCCGAAGGGTTCCGGCGCGGCCTGATGATCGAGGAGATCGCGCCGCTGTCCGGCTACGATCCGTGGTTCCTCCACAAAATTCGCAATCTGGTCAACATGGAAACCCGCCTCCGCGACTTCGGCCCCACCCTGCTCACCACGACAACCGGCGATGCCCTGCTCGCCGACGCCAAGCATATGGGCTACCCGGACCGCGCTATCGCAGACCTCATCGGCAAAAAAGAAATGGACGTGCGCGCCCGACGCAAACACCTCAACCTGCTCCCGAACTACAAAACCGTGGACACCTGCGCCGCCGAATTCGAGGCCCAAACCCCCTATTTCTACAGCTGCTACGACGCCGAAGACGAACGTTAGCTTGTCGTTAGCGTCTGGGTTGTCGTTAGACTAAATCGCTCAAGCCGCGCGGCTCCCTCTTCCAGGGGGTGTCACACAAGTGTGACCGTGGGGGACCAACCTTACGTTGGATCGGTGTATTAAGAAAACGCAAAGTGGCTTGGTTTTACGCGGTGTCGCGTAAAACCAAGCCACTTTGCGTTCAGCAATGCACGGTACAGCGTCCGGCTGGTCCCCGCTGGAAGGCGAGCCGCGCGGCTTGAGCGATTTAGTCTAACGACAACCCAGACGCTAACGACCAACACAAACGGGTGATGGCATAAACATTGCAGAACGCTTGACACCATACGCGCCTGTTGGGGCGCTTCTGGTTCGAGAGTTTTGCCGTGAAAATTGTAGACACTTACGCTTTATCGCCGTTGCAGCAGGGCATGCTGTACCACTCATTGTACGCGCCGCAGAGCGGCGTGGATATGGAGCAGTTGGTATTTCGGGTGGCGGGCGGGCTGGATGGGGAGGCGTTCGCGCGGGCGTGGCGGCGCGTGGGGGAGAGGCACGCCGTTTTGCGGACCCGGTTTCGCTGGGAGGGCCTCAGCGCGCCGGTTCAGGACGTGCTGGACGACGCGGCGGTTTCGTTCGAGGTTTTCGAGTGCGGCGACGCGCCGGTGGGGGAGCGCGACGCGCAGGTGGAGGCGTTTCTGCGAAGCGACCGGGCGCGCGGGTTCGCGTCGCTGTCCGATGCGCCGCTGTGGCGCGTGGCCTGTTTTCAATGGGACGATGGCGCGGCGACCGTGGTTTGGACGTTCCATCACATTCTGCTGGACGGGCGCAGTTTGCCCGTGTTGCTCCACGAACTTTTCGCCTGTTATGATGCGTTTCGGCGCGGAGCGAAGCCGGATGGGGAAGCGTCGCCGCGCCCGTACCGCGCGTTTATCAACTGGCTGGGCGCGCGGAACCACGACACATCGGAAGCGTTTTGGCGTGAAATGCTGGGCGGGTTCCGGGCCGCGACCCCGCTGGGCGTGGATGGTTTGGGAGACACGGCGGGAGCGGGCGCGGGTCATGCGGCCCGCTCGGTTATTTTGTCGCCCCTTCTAACCAAATCGCTCCGGGCGTTGGCGGAGGCGGAGAAGGTCACGCTGAATACGGTGGTCTCGGCGGCGTGGGCGGTTTTGCTCGCGCGTTACAGCGGCGAGGACGACGTGGTTTGGGGCGCGACGCGCGCGTGTCGTTATGGGACCGTGGAAGGCGCAAGCGAGATCGCGGGCTTGTTTATCAACACCTTGCCGGTGCGGGCGATGGCGGGGGGCGATAGCACAGTTGCGGAATTACTGCGCGATTTGCGGGCGCAACATCTCGCCGTGCGGCCCCACGAACACACGCCATTAACCAAAGCGCAGGGTTGGAGCGATGTTCCCCGGGGCGGGCTACTTTTCGACAGTTTGGTGGTTTTTGAAAACTACGAGATGGACGCGGCTTTCGCGGGTAACCCGGCGGGGGCGTTCGACTTCGAGTTGCACGAGCAAACGAACTTTCCGCTGACGCTCGCGGCCTACGCGGGGACAGCGTCGCTTCGGCTCAGGATAGATTACGACCGCGCGCGGTTCAGTGACGCCACTATCACGCGCCTGCTCGGGCATCTGGAAACGTTGCTCGGTGGTATGGCGACAAGTCCGCGCGACACGCTTCTCGCCGATTTGAAAATGCTCCCCGGCTCGGAACGGCGTGAGCTTCTTGCGCTCGCGGTTCCCGCCGACGCCGCGACGTTCCCCGATTGCCGGTGTCTGCACCATCGGTTCGAGGAGCGGGCGGTGGAAACGCCCGACGCGGTCGCCGTAGTTTTCGGCGACGACCGGCTCACGTACAACGAATTAAACGTTCGCGCGAACCGTTTGGCGCACCGTTTGATCGGCATGGGCGTGGGGCCGGAAACGCTGGTCGGACTGCTCGCAGAACGTTCGGCAGGCTTGATCGTGGGCCTGCTCGCCATTTTGAAAGCGGGCGGCGCGTACCTCCCGATAGACACCGCATACCCGGAAGCGCGGGCGGCGTTTATGCTCCATGACGCCCGCGCGCCGGTTCTCGTTACCGAGCGAAATCTTCCGCGTACGCTTTCCTCGGACAGCGACATAGCCCCGCAAACCGTTTTTCTGGAGGATGATTTCTCGGATGAATCGGCGGAGAACCCCGCGAGTGACGTGACGCCGGACAACGCGGCGTATGTGATCTATACGTCCGGCTCCACGGGAAACCCGAAAGGCGTGGTTGTCACGCACCGCAACGTAGACCGGCTATTCCTTGCCACCGACGCCGATTTCACATTTGGGCGACAGGACGTTTGGACGCTGTTCCACTCGCACGCGTTCGACTTTTCGGTTTGGGAAATCTGGGGCGCGTTCCTGTACGGCGGGCGTCTTGTCGTCGTTCCGTACCTGGTCAGCCGCGCGCCGGACGAGTTTCACGCCCTGCTTCGGCGCGAGGCGGTGACCGTTCTCAATCAAACCCCGTCCGCGTTCCGCACGCTGATCGAGGCCGACAGCAACTACGCAACATCGGCGAGCGAAAGCGGACTTGCCCTGCGCTTGGTTATCTTCGGCGGCGAGGCGCTGGATTTGGGCGCGCTAAAACCCTGGTTCGACTGGCACGGCGACACGGCCCCGCAACTTGTAAACATGTACGGCATTACGGAAACCACGGTTCACGTCACGTACCGCCCGCTCACCTCAGCCGATGCGGAAAGCGGAACGGCGAGCGTAATCGGCGAGCCGCTTCGGGATTTGCGGCTTTATGTGCTGGATGAAAAACGCGAGCCGGTTCCGGTCGGCGTCGCGGGCGAGATGTATGTCGGCGGCGCGGGTCTTGCGCGCGGCTATTTGCGCCGCGCGGAACTTACGGGCGAGCGTTTTATCCCCGACCCGTTCGGCGACAGTGACGGCGAACGGGAAACGCGCTTGTACCGGACCGGCGACCGGGCGCGGCGGTTGCCCGGAGGCGAGATCGCGTATCTGGGGCGAACCGACCATCAGGTGAAAATTCGCGGGTTCCGCATTGAGCTTGGCGAAATTGAGGCCGCGCTCGGGGGCGTTCCCGGCGTGCGCGCGGGCGTGGTCGTGAAGCGCGAGGACGCGCCGGGCGATGAGCGGTTGGTCGCGTACGCGGTCACGGAAGGGGGCGCGCCGTTACCTATCCCGGACCTTCGGCGACGCCTACAGCAAAGCCTGCCGTCGTATATGGTTCCCGCCGCATTCGTTTTTCTGCCTGCCTTACCATTGACATCGAACGGCAAATTAGATAAGAAAGCCCTGCCCGCCCCGCCGGTTTTTGTTTTCGCCGCCTCCACAGCGACCAACGAAACGGAGGGCGGCGCGCCGCCGCCCGAGTCGCTTGAGGCCGCTCTCAAAACAATCTGGCAGAATGTTCTCCAGCAAAATCGCATTGGTTTGCATGACAATGTTTTTGATCTGGGCGCGCATTCGTTGCTTTTAGTCGCTGTGCATAGCCAACTTCGCTCCGTTTTAGGCGAAGAAACGCCTATAGTAAAACTATTCCAGTACCCGACAATAAGTACGCTGGCGCACTATCTGCGGGAAAACGCCTGCGAATCGTCCCCCTCCCCCAGCGTGGGGGGAAGGGCGCAGGAGCGGGCGAATCGTCAGCGAGACGCCTTTACCCGTCAGAAAATTTTGCGGAAGCGGTAGGCGATAAGACTTTCACGTGGCAAACGAACCGAACGACACAATCGAACACGCAACCAACAGCGAAAGCGACAGCGACGGCGTCAGCGCGCCGGAAGAAATCGCCGTTATCGGGATGACGGGCCGGTTTCCGGGCGCATCGAATCTGGGCGAGTTCTGGCAAAACCTGCGCGCGGGCCGGGAAACCATCACGCGCTTCGACGGCGCGGACGGCGAAGCGGAAAGCGACCCCGCGTATGTTTCGGCGCGCGGCGTTGTTGAAAACGCGGAGTGTTTCGATGCGGCGTTTTGGGGCGTTTCCCCCCACGAAGCGCGCGTGACCGACCCGCAGCACCGCGTTTTCCTCGAAGCGTGCTGGCACGCCCTGGAGACGGCGGGTTGCGATCCCCATCGGTACGGCGGCATGATCGGCGTTTACGCCGGAATGAGCAACAACACATACTTCAATGCCCATGTCGCCGCCCGCCCCGACCTTGTCGCATCCGTGGGCGCGATGCAAACCATGCTGGGCAACGAGAAAGATTATCTCGCCACCCGCGTTTCGTACAAACTGAATCTGACCGGTCCGAGCGTCAGCGTTCACACCGCCTGCTCCACGTCGCTTGTCGCCGTTTGTCAGGCGTGCGCGGGCTTGTTGTCATATCAGTGCGACACGGCCCTTGCGGGCGGCGTTTCGCTCACATTTCCGATGAACCAGGGCTACACGTACCACGAGGGCGGGATCACATCGCCGGACGGACACTGCCGCGCCTTCGATGAGCGGGCGCAGGGAACGGTGTTTTCGAGCGGCGTGGGCGTGGTCGTTTTGAAGCGTTTGAGCGACGCCCTCGTGGACGGCGACACGATTTGCGCGGTTATCAAAGGGTCGGCCCTGAACAACGATGGGGCGCGGAAAAGCGGCTTTACGGCCCCGTCGGTCGAGGGACACGCCGAGGTGATCGCGCTCGCCCATGCGGTCGCGGGCGTTGACGCGCGCACCATCTCGTATGTCGAGGCGCACGGGACCGGCACGCCCTTGGGCGACCCGATCGAGATTGCCGGATTGACCGACGCGTTCCGACAAGGCGGCGCGGACGAGCGCGGCTTTTGCGCCATCGGGTCCGTAAAAACCAATATCGGGCATCTGGACGCGGCGGCGGGCGTCGCCGGACTGATTAAAACCGTTCTCGCCCTGCAAGCGCGCGAGCTACCGCCCACCCTTCATTTCCACGCGCCGAACCCCAAACTTGGCTTGGAAAACAGCCCGTTCTTCGTCCAATCTACGCTTGCGCCGTGGGAAACCGCCGATGGCGCGCCGCGCCGGGCGGGCGTGAGTTCGTTTGGCGTCGGCGGCACCAACGCCCATGTCGTGCTGGAGGAAGCCCCGTCGCCCGCGCGCGTCGTTGAGCAGGGGGCGCGTCCGTTTGAACTGCTTCCCGTTTCCGCGAAAACCGCCGACGCATTGGAGCGGGCGACGGCGAACCTTGCCGATTATCTGGAAGCGCATCCAAACGCCGCGCCGCTCGCCGATACCGCCTACACGCTGAGTAGGGGCCGTCAGGAGATGGAGTATCGCCGCTTTGTGGTCGCCCGCGCGGACGACACGGGCGATGCGGTTTTCGCCCTTCGCGACCCGAAGCGCGCGGTTTCCGGCAGAGCCGACGCGCGCGGCGGCGCGACCCGGCCTGTCGCGTTTATGTTTCCCGGTCAGGGCGTTCAGCACGTGGATATGGGCCGCGCGCTCTACGAATCCGAACCCGTCTTCCGCGCATCGGTGGACGAAAGCGCGGCGATTTTACAACCTTTGCTCGGCCTTGACCTGCGCCGAGTTTTGTATCCGGGCGATGACGCGCAAAGCCAGGACGCGGCGCAGAAACAACTTACTGAAACCTGGCTCACCCAACCCGCGCTGTTCGTGGTCGAGTACGCGCTTGCCCGGCTTTGGATCTCGATGGGCGTTAGGCCCGCCGCGATGCTGGGTCACAGTGTCGGCGAGTATGTCGCCGCCTGTGTCGCGGGCGTGTTCTCGCACGAGGACGGCTTGCGGCTTCTCGCGCGCCGCGCCCGGCTGATGCAGGAAATGCCCCCCGGCGCGATGCTCGCCGTGCGCTTGCCCGAGGCCGATGTGCAAGCGCGCCTCGCGCCCCCTTTGTCGCTCGCCGCCGTGAACGCCGCCAACCTGTGCGTCGTATCCGGGCCGACCGACGCCGTTGACGCCTGCGAAGCGCAGTTATGCGCCGATAAAGTCGCCTGCCGCCGCCTCGCGACCTCGCACGCGTTCCATTCGGCGATGATGGACCCCCTTCTGCCCGCGTTCGAGGAATTACTGCGAAGCGTCCGCTTTAGCGCGCCCGAAATTCCGTTCGTTTCCAGCGTCACCGGCGCGTTTATCACCGAGGACGAGGCGTGCGATCCCGCGTATTGGGCGCGTCAACTGCGCGAACCCGTGCGCTTCGCGGATGGCGTCGCGACGTTGCTCGCGGAGTCGGAAACGGTTCTTTTGGAAGCCGGGCCGGGGCAAACGCTAACCGCGCTGGCGCGTCAGCACCCCGCCAAAACCGCCGCGCACACGGTTGTCTCATCGCTTCCCGCCGCGTCACCCGGCGCGAAATCTGACGCCGCCGCGTTCCGCGAGGCCGTGGGGCATTTGTGGATCGCCGGGGCCGCGATAGACTGGTCCGGCGCGTTCGCCGGGGAAACGCCGCGCCGCATTCCGCTCCCGCCGTACCCGTTCGAGCGCACGGTTTACCGGATTGAGCCGGGTGAAGCCCCGCTCGCTGTCGTTAAGAAAGGTGAGGCCCCCTCCACCCCCAATAAGGGGGGAGCGAAAGAAAGCCCCCTAACCCCCAATAAGGGGGGGACAAGAAAACCGGGCGATGCTATTGCGCCTTTTTTATCTGTGGTTCCCCCATTATTGGGGGCGGGGGGGGCCTCTTCGGACCGCAAAGTCCGACTGCAAAACGACCTGCAAACCACTTTGCACGAGCTTTCCGGCTACGACCGCGAAAAACTTGCGCCCGATGCGACGTTCCTGGAACTCGGTTTCGACTCCCTTTTTCTGACGCAGGCAAGCCAAATATTGGGGCAACGGTTCGGCGTTCGCATCACGTTCCGCATTTTGATGGAGGACGCGTCCACGCTCGCCGCGCTTGCCGAGTACGTGGATGCGCAACTGCCGCCCGAACCGGTTGCGGCGGCGCCGGTTGTCGCGCCGGTGGAAACGCCCGCGCCGGTTGCGCCCGCGCGGAACGGGCTTGCTCCGACCGCGGTACCCGCGCCCGAAGGCGATAACGCGACGGCGTTGGAGCGAGTGATCCAGCAGCAACTTCAGGTCATGGCGCAACAGTTAGAAGCGTTGCGTGGCGGTAGCGTGACTGTCGCCCGTGCGTCCGCGCCTGCCCTGACCGTTGTCGCCACCCATGAACCGACGCCGCCGCAAGCCGCGCCAGTCGTGTCCGCCGCTCCCGCGTCCGCTCCCGCTTTTGGCCCGTTTCGCCCGTTTCGGCCAAGTGAGCGGGGAGTGTCCGACCTAACGCCGGAGCAGCAAGCGAGCCTTGATTCGCTTACGGCCCGGTACACCGAGCGGACCCGCGGTTCCAAGCGGCTGACGGCGGAGCATCGCGCCCATTTAGCCGATCCGCGCGTCGCGGCGGGCTTCCGTCAGGCGTGGAAGGAAATGGTTTACCCCATTGTCGCCGAGCGGTCCGAGGGCGCGTACGTTTGGGATGTGGACGGCAACGAGTATGTAGACGTGACGCTCGGTTTCGGCGCGAACTTGTTCGGGCATCGTCCCGCGTTTGTGGTCGAGGCGCTGGAGGCGCAACTGGCGCGCGGCTTCGAGATCGGGCCACAGTCGCCGCTCGCCGGTGTGGTCGCGCAAAAAATGTGCGATGTCACCGGCATGGAGCGGGCCGCGTTTTGCAATACCGGATCGGAGGCGGTAATGGCCGCCCTTCGTATGGCGCGAACCGTGACCGGGCGCGACAAGATTGTGTTGTTCGCGGGTTCGTACCACGGTTTGTTCGACGAGGTTCTGGTACGGAACGCGGGAATGGTGGACGGCGAAGCCCGCTCCCTGCCGATTGCGCCGGGCATCCCGCACAGCACGGCGCAAAATGTGACGGTTTTGGAGTATGGAACCGAGGCGACATTGGAAACCCTGCGCCGTTTGGGGCCGGAACTCGCCGCCGTGGTGGTCGAGCCGGTGCAAAGCCGCCGCCCCGAGTTTCAACCGGATGCATTCTTGCGGGAGGTGCGCCGTATCACCGAGGAAACCGGGACCGCGCTAATTTTCGATGAGGTCGTGACCGGCTTCCGCACCCATCTAAACGGCGTCCAGGGCTTGTACGGTATCCGCGCCGACATCGCCGCCTACGGTAAGGTGGTGGGCGGCGGGCTTCCCATCGGCGTCGTCACCGGCGCGGCGCGGTTTATGGACGCGCTCGACGGCGGCGCGTGGAACTACGGCGACGACTCGTTCCCCGAGGTCGGCGTGACGTTTTTCGCCGGAACGTTTGTGCGACACCCGCTCGCGCTCGCCGCCGCCGATGCGGTTTTGACCCATCTGCAGGCGAACAGCCCCGGCCTGCAAAACGATCTGGACGGCAAAACGGAAAATCTCACCTCGCGGCTTGGAGAGATTTTCACCGGCGCCCACGCCCCGTTCCGTGTCGCCCGGTTCAGTTCGCTTTTTTATCTGAGCGCAGACAAGGAGGCTAAATGGGCCAGTTTGCTTTTCTTCCATTTGCGCCTGCGCGGCATCCATATCTGGGAGGGACGGCCCGCATTTTTGTCCACCGCGCACACCGACGACGATGTGGAGCGGATCATTACGGCGTTCCGGGAAAGCGTGGACGAGATGCGAGCGGCGGGATTTTGGTCCGGCCCGGCGCAAACCATTGAACCCGTCGCGCCCGCCGCAGAGGCCATAACGCCGCAGATCACGGACGAGCAACGGGAAATCTGGCTCGCCGCGCGTCTCAGTGACGCCGCCTCGTGCGCGTTTAACGAATCGTTGTCGCTCGATCTGCGCGGGCCGCTCGATGACACGGCTCTGGAAAGCGCGCTTTATCGCCTTGTTGACCGGCACGACGCCCTGCGGATGACGTTTGCAGATGCGGACGGTCAGCCCACGGTCACCGCTTCGGCAAAGGTGAGCATGGGGCGTCTCGACTTGCGGGGCGACGATCCCGCCGAACGCGCGGCGCGCTTCGACGCGTTTGCGAGCGAGGAGGGCGCGCGACCGTTCGATCTCACGCACGGCCCGCTGTTCCGGGCGACGCTTGTCAAGATCAAAGACGAGCATCACGCGCTTGTCGTGTCGGCCCATCATATCGTTTGCGATGGCTGGTCGTACGGCGTTCTGCTCCGCGAGTTGGGCCAAATTTACAGCGCGGTTCGCGCCGGGAACAATCCCGACAAAGCCCTTGCGCCCGCGCCGCGCTTCGCCGCATACGCCGCCGAACAAGCGCAAGCAAGCGAAACAAGCGCGGACGCCGAAGCGTTCTGGGTGGATTTGCTCAGCCATCCGGCCCCGCCTGCGCCGCTCGAACTGCCCACGGATCGCCCCCATCCGCCCGTTCGGACGTACCAGGGCGGGCGCATCAGCGAAACCGTGAGCTGCGACAACTGCGATGCGCTCAAGCGTTTGGGCGCGAAGCGGGGCGCGACGCTGTTCGCCACGCTTTTAACCGCTTTGGGCGCGCTCCTTTCGCGGCTCACCGACCAGGACGATCTGGTGATAGGCGTTCCGGTCGCGGGGCAGGCGACCGAAGGCCAAGCGGGCCTAGTCGGCCACTGCGTTCATTTGCTCCCGCTTCGCCTTAGCGTGGACCGCGACGCGCACTTTTCGGACCAACTCAGAACGATTCAAGCCACGACGCTCGCCGCGTTCGAGTACCCGGAAATCACGTTTGGCAGTCTACTTCCCAAACTCGCTGTCGCGCGTGAGGCCGGACGAACGCCTCTAGTGGGCGTGACGTTCAATTTGGATCACGACGAAACCCGGCAGGACTTCGCCGGTTTAACGTTCGCCACAGAGAAAACGCCGCGCTCGTTTTTTCAGTTCGATCTGGGCTTCAACGTTATCGAGAACGAACACGGGCTGGTTATCGAGGCGAGTTTCAACCGCGACGTTCTGGACGAGGCGACTGTGCGGCGCTGGTTGGGTCATTATCAAACGCTGCTTCTGGGCGTTCTCGCCGATGCCGAGCGTCCAATCCGCGCGCTTCCCCTGCTCACCCCAAACGAGCGCGCCGACCTGCTCGCGCTTGGCAACGACACCGACCGCGCGTACCCGCGCGACCGCGCCATTCACGAGTTGTTCGCGGAACAGGCCGCTCGAACGCCAAACGCCGTCGCGGTCACATCCGAGGACGGCGAGGAGCAAATCACGTGTGGCGAACTTGACGGGCGCGCGAACCGGTTGGCCCATGCGTTGCGAAAAAGCGGGGCCGGGCCGGGCGGCGTTGTGGCGGTTTGCGTTTCCCGTTCGGTCGGCATGGTCGTCGCCCTGCTTGGCATCTTGAAAACCGGCGCGGCGTACGCGCCGCTCGATCCGTCGTACCCGTCCGAGCGCTTGCGTTTCTTAATCGACGACAGCGGCGCGGCCCTCGTTGTCACGGAAACCGCGCTCGCCGCGCGCCTGCCGCAGACCGACGCGTCCTTGTTTCTTTTGGATGGCAGTGACGTTTTTGGCGGCAATCAAGAGGGTGATGCGACCGCGCCCCGGTGCGACGTGACCGGGGGCGATCCCGCCTATGTGATGTACACGTCCGGCTCGACCGGCGCGCCCAAAGGCGTCGCAGTTCCGCACCGGGCGATCAGCCGCCTGGTTTTAAACACGAACTACGTTTCGTTTTCCGCCGAGGATCGGGTCGCGCAGGCGGCGACGCTGTCGTTCGATGCGGCGACCTTTGAAATTTGGGGCGCGCTTCTAAATGGCGCGCGGTTGGTTATCGTGGGCCACGATCTGGTGTTGTCGCCGCGACGCTTCGCCGACTACGTTAAGCGCGGCTCGATCACCGCTCTGTTCCTGACCACGGCGCTGTTTAACGAGATCGCGCGCGAGGTTCCCGGCGCGTTTCGGGGCTTGCGCTATGTCGTGTTCGGCGGAGAAGCCGCCGCGCCGGAGCGCGTCCGCGCCGTATTGGAGGCGGGGCCGCCCCAGCATCTCCTTAACGGCTACGGCCCGACCGAAACCACGACGTTCGCCACGTTCCACGAGGTGTCCGAGGTCGCGCCAAACGCCGCGAGCATTCCTATCGGCCTACCCATCGCGAACACCGACATTTACCTGTTGGATGAGAAGAACGAGCCGGTTCCGCTTGGCGTTCGCGGCGAAATCTATATCGGCGGCGACGGTCTTGCCCTCGGCTATCATAACCAGCCCGAACTGACAACGGCGCGGTTTGTTCCCCATCCGTTCCGGCCCGGCGCGCGGCTGTACCGTACCGGTGATCTGGGCCGACGAACGCCAAACGGCGTTATCGAGTTTGCGGGCAGGCGCGATCAGCAAATCAAAATTCGCGGCTTTCGTATCGAGCCGGGCGAGATCGAAAGCGCGCTCGCCCAGCATCCCGATGTGCGCGAGGCTCTTGTGGTAGTTCGAGATGGTGAAGCGGGCGACAAACGCCTGGTCGCCTACGCGCTCACCCGAAACCGTTCAAGCGCCAATGCGCCGACGTGCGACGAGTTGCGCCGCTTTTGCGAAGCGCGCTTGCCGTCGTTCCTCATTCCCGCCGCGTTTGTCAGTTTACCGTCGTTTCCGCTCACCGCGAACGGCAAGGTGAACCGCGACGCCCTGCCCGAACCCGCCGCGGCGTGCGCCGTGCAAAGCGGCGAGGAACGCGTCATTGTCGCCCCGCGCGATGAAACCGAAACGCGGCTTGCCGCGCTTTGGCGCGCTGTTCTCGCCATAGACGCTATCGGCGTTTATGACAACTTTTTCGCCATAGGCGGTCATTCGCTCCTGGCGGTTCGGCTTTTCGCGCGTATCGAGACCGAATTTGAACACGCCCTTCCGCTGTCGGCGTTGTTCCAGGCGCCGACCATCGCCAAGCAAGCCGAGTTATTGCGCGCGGGCGACGTTCCCCCATCGGCGGATGCTACGCTCACGGTAAGCGTCGCCTCGCCCGCATGGAAGTCGCTCGCGCCGCTTCGCGCCCAGGGCGACCGCCCGGTTTTGTTCTGCGTCCACCACGGCTACGGCGACCTGACCGGGTATCAGGATTTGATACAAAGTTTGGGCGACGACCAGCCGGTCTATGGGTTGCAGGCGCGCGGTATCAATGGCGAGGAAGAGCCGTTTGAGCGGATCGAGGATATGGCCGCGTGCTACCTCGCGGAAATCCGCGCGTTTCAGCCCACCGGCCCCTACCATCTGACCGGCTTTTCCCTGGGCGGCGTGATCGCGTTCGAGATGGCGCGACAACTGCGGGAAGCCCAGCAAACCGTCGGCTTGCTCGCCCTGCTCGACACGTACGCGCCGGTTTACTTTCGCGGAGAAGAAAATGAAGACGGCAAAACGCCTTTGCTTACCGAACTCGCCGCCGTGGCCGGGGATTTGCGGCGCGTCGCGCGGGGCGAGCGATGGCGCTACACGCGCGCCAAAGGCAAGATCGCGCAGGACCGATTGGTAAGCCTCCTGCGCCGCCCCGCGCCCGTTGACGCGTCGCGTCCGGCGGAAGCGTCGCGGTTGGAAGAGGCCATTCGCCGCGTCGAGCGCGCGAGCCGACGGGCGCTCCGCGCATACACGCCGCTCCCGTACGATGGTTCGGCGGTTTTGTTCCGCGCGCGGGAGCGCGAGGTGGTTGTCGGCTACGACCCGGTTCTTTGGTGGCGCGAGGTTATCCGGGGGACCGTGGATGTCTGCGAGGTCCCTGGCGATCACCACGCGATTATCCAAGAGCCAGGCGTACGCATTCTCGCCCGCGCGCTTCGCGATTACCTGGATCAGGCGGACCAGACGGCGCATCGCCCAGTGACAGGACGCGCGGCGGCGCAACAACGGAGGGCGGCGTAACTTGCGCCGTCGCTCTCTTTCACTCTCACCCCCTAACTTCCTTCCTCGCCTTGCGCGAGGCCTCTCCCGCAAGCGAACAAGGGGTTAGGAGGGGAAAGCTCTCATCCTTCAACCTTTGCTTTGTCGCCGTCCTAATATTCTTCCTCTACATCAAATTCAGGTAGCGGGCGGGCGACGGTGGCGCGAACCGAATCTTCCACAAACCGCGTAATCGCCTCTTCCTGTTCGAGCGCGGCGACCTGTTCGCGCAACTCGCGCACTTTTTTCTCCAGAACCGTGCGGTTCGGGCTATTTTCCGGCGCGGTGCTGAGGGTGGCGCGGGCGTCCTTTAAGCGGTCGGCGAGCGTTTGACGCAGTTCGCGCCACGTGTCGGAGCGCGGCGCGCCTTCGAGAAATTCATCGATGATTTGATCCGCCGCGCCGCCGAGCGGCGGCGCGGCGGGAAAAGGAATAGAGCGTCTCATAATACAATTATTTTACCCGGTTACGACGCTTGCAATAAACCGATATACGTGCAGTCCGTACCGAATTTTGAGGCGGTTCCAGGAACCCGGTATCAAGACGAGGAAGGTATATACCGATGATAACGGCGTAGACGCAGAGCGCGCCCATAAGCGGTAATAGTGAAGCGTCGCCGATTGTTGACGGGGAACCGATCCGTTGACGGATGAAGTCGCGCGCGGCGGTGAATGTACGACGCCAACGCACCCAGCAGAAGAGTGAATTTTACAACGTATGGCTGAAGCGGCGCCTACCCTTCCCTCCCGTAGTCCGGCGGTTTCTCTCCGGTTCGTCCAGCAAAACCGGTGGTTGCGCGTTTTGCCGCGCGTTTTGTTGGCGCTCACCGTTCTTCCCGCGCTTTTGCTGGCGTACGCCCTTCGGCAGTCCCAGTTGGATTCGCGCATAGGAATGGACATCAACCATGCCGGATCGCTTCGCTACCGCAGTTTGTGGCAGTTTGGCGCGTCACAGGAGGACGCGGGCATAGCGCGGGTCACGCGGCGCGATGAACTCGAAACCATGCGGCGTATTCGCGAGGACCTGCGCCGCGATTTCCCCGTTTTTGTCGCGGAAACGGATGCGCCGTTTATCGCCCTAACCAACGAGATTGCGCTTAAAGGACGGGTTTCGTGGGCGACCGCGATCCGAATGCAAATCGCGGCGGACACGCTGACCAGACGTATAAACAATTATCAGCAATCGCGCTCCCAACGAACCGCGCTTTTGTACAGCGTCGCCATTGCCGGTATGGCTTTGTCTATACCATTGACGCTGTTGTTATCGCGCCATCTGCAAAAAGCGGAGCGCCGCTTGTCCGAGCAAAACAACGCGCTCGTGGAGGCGTCCTCCCGGTTTGAAGCGTTGTTCGCCCATATTCCCGTCGCCTGCTATCGGTTCGACACCGACGGGCGTATCCAGGAATGGAACCGGGCCTGCGAGGAAACGTTCGGCCTGCCCGCGAGCGCGGTGACCGGGCGACTGGTAACCGAGGTTATTGCGCCGCCCCACCGCCGGGAAGCGTCCGCCGACCGGGAAGCGTCCGCCGAGTTGTTGCGCCGGACATCGGTGGGCGGCGAGCGCGTGGATGATTTTGAGTGGGAGTATCAGCCTCCGGTTGCGGCGGCTTTTCGCGAACCCAAAAGCCTCTTATCCAACATATTCCCCCTGCGTGATCCCGCAGGCGCGAGCAGTATGGGCGGCTTGTCCGCGACTGTTGACATCACGGCGCGCAAGCGGGCCGAGCAGGCCGTGCAAGCGGCGCACGAGGAAGCCCGCGCGAGCGAAGAGCGCGTTCGCATAGTGGCCGATTCGGCGGCGGTTTTGCTGGGGATGTTCGACGAGAACGGCGGGCTTTTCTTCACCAATGAGTACTGGCGCGAATTTACCGGTCGAACGCTGGAGCAGGAACGCGGGCAAGGCTGGCTCGAATGCGTTCCCCCCGAAGATCGCGAGCGTTGCGACCCGATTGCCGCCCAAGCGTTCGCTACCCGAGGGCGATTCCGAGTTGAACATCGCTTGCGCCGTCACGACGGCGTGTACCGATGGCTCGCGATTGTGGTGAACCCGCGCTACGAGAATGGTCTATTTGCGGGCTATGTTGGATCGGCGGTGGATATAACCGAGCGCAAGGAAAGCGAAACCGAGCGCGAGGAAATGCTGTTCGCCCTGCTCCGCAGCGAAGCGCGCCTCGCCGAAGCCCAGCGTTTGGCGCATCTGGGAAGCTGGGAGTTGGATGTCGCGACCGGCGCGATGGTCTGGTCGGACGAGGTGTACCATTTCTACGGGTTTTCTTCGATGGGGCCGATACCGACGCTCGACCAGTTTCACGCCCTGCTCGGTCCCGAGCAAACCGCGGCGCAAAAAGAATATCTGGAGCGCGCTATCGAAACCGGCGAGCCGTACGAGCGTTTCCAAACCATTCATCGGTTCGATGGAACGGTGCGCCACGGCTATGTGACGGCGGCGGTGGAAATATGCGACGAAACCGGCAAGGCGAAACGCATCTTCGGCACATTGATGGACGTAACGGAGCAACGCGAGGCCGAAATCGCGCGTGAATCGGACCGCCGCGAACGCGAACGCGCCTTTGCCGCCCGCGAAGAGGCCGCCCGCGCTTTGCAAGCGTCCGAGGCTCGCCTGAGCCACATCATCGAGCGCGCCCACTGCCTTTTGTGGCAGGCGAGCGTACGCGAAGTGGATCGCGACAAATCATTTGGCGAGCCGACCGTCTTCAATGCCGACCGCAACACCGTATTGGAGTGGAAGCTTGCTATCGCCGGAGAAGCGGAAGGGGTTTCCCATCCCTGGCTACGTGATGACAAAACCGGCGGGGCGAAACGTCATACCGCCGAGATTTGGCACTCCGGGCGCCATGAAAGTGACCGGTACGAGGCGAACGAGTTGAGCTTGCTCGCATTGCGCCAAGGGCGCGCCTTCTACGAGCAACAATTTCGTTTTGTGTCACCCTCGGACGACGCCGAAATGCGCTGGATCGAGGAAAAAGTGCAGGTCGAGCGTATCTCCCCGCCGGGCGAACTGGGAGAATGGAGTTTGGTCGGCGTATGCCTCGACATCACCGAGCGCAAAAAAGCGGAAGCGCAACTTGAAGGCGCGCTTGCCGAACTGAAACGCAGTAATGAATCCCTGAGCGAATTCGCTTCCATCGCCTCGCACGACCTGAAGGAGCCGCTCCGCAAAATTCAAATGTTCGGCGAAATGCTGGAGCGCAAGGCCGGTCCGCTCCTCGATAACGACGCGCGCGGGTATCTTTCCCGCATGCTAGGCGCGTCCGAGCGGATGCAGGCCCTGATTGCGGGCCTTCTCGAATACTCGCGCGTCACCTCAAGCGCCACCCGCAAACGCGCCGTGGTCAACTTGAGCGAGATCGCGCAGGGCGTGGTCGGCGATCTGGAAGCGCGTATCGCGGACGGCGGCGGGACGGTGGATGTCGGCCCGCTTCCCACGATCTACGCGGACGCTTTGCAAATGCGGCAACTGTTCCAAAACTTGATCGGCAACGCCCTGAAGTTCCACCGGGACGATGTTCCGCCGGTCGTGACCGTGCGCGCCCGTTTCCTCGGCGACAACGAGAACGCCGCCAACTTTCGCGGTCCGGTCTGCCGTATCACCGTGCAGGATAACGGTATCGGCTTCGACGCCGCCCGCCATGCCAACAAGGTGTTCGGAATGTTCGAGCGTTTGCAAGGGCAAAGCGCGCAGTACGAGGGAACCGGCGTCGGTCTCGCCATCTGCCGCAAAATCGTTCTGCTCCACGGCGGCGCGATCCACGTGCAAAGCGCGCCCGGCGAAGGCGCGACATTCACGATAGACCTCCCGGTCGCGCCGCCGGAAGCGGCGTAGGGAGCAAGGGGAAAGGATGAAGGATGAAGGATGAAGGATGAAAAGGGGGAAGCCCCCTTTTCATCCTTCATCCTTCATCCTTCATCCTTTCCCCCCACGCCCGTCGGGTAGAATAGCCTCGTTATGGCTTTCCCCGATGCGCCCCCGCAATTACGCGGTATTTTCTTCGATTTGGACGACACGCTGATCGGCTACGAAGAGGCCGAACGGCAAGCGTTGCGAGCCGGGGCGCGTTTCGCCGCGTCGCTCAACCCCGCCGTGAGCGTGGGCGCGCTCACGCACGCGATCGCCGACGTGTACGCGGAGCGGTACGACTACCTGACGCCCGGCTACGCGCGCCTCGCCCATGTATCGGTTGCGGAGTTGCGCGCCGACTTAACCCAGAGCGCCCTGCAACGGCTCGGCGTGTCCCCCCGCGATACGAGCGACATCGCCCCGCGCGTTATCGCCGCGTACGAAACGGCGGAGCGGGCCGCGCTCGCCCCGTTCGCGGACGCGCACGAAACGCTCGCCCGGCTTCGCCCCCACTTCACCCTGGGCGTGATCACCAATGGCCCGTCCGCGATGCAACGCGAAAAACTCGCGCGTTTTGCGCTCGCCGAGCGTTTCGATGTGATTGTGGCGGATACCGAGTTCGGTCACCCCAAGCCCGATCCACGTATCTTCGACCACGCCGCCCGGTCTGTGGGCCTGACGCCGGACGCGCTGATGTTTGTCGGCAATTCGTGGACCGCCGATGTCGCCGGGGCGTGCGCGTCCGGCTGGACCAGCGTTTGGCTGAACGCGTCCGCCGCCGCCCCGCCGCCCGATGCCGATTTCGCCCCGCGTCACGTTATCGGCGCGCTCGGCGAGTTGATCCATTTGCCCGAAGTGCGCGCGGTGTTGAAAGGGTAATAGAATATCGTCCTCGGGTTGTTTACGAGTTGTTGTCGAGTGTTTAAACGACGTAAGGCGTTGTTGTCGAGGGGCTAAAGCCCGCTCGCTAAGCGGCGCGAAGCGCGCCTCAATCCCGCTGAAGCGGGAAG
>CAXUMS010000090.1:0-19184 GCA_964252165.1 uncultured Armatimonadaceae bacterium
AAGCAACTGATCCAACGCATGGCGTTGGCGCCGTCCGGCGTGAGGACCGCCGCCCCGCGCAGGGGCAACCACAAAACGAGACCCACACACAAACCTAACGACGAGTAAACCCATGATACGCTGATATGGGTAAAAGGGGCTTTGAGAGAACCCTTCCTGTGCGGCGTTTTGGATCTGTTTTTATCAAATGCAAATCAAACCTGTTTACGGCTTCGGTATTTCTGTCGCGGCTTCTGCGGCGTTTTTGGGGATGTCCGCTTCCCCGGCGCGGGCGCAAGCGCGGCAGTTTTTGCGGCGCGATGCAGGAAACGCGGTGACGTATGACGCCGGATACGCGGCTCAAACCGACGCGCGCGGCAACGTCTATGTCGCGGCGAGCGTGAACGATGGCGCAGGCGGCGACGACTTTTTGACCGTTAAATACGACGCGAACGGCAATGTCTTATGGGCGAACCGGTACAACGGACCGGGTAACGCCTCTGATGTTCCCGCCGCGCTTGCCGTGGATAGCGCAGGCAATGTGTATGTCACCGGCGCATCCACAGGCGCGACCGGGGCGGGGCTTGATTACGCGACGGTGAAGTACACCGCTATCGGCGCGCAGGCATGGGTAGCGCGCTACAACGGCGTGGGAAGCGGCGATGATGAACCGGTTGCCCTTGTTGTGGATGGAGCGGGCGGTGTTTACGTCACCGGAAGCGCGCGGGGAACCACGAATACGGACTACGCAACCGTGAAGTACGACCCGACCGGCGCGCTCGTCTGGGCGCGCACGTTTAATGGCACGTCCAACGCCGACGACTACGCGGCATCGCTGACGCTCGATCCGACCGAAACGTACGTTTTGGTGACGGGAACATCGCCTACCACAAGCAATGGGCCGGATATGGCTACCCTGCGCTACACCACGACGTTGGGAACGCAAAACTGGGTCGCGCGCTATAACGGCCCCGCAGGTTCGGCGGGCGCGGACATCGCGGTATCCGTGAAAACCGATGGCGCGGGCAATGTGTATGTCGCCGGATCGTCCGATGCGTCCGGCAAGCCGTCCGATTTCGTGCTGGTCAAGTACACGCTCGCGGGTGCGCAACTTTGGGCGTCGCGCTACAACGGGACCGGCGACGGCTACGATGTGGCGAGCGCGCTTTCTGTGGATGCGAGCGGGAACGCCGTGATCGCGGGAACATCGCGCGGCTTGCTTTCGGGAACCAGCGCGACCGGCGACGACTGGGCTTTGGTCAAGTACGATGCGAATGGCGCGGCGGTTTGGACTACGCGCTTTGACAGCGCGGCCCACGGCAACGACAAACTTCGCGCGCTTGCCACAGATGCGAACGGCAATTTGCTTGCGGGCGGCGACACGGATGCGAAGGGGCCGGGCTTCTTGAACGGGCTTGTCGCTAAATTCGCAGGCGCGAACGGATCCGTGGTTTGGTCCCGCACATACGACGGGCCGGGAGCGAGCGCGGACGGCATTCTCGCTCTTGCCGCCGATGGGGGCGGTAACGCGATTGCGACCGGTCAATCTATCGCCGTCTTCGCCCCGGCAAGCGGCAACACGCCCGCCGACTATGATGTTTTGACGTTGAAGTTCGCCAACGCCGGGTATGTCGCGACCAATCTTGCCGTGGGCGGCGATGACCGCGCCCGGCTTCTCTGGCAAAAATCCGACGGCCCGGTCGCCGTATGGCGCTTGAATCCGGTAGGAAACGCCCTGGAAAGCGGCGTCGATGTGGCGGCCCCTACCGGCTACACGGCGAGCGGGTTTGCGGTGGGATCGTTGGACAACAAAATCCGCCTTTTTTGGCGTCGCGATGACAATGCCGCCGCGCTTTGGACGCTTTCCAACTCGAATTTCGGCGCTCTCGAAACCGGCGTTACGTTCGCGCCGCTTCCCACGTTTACGCCCGGCGCGGTCGCGGTTGGGTCGGACAACAAGCCGCGCTTGATGTGGAACCGAACGCGCGGGGCGGGCTTCTCGTTGTGGCGCACGGCGGAAGCATCGCCCGCAATCGAGGCGAACGGCACATATACGCCCACGGCGGCTTACAAGCAACTTCCTGTCGTCACCATCAGCCCGACCGACAACAAGCCGCGCGTTCCGCTTCCCACCGTTGCGCAACCGAACCGCGCCGCGCTGTGGACGTTGCGAGAAAACTTGACCGCTCTTGAAACCGGCGGCGTGACGTCAACAAGCGTGGGATACGCTCTGGTAGGCGCGACAACCGGCGCGGATAACAAAACGCGCGTGGTTTGGGAACGAGCCGACACCGGGGCGATTTTGGTGTCGCGCTTGAACCTCGGGGGAACCGCGCCGGAAACCGAAGCAACGTACGATCCTCCAACAGGCGGCTTTCACTTCGGGGCGGCGGCTATTAGTCCGGTTGATGGCAAGGTGCGCCTGCTATGGACCGGGCTTGACGGGCGAGCCGCTGTGTGGACGCTGAACGCTACCGGTTCCGCTGTGGAATCATCGCAAACCTATGGCCCTTATTAAACCAGTGGTGAAACGCAGGGGCGTTCATTGTTTCTGAACGGCGGGAGGATTTGCGGAAATGGCGTTAGGCGATGTTCTTAAAAACTTGGGCGCGAGTGTGGGCGTGGGGGCGGCTACCGTAGCGGTTGCGCTGGAGATGCAACCGCAGGCGGTAGGGCGGGGCGGCTTTTCGTATGGGCCGTACTCATATGGCGTAGGCGAAAGCGTCGCCGGGCGCATTATGGTTACCGGCGGCGTGGTCGCCCAGCAGATCAGCGAGGTTGAGGTGCGGGCGACCGAACACTGGACCACCACCGACGGCAAGGGCGTCACAAGTCACCATTACAACCACCACAACGCCTCCGAAATCGCGCGCGGCGTCACACTCGCGCCCGACCAGGTTTTCGAGAGCGAGTTCCTCATTTCGCTTCCCCTTTCAGGTAATCTCACGCACGATTGGGCGATCACGGTAGGTCTCGGAATCGCCCACGCCGCCGACGCCAGCGGATCGGCTCCGCTGGAATTATTGCCGCCGGTCTACGCGCAAGGGCTGGATGCGTGCCTGCTGGCGGCGGTTCCGTTCACGCAAAATGGGATATCTTATTCGAGCGACGGCGGTTTGGAGCTGGACTACGCGCCGCCCGCGCATTTGGAGCGTGAACTCGATGGGGTGAAATTGTTGGTTGAGCCGCCCGCCGCGAACGCCGACGCGGTCACGGCGACGCTTGAAATCAACCCGCAGGAAAAGTCGTTTGCGGATCGTATCAAGGCCTTGACGCGCGCCGATCTGGTGCGCCACCCCCTGACCTTCACCCGCACGCTTTTGGAATCGGCATCCCCGCTCCAAACCGCCGAACCATCGCCTGAAGTCGTCGCCTACCTGCGCGCCCTGCTCGCGCCGTACCAGGGCGCGGCCCGCTGAAGTTGTAACGCCTACGCCATCAGATCACGCAGGACGCGGGCGGGTTCGACGCCGATCAGGCGTTGGTCGAGGCCCTGATACCGGTAGGCGAAGCGGTCGGGGTCACGGCCCAGCAAATAAAGGATGGTGGCGTGGAGATCGTGGACGCTGACCGGGTTTTTGACGATATTGTAAGAAAAATCATCGGTTTCGCCGTAGACGGTTCCGGGTCGCGCGCCGCCGCCCGCCATCCACATCGTAAAGCAGCGCGGGTGATGGTCGCGCCCGTAGTTCTCATGGGACAAACCGCCCTGCGAGTAGATCGTGCGCCCGAACTCGCCGCCCCAGATCACCAGAGTATCATCGAGCATTCCGCGCTGTTTCAGGTCCTGGATCAGGCCCCACGAGGGTTGATCCACATCCTTGCACTGGCTGGGCAATCTTCCGGCGACATTGGAATGCGTGTCCCAGTTGTTGTGGTAGATCTGCACAAAGCGGACGCCCCGCTCGACCATTCGGCGCGCCATCAAAGCCGTGTTCGCGAACGTGCCGGGCTTGCGCGCGTCCTCGCCGTAGAATTCGTACGTGCTTGCGGGTTCCTTTCCTAAATCGGTAAGGTCCGGGACGCTCGCCTGCATCCGAAACGCCAGTTCGTACTGCGCGATGCGCGTGTGCGTTTCGTCGTCGCCGACCGTGCGGTAGTTGATCTCGTTCAAGGCTTTGAGACCGTCGAGAGTTTTGCGGCGGATAGTAGTGGGGACGCCGGGCGGGTTGGCGATATTCAAGATCGGGTCGCCGTGCGAGCGGAACGAAACGCCCGCGTGCTGACCGGGCAGATACCCGGACGACCACAAACGCGCCGAGATCGCCTGCACCTGTTCGGTGTTCGACGGTTGCGCGACCAGAACCACAAACGTCGGCAGGTTATTGTTCAGCGAACCCAAGCCATACGACACCCACGCGCCCATGCACGGGCGACCGGTAACCTGATTGCCGGTTTGCATCAGGGTAATCGCCGGTTCGTGGTTGATGGCGTCGGTGTGCATCGAGCGAATAAAGCACATATCATCCACCATCTTCGCGGTGTACGGCATCAGCTCCGACACCCACATTCCCGACTTGCCGTGCTGGGCGAACTGGTACCGCGACGGCGCGACCGGGAAGCGTGACTGCCCCGATGTCATGCCGGTCAAGCGCTGTCCATTGCGAATGGAATCCGGCAGATCCTTGTCGTACCATTTGGGCATTTCCGGTTTGTAATCGTACAGGTCCATCTGCGGCGGGCCGCCGACCATATGAAGGTAGATAACCCGCTTCGCTTTGGGCGCGTGATCCCGTTTTGCGGCATGGGCGGCGGAGCCATCTAAACCGAAGCCAAGCGCGCCCAAAGCGGCCATTCCGAGCGCGTTCCCGCCCCGACGCAAAAACTGCCGCCGCGTTTCCAGCTTCACCCACTCCGCGACCACGGCGGGGTCCGGTTCCCGGTCATTTCGGCTCATTTGGTCACCACTTCATCCAGATTCATCAGTTGGTTCGCCAGCATCGTCCACGCGGCTTGCGTTCCCGGTTTGAAGGCGGGGTCCGGTTTCAACTCGCCGACCGCGCACAATTTGCGGGCGTCGTCGGGGTGCGCGCGGTAAAACGCATCCAAATCGGCGACGCTTTTCAGCACAATCGCGCGTTCATCGGCGCGAAACGGACGGGCCAAAAGCCGCTCCGCCATATAGTCCGCGCGCGACGCCGCCGTGGGAGCCGTGGCTCTTTTAAGCGCGCTCACGGCAAGCGCGCGGGCCGCCTCGACAAACTGCACATCGTTTAGCGTGACAAGGGCTTGGATCGGCGTGTTGGTGCGCTCGCGCCGCACGGTACACGCTTCGCGGGCGGGGGCGTTGAACGCGTCGAGCGTGGGCGCGAGCGCGCTCCGCTTCCAGAACGTGTACATACTGCGCCGGTACAGGGCGTCGCCCCTATCGCGTTTGTAGTCGCGCGTATCGCTCCCGATAATCGCCACACCCTCCCAAACGCCGTCGGCCTGGTACGGCTTGACGCTCGGGCCGCCCACCTTTTCCACCAGCAACCCGCTCGATGCCAGAGCGTAATCGCGGATCATCTCGGCGTCCATGCGGAAGCGCGGTCCGCGCGACAGCAAGCGATTTTGCGGGTCGGCCTGTTTCTTCGCGGGCGTCACCGTCGCCGCCTGCCGGTACGTCGCGGACATCACGATTTGCTTGAAGAACCGCTTGACATTCCAGCCGTGGTCGCGAAAATCCACGGCGAGCCAGTCCAACAATTCGGGGTGCGACGGCATTTCGCCGCTCACGCCGAAGTCGCCGGTCGTGAGGACGATACCCTGCCCGAACACTTCCTGCCACATTCGGTTGACCGTGACGCGTGCGGTCAGCGGGTGATTGGGCCGAAACAGCCACCGCGCAAAACCCAGCCGATTGCGCGGCAAGTCTTTGGGCATCAAGGGCAAAAACGCGGGCGTTCCCGCCGATACCTTGTCTTTCCGCTGATCGTATTCGCCCCGGTTCAAAATATAAGCGATAGCGGGTTCGCCTTTCTCGTGCGCAATATGGGCGACCGTGCCGCGCTTGCGGATTTCCGCATCCTCGCGGTCCAGCGCGACACGGCGCGCTTGAAGCGCGCGGTAGTCCACGTCCCGGTCCGCGAGCCACCACGCGAACAGTTCGTTTATCTCGTTGTCCGTTAAAGCCGGGGCGGTTCGTGCGGCAAGGTACGAAGCGCGCGTCGCGGGCGCAAGATGCGTGGCCTCATCCGGCGATAAGGCGCGGTTATAAAGGCGAACATCCTGAATCGCGGCATTTTCGATACCCGATGTCGTATTGCGCTGTCCGATCTTGAACGGAACCTCGGTCTTGATTGTCCCCTTCAGCATATCAGCGGCGACATCGGTCATCTTCAGCGCGCCGTCCACATAGATCGCCACGGCGTTTTTGTTTGCGCCGCCGTTGTACGTAACGCACACATGATGCCACTCCCCGGGCGTGATAGCGTCGCGGGTGATGACCTTGAGCGCGTCCGTGGGCCACTTGCTGATGATATGGGTCGCGATTTTGTTGTTCTCGATCCACATATCCCAGCCCCGAAAATCGTGCTGGTCGTCCATACGCGACAGGATCGAGCCGTTCGCGCCGTTCATTGGCAGATTGATCCAGGCGGCATACGAGAACGATTGGTTTTTCTCCCAATCGCCCGCGCTGGGAACCGCGATCGCGCTTCCCATTTTGCGCTGAAACGCTTTGGGCGCGAGGTGACCGGGGGACCAGGCGGGTTCGTTCGCGCCGGTTGCGGCAAGCGTGACCGCCTGCCCGTTCAGCGTCGCCGCCACGGTTTTCCCTTGTCCCTCATCAAGCGGCGCGTGGAACGCCAAACCGGTCGTCGCAATCGCGCCCGTGATGGTTTTGGCGGCGCCGGGCGTCGCGAGCCACGACGCGAAAAGGGGACGCGCGGCGACTTTGCGCGCGGCGATTTGCGCGTCGGCGGTTTTACGATCGCCCGCGAGCGCGGCCCAGCGCATCCGGTCTTCGGGCTTCGGGACCACGATAACGGGCGCGGTATCCTTGACATTGCCGTCCATCGGGGCCTGCGTGGTGTTGTTGAAAAACGCGGACAGCGAGTAAAACTCGCGCTGGGAAAGCGGGTCAAATTTGTGATCGTGGCACACCGCGCACGCCGCTGTCGCCCCCATCCACACCTGCGAGGCGGCGTCGGTGCGGTCGCGCGTGTACAAAACGGCGTATTCTTCCGGTATCGCGCCGCCCTCGTTCGTGGTGATATTGCACCGATTGAAGCCGGTCGCGATCTGCTGGTTCAGGGTCGGATGGGGAAGCAGGTCGCCCGCCAACTGCTCGATAGAGAACTGGTCGAACGGTTCGTTGCGATTGAACGCGCCGATCACCCAGTCGCGGTACGACCAGATTTCGCGGTAGTTGTCGAAGTGGATACCGTTGGTATCGGCGTAGCGGGCCGCATCCAGCCAGTACCGCGCGCGATGCTCGCCCCATTGCGCGCTCGCCATGTACTTATCCACCAACTTCTCGTACGCGTTCGGTGACTTGTCGGCGACAAACCGTTCAACGTCGGCGGGAGCGGGCGGCAAGCCGGTCAGGTCAAGGCACACGCGCCGGGCGAGCGTTCGTTTATCGGCCTCCGGGGCGGGCGCAAGTTTCTCCTTTTCCAGACGGGCGAGAACGAAGTTGTCTATCGGGTTTCGGACCCAGGCGGCGTTTTTTACCGTCGGCAAGCGGGGAAGAACCGGCGGAATATATGACCAATGCGGCTCGTAAATCGCGCCCTCCCTGACCCACCGCGTCAGCGTCGCGATTTGCGCTTTGGTCAATTGCTTGTGCGAGTCGGCGGGAGGCATCAAGGCGGTATGACCGTTGATGCGCTGTATTATCTCGCTTCGGGCCGGATCCCCGGGCGTGATGGGCGTTGTTCCGCCGCTCCGATGCAAAACGGCGTCCGCGCGCTTGTCGAGGCGCAAACCCGCCTGCCGTCCCGCCGAGTCCGGGCCGTGGCACGAGTAGCAATTCTCCGACAGGATCGGCAACACGTCCTGATTGAAGCGGAGCCGGGTGGGCTTCTTGGGCGTTTTCGCTTTCATCGGGGCGGCGACCGCTCCAAACGTCATCGCGGCAAGGGCGAAAACGCCCGCCGCCCAACCAAGCGCGAGCGGAGAAACAGCGAATGTACGGAAGGTCGGCATCGTCCAACTTTCACCCCGGTTAGCGGCGGGGAAAACGGCGATAAAACGGCTTTATCCTGCAACTAAACCCGCGCCGCAACGGTTTGCGCGGACGTTCGGCATTGAACGACGTGCGCGCGTGTTGCTTATGATTGTACAAAAGATACACGGTTTTCGCCTTTAACGGGATGACGCGGCTACGGGCGCACAAGGAACGGGGAGCGCCCGCGCCGAAGTTACGTGTTACGCCACCAAAGGAACGATTATGACATTCTCTTCGCCCCGCGCGACCAGTCGCCAACAATTTCTTCGCGCAAGCGGCGGCGCGGTCCTCGCCAGCCTTGCCGCCGTCCGCCCGACGCTCGCGGACGCCGCCCCGCCGATACGTCTGGGGAGCGGCGCGCACACGTACGACTGCATCCACGACTGGCTCACCCCACCGCCGAACCTTTTTTGGGGCGACACGCACGGCGTCGCGCAGGACCGCGCGGGGCGTATTTACATCGCGCACACGGTTCACCCGGACAGCCCGTCGCCGGACGCCATCGTGGTTTTCGACAAGAACGGGAAATTCGTCACGTCGTGGGGCGCGCGGTTCCGGGGCGGCGCGCATGGCCTCGATATTCGCCGCGAGGGCAAAACCGAGTATCTGTACCACTGCGACATTAAGAACGCTCTGGTTGTCAAAACCACGCTGGACGGTGCGATCGTTTGGGAAAAAGGCGCGCCGGTCGAGGCGGGCGTGTACGACGCCGCCCACAAGTTCACGCCCACCAATGTCGCCCTGTCCCCGCACGACAATGGTTTCTATGTCGCGGACGGCTACGGCTCGTCGTATATTCATCAGTACAACGACAAAGCCGAGTGGGTGCGGACGTTTGGCGGGCCGGGAAGCGCGCCCGGTCAAACCTCAACGCCGCATGGCTTGTTTATAGACGATCGCAACAACGGCGAACCGCTCCTGGTCGTTGCGGACCGGGGCAACCGCCGCTTGCAGTATTTCACCACGGACGGCAAGCACATTGGCTTTGTCACCGAGGGGATGCGTCAGCCCTGCCACTTCGACCGGCGCGGCGATGAACTGCTGGTTCCCGATCTGGATAGCGTGGTGACGATTCTGGACAAAAACAACAAGGTCGCGGCGCAGATCGGCGACGGCTCCCCGTCTGATCTCCGGGGCAAGCCTCGGTCGCAATATTTACCGGGGAAGTTCATCCACCCACACAGCGCGAAATTCCTGAACAACGGCGATATTCTGGTGGTCGAATGGGTTCCCACGGGCCGGGTGACGCTACTTCGCAAAGTGAAAGCGTAGCGAGCGAACCGCCAATGGCGAGCGTACGGATAGCGGAAGAATCAGTCCATTTTCTTGCGGACTATGCGGCAATTTCGATCGCATATCGCGTGGAAACCGTTTTGGAGGTGCAGGCCGTGGATAGCGGACTGGGCGGTTTGCACCTCGTTCTTGCTCCGGTCGCGGTTCCGTACATCAAGGACTACGACGCCGTCCCGCCGGACGAGACGCCGACGCGCTGGGCGGAGCGGTTCGACTTGACAAACTGGGGCATTCTTGCCGCGTTCGATGCGGAAACGGAACGACGCATCGGCGGGGCGGTAATCGCGTGGGACACCCCGGGCGTGGAGATGTTGGAGGAGCGGCGTGACTTTGCGGTTTTGTGGGACTTGCGCGTTCATCCCGATCACCGAGGACGGGGGACGGGGCGCGCGTTGTTCGCCGCCGCGCTCGATTGGGCGCGGGCGCGGCGATGCCAGGCGTTGAAAATCGAAACGCAAAACATCAACGTTCCCGCCTGCCAATTTTACGCCCGGCAAGGTTGCATTCTCAGCGCGATACGCGAGGACGCTTACCCGGACTGCCCCGGCGAAACGCAGCTTATCTGGCGCCGCGACCTTGACCGAAAAGGTTGAGGGGAAATGCGCGACATGAGGACGTTTTTTGGTCGTCCGCGCAGGATATTATCGTCCGCCCGCAGAAGAGGGCGCGAGACGGCAACGACGACCGATGATCTGACAGAAGTCGCGCCTTCAATGTTCGCTGAGGCTCACCGAATCTTGAAATCTTCTTTATGCAGAACGCCTCCATCAAGCCCCTAACGGTTGCGTGCGGCGCGGACGCCAAGTACGCCCTTTCGCTCGCCGTCACCCTTTACTCGATGCTGACCACACTAAAGCGCGGAACGTCCGTTGATTTGTACATTGTTGACGGCGGCTTGGGTGAAACCATGCCACGGCTTAAAAAGGTCGTTGAGCGAGCGGCGCGGACGAATCATCTTGATTGCCGCCTACAGGTGTTAACCGTTGACGAAGACGTGGCGAACGTTCTCAAAGAGTTGCCGATGATGTCGTACTACAACTACACGTGCTACCTGCGACTGCTTTTGCCCGACCTGCTTCCGCCGGACACCGAGAAGGTTATCTATATTGATAGCGACCTGATGTTTCTCGAAAGCGTCGAGGAGATTTGGGAAACGGATATGTCGGGCAAGGCGGTTCTTGCGGTTCAGGACTACGTGGTACAAACGGTTTCCTCGCCTTCGGGTCTTAGCGACTACGCCGCGCTGGGCTACAAGCCGGACCAATGGTACTTCAATAGCGGCTTTCTGGTGATTGATTTGAAGCAGTGGCGCGACGAGCAAATCCCCGCCCGCGTCATACGCTACAGCCGGGAGCGGCCCGAACAAATCCAATACGCCGACCAGGATGGGCTGAACGCTGTTCTTGCGGGCGATTGCGGTTTCCTTGATTTGCGCTGGAACGCTATTGTTCTTACTCCTTACCTGAACGATTGGTCGAACTCCGAGTTCAAAGAACGTATTCGCCCGCGCTTCGCGGAACTTTTGGCCCATCCCGCCATTGTGCATTACGCAAGCGTAAGCAAGCCTTACGTGACGGGGAACTACGCGCTTTTACGACGACGATGGTTCCGCTTCCTGTTTCAAAGCGGCTGGTTTACGCCCGCGGCGTTTTTGTCGTTTTATTATAAATGGGTGATGCCGCAGAGTTTATCTTCGGCGGAAGTGAAATGGAAGAAACTGCAAACGCGTGCCGGTTTGAAACGGGCGAGCGGCCCATAGGCGATTTTGCGGCAAGCGCAGACAATCGCAGACAAGCGAGGGGCAGGAAAGCGCGCGGCGCGCGCCGAACCTGAACTACGTTATGCCTAATTTTTTAGAAGGTGATTTGATCGTGAGCGGCTTGCGCTTCGGCGTGGTCGTGTCGCGGTGGAACGCTTTTATTACGGAGCGTTTGCTGGACGGCGCGCTCGATACATTGAAGCGCCACGGCGCAAATTTAGAGGCGGTGGATGTCGCGCGCGTTCCCGGAACGTTTGAGATTCCGCTTGTCGCGCAGAAGATGGCGCAAAGCGGCAAGTACGACGCCGTTATCTGTTTGGGTTGCTTGATTCGCGGGTCTACGCCCCACTTCGACTATATCGCGTCGGAGTGCAGTAAAGGCATCGGGCAAGCCATGATGCAAAGCGGCGTTCCGGTCGCGTTTGGGGTTCTGACGACCGATAGTATTGAGCAGGCGATTGAGCGGGCGGGAACCAAAGCGGGCAACAAAGGGGCCGAGGCGGCGGGCGCGGCTATCGAGATGGCAAACCTGCTCAAGGCGATTGGCTAATGAACGGGAGCGAACCCGTAGCGAGCGGCGGCGACGCGGTCAGAAAGCCGCGCTTGCGGTTCGGCGCGCATATGCCGACGGCGGGCGGCTTGCACAAGTCCGTTATCGGCGGCGCCCAAATCGCCTGTGACGCGGTTCAACTCTTCACCGCCTCGCCCCGGCAGTGGGCGTCGCCGCCGCTTGATACGGCAAAGGTACGTGCGTTCCGCCGCGCGGTCGAATCTACCGGCGTGTATCCGCTGGTCGCGCACGACTCGTACCTGATAAACCTCGCGTCGCCCGATGACGCCCTACGGGACAAATCGCGCCGCGCATTTCTCGCGGAACTTGCGCGGGCCGAGGCATTGGGGTTGGATTTTCTGGTGACCCATTTGGGCGCGCACACCGGGTCGGGCATGGACGCGGGGCTGGACAACCTTGCCGCCTCGCTCGACTGGACGCACGAGCAAATGCCCGGTCTACGCGTTCAGGTCGCGCTTGAAACCACGGCGGGGCAGGGAACGACGCTGGGCGGAGAATTCGCGCATATCGGGCGCATCTTCGCGTCGGTGCGCGAGCCGGAGCGTTTGCGCGTCTGCTTGGACACCTGTCACATTTTCGTCGCGGGGTACGATCTTCGCGATAGCGAAACCGCCCGCGCGACCTGGGACGCATTCGATGCCGAAATAGGTGTTCACCGCCTTGCGTGCATCCACGCAAACGACGCCAAAGCCGCGCTTGGCTCGCATCTGGACCGCCACGACCATATCGGCGAGGGACATATCGGCGCGAACGGCTTCGCTGTGTTTCTGTCAGATAACCGCCTGCCGGATGGTCTGCCGGTTATCGTGGAAACGCCGGAGGCCGAAACATGCCACGCGCGCAATGTATGGCGTCTGCGTAACCTTCCGTCGACACTTTGATCCGCAATCCTTCTACGCAACCCGTCCGCGTCGCCGGAGCGAACTACGCCACATGACCTACTTCATTTCCGAGCGCGCCCCTATGGTTCTTGGAGACCTTTCCGTCGCCCTGTGGCGCGAGCGCGTCCCGCTCGCGCCGCTCGCCTTTAGCCGCGCGCCGCAAAACGCGGCGCAAGCGTTTGCGCTTCCCGCTGACGAATGGGAAAGCGCGCCGGTTGGTTTTACTGTAACCGGAGCCGAGGAGGCGTTTTGGCTACGCGGCGCGTACGCAATCCCGTCCGGCTGGGCGGGGGAGCGGGTTGCGCTTTGGCTCGATTTGCCCGGCATGGAGCCGCTTTTATACCTTGATGGCGACGGCGACGCTCCGTACCAGGCCCTCGACTATAACCACCAGGACGTTTTGCTCCATGACCACGCCGAAGGCGGCAAAGCGCGCACTTTCGTGATCGAATGCTACGCGCCCACGCGCGGCGGAACCCTTACCGTGCGCGCCGCCGACCTTTGCCGCGTGGATCGCGCCGCCTACGCGCTTTATTTTGATTTTCATGTCGCGGTCGGTCTGCTGGCAACCCTGGACGGAAACAGCCGCGAAGGGCAAACCCTTCGTGTCGCGCTCGAAGACGCCGTCAACGCGCTCGATTACACAAGCGGCGTTTCATCGTCCACGTTTTACAACTCGCTTTCCGCTTGTTCCACGGCATTACATAACGGCTTTTTCGCCCGGTTTGCCGAAACCGTAAGCGACGAGCGCGATCCGTCGCTGGTTTGCGCGGGCCATTCGCATATTGATCTGGCCTACCTGTGGGCGTTGCCGAACACCCAAAAGAAGGTCGGACGGACATTTGCGACCGCGCTACGTCTGATGGACGAGTACCCGGACTACCATTTTACGCAGTCACAACCGCAACTCTACGAATACGCCAAAACGCAGTATCCCGAACTGTACGACGCGGTGAAAGCGCGTATCGCCGAGGGCCGCTGGGAGCCGACCGGCGCAATGTGGGTCGAGGCCGACTGCAACGTCACGGGCGGCGAGTCGCTGATCCGGCAAATCCTGATCGGCAACCGCTTTTTCAAAAACGAGTTCGGAAAAGCCGCGCGCGTTCTGTGGCTCCCCGATACGTTCGGCTTTCCCGCGTCGCTTCCCCAGATTATCGAAGGGTGCGGTCTTCACGGCTTGCTCACAACCAAACTATCGTGGTCGCAGTTCAACGCGTTTCCGCATGACACCTTTAAGTGGCGCGGCATTGACGGAACCGAAACGCTGACGCATTTCGTCACCACGCCCGACGTTCACGCGCAACTGAAGCGTAAATATGCGACGTACAACGGGCAAATGACCCCGACGCAGGCCAAAGGCGCGTGGGACGACTACCGGCAGAAAAGCGTGAATAGCGAACTCTTGAACCTGTTCGGCTCCGGCGATGGCGGCGGCGGCCCGACCCGTTTGCACATCGAAACCGCGCGGCGTTTGGCGAACGTGCCGGGCGTTCCCGCGTGCCGGATGGGTAGCGGGGAGGATTACTTTGAGCGTCTCCGCGCCCGTGTGTGGGACAACCGGCGGACGCCGATTTGGGCGGGCGAGTTGTACCTGGAAAACCACCGGGGGACGTACACGTCGCAAGGGCGCATCAAGCGCGCGAACCGTAAAAACGAAATTCTGTACCGCAACGCCGAGATTTTCGGCGCGCTCGCGCAGGTCGCGACCGGAGCGCCGTTCGATCACGATTCGCTCACGGACGGTTGGAAGAAACTGCTCGTCAACCAGTTCCACGATATTCTGCCCGGTACGTGCATTGGGGAAGCCGTCGCCGAGGCGATGCGGGATTACGCCGACGCCCAAACCATCGGCGAGACCGCGCTTGACGCCGCTTTGGACGCCGTCGCGTCGAAGGTCAAAACGCGCGGGGACGCCGTGGTCGTGTTCAACCCGACCGACACCCTGCGCCCCGCCGACACGGTGCGCGTTTCCATTCCGCGCACGGTTTTCAAGGCGGTCGAGTTCGCCGACGCCCAGGACGCCCCGATCCCGTCACAACTGCTGTCCGTGTCCCGCGACGGCGCGCGCGACTACCTGGTCACCCTGCCCGAGGTCGGGCCGCTGGGCTACCAAACCATCAATGTCGGCAAGGCGGGCGGGGCCGCCGAGGACGCTTCGAACCTGACGGTCGAGCCGCGCCTGCTGGAAAATGAGTTTGTGCGCGTCCGGTTCGATGACGCGGGCGAAATCGTTTCCCTCGTTCATAAAATCTACGATGAGGACGATGCGGACGCCGATCCCGCCCTCCGCGAAACCGCCGCGCCCGACCAAACGCTAAACGCGCTTGTTTTGTACGAAGATCGCCCGTACGCGTACGACGGTTGGAACGTGGATATTTATTACGAGCAAAAGCGGTACCCGCTCCGTGGGATCGCCACGGTCGAAAGCATCGAGATCATCGAGCGCGGACCGGTGCGGGCGGGTCTAGAGATCAGGAGGCGGTTCCTCGCCTCCACCCTTACCCAGCGCGTATACCTGTACGCCCATTCGCCGCGCGTGGAATTTGAAACAACGGCGGACTGGCAGGAGCGGCAAATGCTTCTGAAGGCCGAGTTCCCGGTCGCGGTCAACGCCACGCGCGCAACGTACGAAATCCAGTGGGGACATATCGAGCGACCCACGCACCGCAATACCTCATGGGATGCCGCCCGGTTCGAGGTGTGCGCGCACAAATGGGCCGATCTGTCCGAAGGTGATTGGGGTGTCAGCCTTTTGAACGACTCGAAGTACGGCCACGACTGCCACGACAACGTTTTGCGCCTGACCCTCCTGAAAGGCGGAATTCACCCGGACCCCGAGGCGGACCGGGGCGCGCACACGTTCACGTACGCCGTTCTCCCGCACACCGGCGACTTCCGGGGCGAAACTATAGACGAGGCCCACGCACTCAACTATCCGCTCCTGTCGCGCTTCGTTTCGCCAAACCCGAAGGGAACCCTGCCACCGTCCTACGCGCTTGCGACTGTGGACGATCAGGGCGTCATCATCGAGACGATCAAGCCGTCCGAGGACGACCCGAGGCTGCTCGTCATCCGCCTGTACGATGCGTTCAACTCACGCGGTCGCGCTATCCTGACGCTCGGCTTCGATATTGCCGAAGCGTGGACGTGCAACCTGGTCGAGGAAAACCGCGAACCCGTCCCACACGACGGACGCGCGATTTCGTTTGACTACCAGCCCTTCGAGATCAAGACGTTTTTGGTTAGACCGGCGGCGTAATAAATCCTGAAACAAATTACCTGTGAATGCAATATCTATAAATTTGGAGTTTGCTACAGAACGGGGCTATCCTTCGTTTGCGCCGTGCTTTGACAAAAGCCCCTATTCGACAGTTCCTGTTTACTTGAACTTGCTTAGCCCGCGCTACCCTATAGAGGCCGAAGTGCGGTACGCCGTGGAAATCGTTCGGCGATGTACCCGGATAAGCGAAAACAAAGAGGCGGAGGTAGTCGCGCTCCTTACAGGTTCAGGTAACTGGCGTCCTCATCTCGTTGGCGCAGTCGCGGTTTTGTTAGGGGTAAATACGGAGGCTACAAGAAACGCTTTGTGGGTGTCGTTCGACGGAAGTTGGGTATCCCCGCAACTGGCGGTTGCGGCATTTCTAAGAGACCCTGCATTTGAGACGAATGCCCGTCCTCGTATTGAGGCCGGTTGCCCTGCTACTATACCGGAATACTGCCCCAAGCCTGGCTATTGGGACGAACTTTCCCGTCAGCCGCTCTCCGCCTTAGTTTTTCTCTGTCGTCAACTTCCGACAGCGACGGAGTGGTTAGACGACGCGCTCGAAGATGAGCGCATCCGCGAATTATCCAACGATGAATGGGATCACGGTGACAGAATCGCCGCCGAGTGGCAAGCAAGCATTCAAAAGGCCATGAAAGATATTTGGTGGGAAATGTTCGTTCGCCGGATAACGCTTAAACAGCCCATTCCTTACGAAAAAATTGACACGGTATAACAAACTCATGGGCAACCCGCTCCCAACGTCCGCTCCCAACGCCGACGTGGGCGTGAACATTGACGCCGGGAACGAGGCCGTGTCGCGGATGCGCGAACCTATACGCAGCACGTTCATACCCAACGTTTTCGCCGATATGGATGCGTTCGGCGCGATATGTGCATTCGACAAGAACGCCGTTAGCGAACCGGTTCTGGTGTCGTCTATGCTATGAGAGAACTAAATAATTGACTGCTACCGAACTCGCAAGCCTAACTCCGTCCACCCAAACCGCGCCGCCCGCGTCGTCCGCGTCGTCCGCCTCCGTCAAGCCTGCTTCCGAAGGCCGAGATAACAATTTCAGCTTTCTGCGCTTATTGCTTGCAGGACTTGTTCTTTTATCCCACTCGTTTGAATTGAAAGACGGCAACCGAAACCGCGAGATTTTCACCCGTTTGTTCCATAACTCGTATACCTTTGGCGACCTCGCGGTGTGCGGGTTCTTTTTGTTGAGCGGCTACCTGATTGTTCAAAGTTGGCAACGCAACCCGGCGCTTCTTGACTTTTTGAGAAAGCGCGTTCTTCGCATTTATCCCGGCTTCATCGTCGCCTTGATCGTCAGCGTTTTCGTGGCGGGGCCGCTGGGCGCAAGCGTTAGTCTGCCCGATTATCTGCGCCAGGTCAGTATCCCAAAGTTCATCGGGCAACTGGTTCTACTACGCGTGCCGACATCGCCGCCGGTTTTTCAAGGCCAGCCGTACGCGCTCGTGAACAACAGCGTGTGGACCATTCAACACGAGTTCCGATGCTATCTACTGGTAGCGGCGCTTGGCCTTTTGGGGGGCGTTAAAAAACGCGAAATATGGCTTGGCGGTGCGGTTGTTTTCGTCGCTTCGTTGTTCTTACCGTCAAGCGCGACGGGCGCGTTGTCGTTCCCGGGAGCCAAACTCATTTTGGGGGATGCTGGGGCGCTCTTACGCTTTTTCGCCTTTTTCAGCGTGGGGGGGTGCTTTTGCCTGTTCCGCGAAAAGATAGCCTATAAAAAGATGTATGCGGCTTTGGCGACGCCGGTTTTACTGCTTTGCTTGTTCCAACAAAGTTTGGCAAGTATCGCCTTAGCCACAGTGGGCGCCTACCTATTCTTTTGCTTCGCATTCGCCAAAATCCCGCTACTGAACCCATTTAAGCAATTTTCGGACATTTCGTACGGGGTTTATTTGTACGGCTGGCCCGTTCAAAAATTAATTCTCTGGTACCTGCCTTACCTTTCTCCGTGGCTGGTTTTCCTCCTGTCGTCCCTCCTGAGCGGCATTTGCGGTTTGCTAAGTTGGCATCTTGTCGAGCAACCGTTTTTGCGTCTGAAGCCGCGAACGGCATCCGTAAATTCGGCGTCGCCGCAACCGGTCGCGCCGTCCTGAAGTCGTCACGGTTTGCATCGGGCGAAAAATCCTGCGGTATAACAAAAACATGGACAACCCAATCCCTACGCCCGCTACCTATGCCGACGCGGGCGTGAACATTGATGCCGGTAACGAGGCGGTTTCGCGGATGCGCGAGCATATTCGCGGCACGTTCACCCCCCACGTTCTCGCCGATGTCGGCGCGTTCGGCGCGATGTATGCGTTCGACAAAAACGCCGTTAGCGAGCCGGTTCTGGTGTCGTCTATGGATGGCGTCGGCACCAAACTCAAGATCGCGTTCGCGACCGGGCGGCACGATACCGTGGGGCGCGATCTGGTCTGGCACTGCGTCAACGATATTCTGGTCCAGGGCGCGCGTCCGCTGTTTTTTCTCGATTATTTCGGAACCGGAAAATTGTCGCCCGTCGTCGCCGCCGATGTGGTTAAGGGGCTTGCCGACGGTTGCAAAGCGGTCGGGTGCGCGCTTGTCGGCGGGGAAACCGCCGAGATGCCCGGTATATACGCGGACGGCGAATACGACCTCGCCGGGTGTATAGTCGGCCTTGTAGACCGGGGCAAAATCATAGACGGCTCCCGCGTCACACCCGGCGACACGCTTATCGGTATCGCATCCGATGGCCTTCACACCAACGGCTACAGCCTCGCGCGCCATGTCCTTTTGGAGCGCGCGGGCTACACGCTCGACCGCTTCGTCCCCGACTTGGGCAAAACCCTCGGCGACGAACTCTTAGCCCCGCACCGTTGCTACGCGCCCGCTATCCTCCCGCTCTTCGATGAGTTCGACATCCACGCCTTAGCTCATATCACCGGCGGCGGTTTCTACGATAACATCCCGCGCGCCTTGCCCGCTGACTGCCAAGCCGTTGTGGAACGCCGCGCGTGGACGCCCGCCCCGATCTTCCGCCTGATTCAAGACCTCGGCGGCGTGAACGATACCGAGATGTACCGAACGTTCAACATGGGCATCGGAATGGTCCTGATCGTTCCGCGCGAACAAGCCCCAACCATTGTCGCCCGCCTCAACGAAAGTGGCGAAAACGCCGCCCTCATCGGCGAAGTCCACAAAGGCAGCCACGAAGTCCAAGTCCTCTAACCCTATACCGTTAGTTTTTGTGAGGCGACGGCGTCTACGTTACCGTTTGACTAATGAC
>CAXUMS010000091.1:0-9668 GCA_964252165.1 uncultured Armatimonadaceae bacterium
CTTATTTTGCTATGGCAAAATAAGCGAGCCTTTCGTTTTCTTAATGCACGGTCCAGCGTTCGGCTGGCGCCGTACGGCGTGAGGACCGCCGCCCGCGCAGGGCATGAACCGTACGCTCCGCGCAGGCCATACAACAACGCAAAACGCAAAACGCTACTTCTTCGCGGTAGCCGTCGCGCTTGCCGGGGTCGATTTGAACGTGAGCGAGGCGGAGTTCATGCAGTAGCGCAGGCCGGTAGGTTTGGGACCATCGTCGAAAACGTGGCCCAGGTGCGCGCCGCACCGCCCGCACAACACCTCGGTGCGCGACATTCCGAGCGTCACGTCGGTTTTATCCTCGGTCGCGGCAGGGCGGATTGGTTGATAAAACGACGGCCAGCCGGTTCCGCTTTCAAACTTGGTTTTGGAATCGAACAACTCCAGGCCGCAATTGACACAGCGGTACACGCCGGTTCCGTGGCTTTCCGAATAACGTCCCGTGTACGGGCGCTCCGTCCCGGCCTCGCGCGTGACATTAAAAACATCGGCGGGAAGAAGTTTGCGCCATTCGGCGGCGGTTTTCACCACTTTGGGCAAAACGTGAACATCATCTTTTTGCGGCGCGGCGACCTTCGGTTCCGCCCCGCTGGCTTTTGTCGCTTTGCCCGGTCCGCCGCCCTGCGCGATGCCGACACAGCCCACCGCGCACGTTCCGAGAGCCAGAGCCGCTATCATTGCGGAGTAGTTTTTGATCGTCATGTTTCTCATTTTGTTCTTTACTTCTTGCTTGAACGCCTTGTTACCTACCCCGTTTTCAGGGCGGCCCTATGCGTTCTCGGCGACATTCTAAGAGTAGTACGCACGGCGACATCAAAAAAGTTCAATACCTTGCTTTCCCGCCCCATTTTCCTATCATAAGCGGCTTTCTCACGCGTTAGCGTATGGGGAAGGACCCGCCGAGTTGTTTTACCCCTCCGAAAATGAAGGCGCGGGCGCGATGCCTCCCTCGCCCGAAGCCATTCTGACGATCCTCCTGAATGCGGAGAATCGGCTAACCGATGCGCCGTGGAACGATATTTTTTACCTGTGCGAAGTTCTGCGCGAAACCGCCGAACAGTTCGCGCCCCGCACGGCGGCGTTTTATCTGTGCCGCTACGAAGCGGACAACGACGTTTTGAATTTCGTCTACAACTACGATAGCGGCGTGTACGACAAACCGGACTCGTTCGCGCTTGGCGACGGACCAACCTCGAATGTGATCCGGACCGGCGCGCCGTTCCGCTTCCGCGATTCGGAAGAAGCAAGCGAGGCGGACGACGATGCGGCGCAAGTCGTGCGTGAAACCCAACATGGCGCGGTCAACTTTGGCGATGTTCGGCTCGTTTCGCGGGCGGCATTGCACCTGCCCCTTTGGCAAAGCGCAACCACAAATGAGTCAGCATCTCGCGGCGCGCGTTTCGTGATCGGCGTTTTGTCCGCGCAATCGTACCAGGCGGACGCCTACGACAGCGCGGTTTGTCGCGCCGCGCTCGATTGGCTTGCCAATCGCGCCGGAGCCATTTTAGGGCAATGGAGCGCGCAGGAGCAGGCGGGCGTTGCGCTTCGCGACGCGCAAACGCGAATCACTGCCGCAGAAATGCGAACGAGCGAATTGTCACAGCGTTTCAAGCAAACGCTCGCGGGTTTGAACCGCGACGCGGACGCGCTACGGGCGCAAATTCCCGCAAGCCTGCCCGATTTGCGCCGAGCCGCCGACGCACTGCGCCGCGCTTGTTCGCGCGCCCAAACCGAAACGAGCCAAACCGGTTCCGTTCCTGTCAACCGCGTTAAACGACGCGATGAAAACAAAGCGGCGCCGCTTTCGGCGACGCCCCTGCATGTTGGAAGCGAAACGGAAACAAAAGCCGCCGCCGCGACAACAGCAAACGAGAACGTCAGCGGACCGCTCGGCGCGCTGTCGGAACGGGAGCGGGATATTGTGCTTCTTATCGCCGAGGGTTTAACCTATAGCGAGGTCGCCGACCGGCTGTTTATCTCGGTTAACACGGTCAAGCATCACTTGGTTTCAACGCGGCGCAAACTAAATGCGAGCAACCGCCATGAACTTGCCGTCCGGGTAATTGAAGCCCACGACCAAACCTGAACCGGCGCTAAAGAAGTATTATTATGTCTATCACCCTTTTGGACGCACCATCAAACCGCCCATTTGGACGATGCCTGTCGCTCCAAACGCCGTTATAATTGTTTTGACTTGTTGACTTCGCAATGTTCCGTGGATGGCGAAGGAGATTACACCGACTATTTGATCGGTCCTCGCGCGTCCTGCGCTCCCCGCCGCCTTGTTTAACGCCCTTACCGCTTCCCGAGGGCGCGGAAACGCCCGGTTTCGTGGTATACAAAAGTATCCCTGCCGTTCACGAACGCGTTCTTTCCCCTCGTGGTCGTTTGTTAACGGTGAAACTGTAAAGAAGAACTTCACGTCATGCTTTTCCCGCCGTTGTCGCCGGGTATCCCCGTCCGTTCTCACTTACCGGACTGCCACGACCTGTTCCGCGTCGGTTTTCCATGCAAGTCGCCGTCCCTCCTTGCTACAACCGGGGTTGACAACGCGGTACACGCAGTTCTCTTATCCCCCCACATTCCCGCACCGTTGCGCCCATGCGATGTTGTTAATCGCCCCCGCTTCGCCTGTGAATCGCCCGGCGCGCCGCTCCTCCCTAAATTGTGCGCTTGCAAGGGCGCGAACGTAGTGAACTCCTGCGCGCCGGGGTTTGCGGGCGCAAAACCGCGTTCCCGCCGAACGCATATCCACACAATTTTATGAAGATACTGAGGGTGATTGCGAGCGTAGACCGCCGAGGCGGCGGCCCCATCGAAGGGATAACGCAAAGCGCAACGGCGCTTGAGCGGTTGGGGTGTGAAAACGAGGTTGTCTCCCTGGATGCGCCGGACGCGCCATTTCTGGACGTGTTTCCGCTCCCAACCTATGCGATCGGGCCGGGCGCGCTTGCTTATGGGTACGCGCCGCGTCTTGAACCCTGGCTACGCGATCATGCGCGCGAGTACGACGCGGTTATCGTGCATGGCCTTTGGAACTATGTGAGCTACGGAGCATGGCGCGCGCTACGCGGCGGAAACGTCCCCTACTTTATCTTTCCGCACGGGATGCTGGACCCGTATTTTCAAAACGCGTACCCGCTCAAGCGGTTGAAAAAATGGGCGTACTGGCGGGTAGCGGAACAGTTTGCGCTGAGGGACGCACGCGCGGTGTTGTTCACGTGCGAACAAGAAAAACTGCTGGCCGCACACGCGTTTCGTCCGTACGTTTGCAACCCCATCGTGGTCCATTACGGAACCGCAAAACCCGCTGACACCGGCGAAGATGCGAGCGCGGATCGGGAAGCGTTCCTTGCGCGCCATCCAGAACTTCGGGGCAAACGCATCCTGCTGTTTCTGAGCCGCATCCATCCCAAAAAAGGGTGCGACATTTTACTCGACGCGTTCGCAACGGTTGCGGCCCAAAATCCCGACCTTTACCTGGTGATGGCCGGCCCGGATCAAGGCGGCTGGAAAGCGACGCTTCAAGCCCGCGCGCGGCGTTTGGGACTGGACCCGAACCGGGTTTTGTGGCCCGGCATGCTCACCGGCGCCCTTAAATGGGGGGCGTTCCGCGCCGCCGATGCGTTTGTTCTGCCGTCGCACCAGGAAAACTTCGGTATCGCGGTCGCCGAGGCCCTTGCGCGCGGTTGCCCGGTTTTGATCACCGACAAGGTCAACATCTGGCAGGAAATCAAGGACGGCGGCGCGGGTCTGGTAGAAGCTGACACGGTTGACGGCGTGACGCGCCTTTTGCAAAACTGGCTTGCCCTCTCCCCCGAGGCGAAGGATGAAATGCGCCGCGCCGCCGAGCGCACGTTCCTCGCCCACTTCGAGATCACGCAAAGCGCCCGCGACCTTCTGCATGTTTTGCAGAACGCCCGCGCTGAAACGCCCTGACTTTGTTTCGCGCAGGCGGCGCCCTGTTACTTTTGTCACAGCGTTGTCACAGCGTTGTCACAGCGGGGTTGCGCGCTGTCATAAAGCCTATGGTTCGCCCGTTATAATGGAATATGAGCGCCGCTTTTTCGCACCCCGCCCCGCCGCCCGCCCTTCACGTTTTGCGGGCGGTTCTCGACGCGGTCCCGCACGGCGATAATCCGCGCCAGGACGTGAACCGAAACGGCGATCCGCTCGCCCTGTACGTCGCGCTTCGCCGCGCCGCCTGCGCGCTCGCGCCGCTGACAAACTCGTTTTATATCGGCTTTTACGACGCCGCGAACCAGCGGGTTCGCTTCGAGTACAACGACGACGAGGGCGTGTTCGAGAAGCCGGAATGGCAACCGCTCAAAGGCGGCCCCACCACGCGCGTTCTGCGAACCGGCGTCCCGTTCCACGATGGCGATGCCGACCTGACGGCGGCGGAACGTCGAGCGATCCAGGATGGCGGAATGCCGTACGGCGACGCCGAGCGATTGTCGGCGTCCTGGCTGCACCTGCCGCTTTGGGCCGCCCCGGAAACGCCGATAAACCGGGAAGCGTCGCCGCCGCCCGCCGAGGCGCAACCCCGCTCCGCCATCGCCGCGCCGTTTGGCGTGATGGGAATTTTGTCGTACACGCCGGGCGCGTTCGCCGATCCTGTCGTGCGCGCGTCGCTGACGTGGCTTGCCGAGTACGCCGCGCGCCGCTTCCACGAGGCGGAAGCCGCCCGCCGTCTTCGGGCCGCCGAGTTGGACCGGGACGCGCTCGCGATCGCCCATGTGGATGCCTTGGACGCTTTGGCGCAAACCGCCGCCCGCATCGCCCGCCATGCCCAAACCGGCGGCGCACCGGGTCAGAAAACAAGCCGGGAGTTTCGCGACGGCGCGGCAAGTCTCGCCCCGCTTCTCGGCGACTGGCTCCACGCCTGCTACCGCGCGCAAACGGTCGCCCGCTCTACGGCGCGGCTCGCCCCGCCGCCCATGTCGCCCACTCGTCTCGCCGAGGCCCGCCGCCTCTTTGCGCTCCTGACCCCGTCCGAGCGCGCTGTCGCCGAACGCTACGCCGACGGTTTATCGCAAAAAGAGATTGCCGACGCCCTGTCCATCGCGGAGTCCACGGTAAAAAGCCATGTCACCCGCATCCGCCAAAAACTCGGGTCTGACAACCAGGCCCGCGTCGCCCGCCTTTTAGCCCCCGCCCTCGACGAATAACCGCCGCGCCCCAGTGGTAAATATCCCCCTTTTGGAAGCCATAATTCCCCCGAAAAGTGGACAGACAAGCGAGCAGGACTATTCGTATACTATTCGCACGGGAAGCCAATAAAAAATGGCGCGCGTCGGTTCTCCGTGTCGCGCACGAGCAGGCACGTTCGCAACGTGCGCGCACGCGAGCAACCGCCACAAAGGACGACCCGTAGCCTCGAAGCGATGGGAACGGAGGATGAATTATGGGGGATATGGCGGCGCTGTTTTCTGGGGTACGGTTTCGCAACACGATCCAAAACTACACGGAGCAAGCGGGATGGACTATCGCCGACATCAACGATGTGCGCGTGGTTATCCGCTTTAAGATGGAGTCGGGGCGGACGCAGAACCTGTACATCATTCGCTACGATGACACGCTAGAGTTTTCCGTGCCGAGCGCACTGGCGTTCGACACGGAAGAGGAAATCCCGCATTTTCTGTCCACGCTTTTGCTCAAGCGTAGCCGCGAAAACCGTTTTGGCTTTTGGTGCATCGAGGAGATCAGCGGCAAGCACGTCTACTCGTACATGCACAATGCCGAAATGCAGCTCATCAACCCAGCCTATTTCGAGCGCGTGTCCCGCGCCCTGATTATCGAGTGCGACAACTTCGAGCAAGAAATCTCGCAACTCAAATAACGCGCGTCGCCGCCACAGGGCGATGAAAGAAAGGTTTGAAAATGTCGAAATACGTCACCATTCGTGTGGTTTCGGATGACACAGGCAATCCTATGTCCGGCTCGCTGGTCGGCGTTTGGGTGCATCAAGCCCTCGCGAGCGGCTTGAAAGAAGAAAAGTACACCAACAGTAGCGGCGAGGCCTCGTTTGATCTTGACGTGGATTCCGGCGCGGAAATCACCATCTACGTGGACCACTCGGAAAAGGCGTCTCGTCAACCCATTCGTGGGCAACATACCGTTTACGCCTGACCAACGCCCAACCAAAGAAACGAGGTTCGTATATGCCTGATGCCACCTACAACACACTAACTTCCTCTACGCGCGCCGTGGACGAAACCGGACCGTCCGTCGCGGCGCAAACTATCGAGTCGTACCTTGATGACGTAAAGAAACAAACTGATGCTCTTGAGCGCGTTGATCATTACATCCCGCGTGACAGTGCCGCCAAACGAATCGTTGACGGCGATCTTCGATTAGCTCGCCAAGAGATCCCTCGCGCTAAGCCAGATGAGCAACCCCATCTTTCCGCTTCTTGCTTATTCCGCGAAGGTCTGATCTTGACAACGCGCGCTGACGCTTACGGTCAAGCTCTTATCCTTGACGAAAACAAAAAGACCTATGCGCGCCTTATGGCTGAAGCCGCAAACTGCTTTGCGCAGGCGACACAACAAGCGCCGCAACCTGTTTATTACTACGATTTGGGTATAGCGCTTTCCGCTATAGGGCGTAAATGGGATGCGGTGCAAGCGTTTGAAAAAGCCGTCAACGGCGAGGACGCAAAGCTTGCAATGAACGCACGCAAGCAAATAGGTCGAATTGGGCCTGTTACCCCACCTGTGAACGCCGCTCAGACCACCGCGCAACAGGGCGGCGGCGTAGCGTTGCAACAAGCGTATACTCCCGCAAAAAAACCAAACTGGACTTTAGTACGCAACGGAGCCATCGCATTGGTTGGCGGCATTCTGACGATAGGATTTATGATAGGCATCCCCATCGCTTTGATTGGTATCGGCATGATTGTCTGGGGCTTTGCCGTTGGGGAACCCGTTATTTCTTAAAACGAAACAGGCTACCTTGCGCGCAGGTACTCGTAGAGTTCCTGCGCGACTTTTTTGGTCATGCCGGGCGCTTTGCTCAGGTCGTCGGCGGACAGGGGGCGCATCTTCTCGACCGAGCCGAAGAATTTGAGCAACTCGCGGCGGCGGGCGGGGCCGATGCCGGGGATTTCGTCCAGGATGGACATCTGGGCGGCTCGGCCCCGGACATTGCGGTGGTACGTGATGGCGAACCGGTGGACCTCGTCGCGGATTCGCTGGAGCAGGAACAGCGCGGGCGAGTTGCGCGGCAATTCGATGGGTTCCGCCCGGCCCGGCACGTACACGAGTTCAAACTGCTTAGCGAGACCGATCATCGGGAAATCGTAGCCGAACTGCTTCATCGCGGCCTGGGCGGCGGAAAGCTGGCCCTTGCCGCCGTCAATCAAGATCAAATCCGGCTCGGGCGTGAACTTCGGGTTGCCTTCCTGCATCTGGTTGAACCGGCGCGTCAGCACCTCGAACATCATCGCAAAGTCGTTCGGGTCACCCTCGGACAACTCGATCTTGAAACGCCGGTACTCCGACTTTTTGGGCTTGCCCTGCTCGAACACGATCATGCCGCCGACCGCGTGCCGCCCCTGCACATTCGAGTTGTCGTACGCCTCGATCCGGGTCAGCATGCTGTCCGGCATCTTCAGGGCTTCCGCGAGCTGCCGCAACGCCCCGTCAATGCGCGACTGTTCGGCGGCGCTGTGAGCCTTGATCTGCTCCAGGGCTAAGTGCGCGTTGGTCGCCGCCATATCGAGGAGGCGCTTCTTTTCACCGGTTTTGGGAACCGTGATCGTGACTTTGGCGCCCTTTTTCTGCCGTAGCCACGACTCGATTATTTCCAACTCCTCGACATGCTGGGGAAGCACGATCTCGGTCGGCACAAACGACGCGTCCTGGTAATACTGCTTCAAAAACTCCGTCGTCGCATCGTGGACGCCGGTTTCGCCCTCGGTTCCTTCTAAGAGGAAATGCTCCTGCCCGATGAGTTTGCCGCCCCGGATAAAGAACATCTGGACGCACGCGCCCGCGTCATCGGCGACCACGGCCATCACATCCTGATCGCCGGTTGTGGTCGAAACCACCTTCTGCCGCTCCACAATCGTTCGGATACTTTGCAGTTGATCGCGCAGTTTCGCGGCCCGCTCGAACTCCAGATTTTCCGCCGCCGCCTCCATCTTGTTTTCCAGGTCTTTGAGCAGTTTGTCCTGCCGCCCGCTTAAAAACAGTTCGGTGTCGCGGACGCCGTTCCAATACCGCTCCTTGTCCGCCATACTCGCGCACGGCGCTTCGGGGCAACGTCCCATATGGTGGTACAAGCACGGCTTCTGCTTTTCTGTGTTGTTCCATGCCTTCCGGCACGTGACGAGCGGAAACAATTTGTACACGAGATTCATGCTCTCGTAGACCGCGTGCGAGTTGGTGAACGGCCCAAAGTACTTGTTGCCATCGCCTTGCTTGACCCGGCGCGTGATCAAAAGGCGGGGGAACGGTTCATTGGTCGTCAATTGCAGGTACGGGTAATGTTTATCGTCGCGGAGCCGGATGTTGTACTTGGGCCGGTGCTTCTTGATTAGGTTGCACTCCAGGATCAACGCTTCCAACTCCGTGTCGGTCACAATCCATTCCATATCCGTGATGTTCGCGACCAGTCGCTTGGTTTTGGGCGAATGGTTGGCGGATTTTTGGAAGTACGACCGGACTCGGTTTCGCAGGTTGATCGCCTTACCGACATAGATAATGGTCCCGTCGGCGGCCTTGTAAATATAACAGCCGGAATTGGTGGGCAGGTTCGCCAATTTTTGCTGAAGCGTCATCACGACCGTGGATGTGGCGGACGTCGCCGAGCGCGCCGGGCCGTCGCTGGTAGCGGCGGGCGGCGCAACGGCCTCAACGACCTCAAGGGCGTCGTCGGGCGTGTCGGCGGCATCCGTCGGGGTATCAAATGGGGAGGAAGGTGTCACAGTTCATTTTATCACCGTGGCAAACAGGGCAAACATTCCCTTTACGCGGGGCAGGAAAACCGCGCCGCACGACCGTAATTAGGATGTATGATCACGCCTAATTCTCCGTCCCAGCCCGTTCCGGCAGACCATCCAGCCCTCGCGCAGTTCCGCGCCTCTCTACTTAACTTCGCCTCGCTCCGCGTCACTAACGAAACCAGCATTCGTGACGCCTTTAAGACGCTTTTGCAAACCGTGTCGCAGGAGCGCGAGCTGACGCTAATACCAGAGCAAACTTTAGAAGGAACTCGAATACAACCTGATGGAACGCTCCGCGATAAGTACAATGTACCGTGTGGCTACTGGGAGTCGAAGGACACAAAAGATGACTTGACGGTGGAAATAGGCAAAAAAAAGCGCAAAGGTTATCCATTTACCAATATTTTGTTCGAGGATTCGCAACGGGCGGTTTTATTTCAAAACAATCAGGAGTCTGGTCGGGCCGACCTGTCGGACGCCACGCAAACAGCGGCGATTTTGACCGCGTTTTTGACGTGGCGGGAGCCGGACCCAACCAGTTTCGACAACGCGATGGCGCGGTTCGGCGAGGTTATCCCGGCCCTTGCCGAAGGCTTGATTAAGCGCATCAACGAGGAAAGCCTGGTCAATCCCGCGTTCGCGACAGCGTTCGATAGCTTGTACGAACTGTGCCGGGAAACGC
>CAXUMS010000091.1:9678-19074 GCA_964252165.1 uncultured Armatimonadaceae bacterium
CGGTAATTGGGGATTTGAGGCTCCTCGTGGAGCCTGCGGCCCACACCGTGTCCCACAAACTCCCGCACAACGCTGAACCCGCAGGTCTCGCCGGGCGTTGTCGTGGAAATGCTCACCCAGCACCTGCTCACCGAGCGGCTGTTCCGCACGATCTTCGACAACGCCGATTTTGTCCGGCGCAACATCATCGCACAGAAGATCGAGGAAACCGTGACCGTGATGACCGCGCGCAGTTTCAGCCGGGGCGATTTCACCAAAACGCTGGACAAGTACTACTATCCCATCGAGAACAAGGCCAAAGAGTCCACGGGCTGGGAGCAAAAGCAAACGTTCCTGAACAACCTGTACGAGCGGTTTTTTCAGGACTTCAGCAAAAAAGCCGCCGACACGCAGGGGATTGTCTACACGCCGCAGCCCATCGTCAACTTTATGTTGGACAGCGTGGACGCCCTGCTCCAATCCGAGTTCGGCAAAAACCTGTCCGACAAGGGCGTGGTCATCCTCGATCCGTGCGTCGGGACCGGCAACTTCATGCAGAATTTGGTGCGCCGCTTGTCGCCGATGACGCTCGCGCATAAGTACAAACACGAGTTGTTTTGCAACGAGAATATGCTGCTCCCGTACTACATCGCGAGCCTGAATATCGAACACGCATATTACGAGAAAATGGAAACGTACGCGCCGTTCCCCGGCCTGTGCTTTACGGACACGCTCACCCTCGAACACGCGTTCGTGGGCGGCGGAACCGGCAAGTTCAACATGTTCGACGCGGAAAACGCCGAGCGGGTGCAGGCCGAGCAGGCCGCGCAAATCACGGTCATCATCGGTAACCCGCCCTACAACGTCGGGCAGATGAACGAAAACGAGAACAACAAAAACCGCGTTCATTCGTCGGTCGCTAAGCGGCTCACGGCGACGTATGTCAAGGACAGCCGCGCGACCAACAAAAACGCCCTGTGGGATATGTACGTCCGCTTTTTCCGCTGGGCGACCGACCGTTTGGGCGACCGCGACGGCATCGTTGCGTTCGTTACAAATAACGGTTTTTTAACGGACACGGCTTTCGATGGTATGCGGAAGCACCTTGCGGAAGATTTCACGTCGGTTTATCACCTGAACTTGGGCGGCAATGTGCGAAAAAACCCGCATTTGAGCGGCACAACGCACAATGTTTTCAAAATTCAAGTCGGCGTTGGAATTACGTTTTTGGTGCGACGCAAAGGGCAACCGTCGCGGGTACTCGTCGCCGCATTGGAGCGTGATATACGGCGCGACAAGCGTTTGGAGCAACTAACGGCTTGGGGCGGCATCAATGGCGTTCCGTGGCAGGAGATAATACCCGACAAAGGAAACCACTGGCTCAATGAAGGTATCGAGGAGGATTACGAAGGTTTTCTACCAATGGGCGGGCGCGCATCAATAGGAAAACAAACTATTTTTAGTATGATTAGTGGCGGCTTAAAAACGAGCCGGGATGATGTTGTATACGATTTTAGTTCAGCAAAATTAGCAAGTCGCGTAGAGACATTTATCGACGATTACAATTTGGAGGTAAGCAGGTGGTCTGAGGCAAGCATTTCAGCAACAGAGAGAACTTCTGAACGTATAGATTCCTTTGTTGATTATAGCAAAGTCAAATGGAGCCGCGATCTAAAGGCTGATCTGCGACGTGGGCGGCGGGCGAAATTTGATGTGAGTAAAATCCACTACGGAGCATATCGCCCTTTTTCTAAAAGATTCTTATATCTTGACCGTATCCTAAACGAAGAGGTATACAATCAACCTATCTTTTTTCCAACTCATGAGACAGAACAGGAAAATGTGTGTATTTGCCTAAGCGGGGTAGGCCATGATGTCTTTTACTGTCTGGCCGCAAACGGAATAGCCGAATACAAATTTTCAAACGCGGCAAACGGCGGGACGCAGTGTTTCCCGTTCTACACGTACGATGCGGACGGCGGGAACCGGCGCGAGAACATCACCGATGACGCCCTCGCCGCGTTCCGCGCGCACTATGCAAGCGACGACGCCGACACCGACGCGCCGCTGACCAAGCGGGACATTTTCGCTTACATCTACGCCCTGCTCCATCACCCCGAATACCGCACGCGCTACCGCGAAAACCTCAAACGCGAACTGCCGCGTATCCCGCTGGTCGCGGGCGGTCCGGCGACATTCCGCGCGCTCGCAAGCGCGGGAACCCGCCTGCTCGACTTGCACACCGGCTACGAAACCGCGCCCGAATACCCGCTCAAGGACGAGTTCGACCCCAAAGCCACCCACGCCCAACTGTTCCGGGTGGAGAAGATGCGCTGGACCGGGGACAAAACCGGGATCAAGGTCAACGACTACCTGACCCTGCGCGGCGTCCCGTCCGGCGCCCACGATTACAAACTCGGCAGTCGCTCGGCCCTCGATTGGATTCTGGACCAGTACCGCGTCAAGGGCGATTCCGACCCCAACCGGGCGGACGAACCGGAGTACATTGTCCGTTTGGTCAAGCGTATCGTGACGGTAAGTGTGGAAACCGTGCGCCTCGTGGGGGCATTGCCGCCGCTCGGTCTTGCGGACGCGGACGGCGGCGATGCCGACGCGGTGGCGTAACCGAGCGCGCTTTACTTGGTTTCCGCCCCAGTGAGGCGCGGCGGAAACGCGGTAAACACGACCGACGGCTGGATCAAGACGGCGAGCGGTTCCGCCAGTTCGTCCGGTTTTAAGATGCCCAGGTCGGTCCAAAGCGTGAGTTTCGCGGGGGCGGCGAGTTCTGCGCGGACGGGCGTCATCGGGGCGTGTTCGACGGGGAGGAGGCCGGTCGCGTTTTTCGGCGCGGACGCGGCGTAGTAGCCTTCCTCGCGCTGGGTGAGGAAGTGCGCCATGTCCGCGAAAGAACCGAACGGGACGGGAAGCGGGGCGTCGGGCGCGGCGGCGCGCACGTCGAGGTTGGTTTGGCCCCTCTCGCCGACCACGCGAACCGTGTACGCATCGTACGACGCCCGCGCGGGATCGCCCGCGACATGAACGAAAAACCGGGCGAAATCCGCCTCGCGCGCAATCGCCCGCTGGGCGGTGTGCGACGGCCCGGTTCCCAGATACGTTCGCAGAAAGTACGCTCCCCTGCGTCCCTCGCGGCGCGTCAGGACGCGGTACGTACTCTGGTAGAACGACAGGCCCGAGCCTTCCGGTGCCTTGCTCCAGCGCATGTCATCGTTGAAAAAACACGTGGATTGCACAAACGCGACCCGCTCGCCGTCGGCGTTCGGAAGCGTGTCGAGCGGAAGAAACGCCGGTACGTGTTCGCGGACGCGCGCTTCCGGCACAGCATACGTGACAATGAGAAAATCGCGCAGGGTGACAGTCAGCGTTCCCGCCCCAGCTTGCGGTTTTTCCAGCCGCGCCTTGATCCGTCCCCACAAATCGCCTTTAGTTGCCGTTGACATACATTATATGTACCCGATGCGCCGCCACCGCCTACCGAACATGAATCAGATAAAAGCCCCGGGCCGAATCGTATAGACTTGACAAAGGCGAAAACGCGGAAGTATACTTCTTTCACAACATTTTTAGAATTGTTGATTGGAATACTCAACAATGATTTGACCTTCTTAACTAAGGATTGGTTTTCGCTATGCAAAACACGCTTCGTGTCGGGGCCGCGCCGCGCCGGACGCGCGCCGCCTTCACCCTAATCGAATTACTCGTGGTAATTGCGATTATCGCGATTCTGGCGGCGGTTCTGTTCCCGGTCTTCGCCAAAGCGCGCGAAAAGGCGCGGCAGTCGTCCTGCTCGTCCAACGAGAAACAAATCGGGCTTGCCATTCTCGCGTACACGCAGGACTACGACGAAACGCTTCCGATGGGGTCGTATATGGACCCGACCAATACCTCGCCGACGCCGTGGATGAATATCGTGGACCCGTATGTCAAGGGCGGCTACCCGACCCGCGCCGCCGATAGCGGAACCAACACCTACGGCGTGTACGCCTGCCCGTCGTTTGATGCGACGCTTATCGCGGATCGGGCGTCGCACTCGTACGCGGTCAATCGTTTCTTGATGCCGTCCCATATCACCGAGGCGAACCCGGTTTGGGGGACGCCCGACCCGGCGACACTGGGCGCGATCAAGGCGCCGTCGAGCGTGGTGTTCCTCGCGGAGGCGGCGGGCAACCGCATCTTCACCGACGGCAACGATGTGGACAGCCTCGCCGGTCAGCCGCTTGTCGCCCAGCAGTGCCAAGCCGTGTACCTTCTGTCGCGCACGCGGCATAACGGCGGCGAGAACTTCCTGTTCGGCGATGGTCATGTGAAGTGGAGCCGTGCGCCGCAGGCGGGCAGCTACACCCGGCGCGGAACGAACTGGTGGGAGGTCAACCCGATCACAAACGTGAACGGCGTGGTATACCGCCGCTCGTCCTACCCTACCGCATCCGGCTATTTCCTGGAAGATTAAAAAGGACGTACGAATGTTTCGCTATCACACGAACATGGCGGCGCTCGCCGCCCCGATTTTGATCTTGAGCGCGCCGTTAACAGTCCGCGCCCAAGCCCCCCTAACGCCTGCGGATAAAACGGCGCAAACCCTCGCCAACACCCAAACCCTGACCGCTGATTTCACGATTACGACCACGCACACCGCCCCGTTCCGCGATCTTCAAGAGCGGGGAACGGTTGCGCTCGCCCGGCCTGGGCGGGTTCATGTCGCGCTTTCCCGGTTCCGACGCCGCAACGCCCAAACTGCGTGGGAGGCGGCGGGCAATGGCTCGGTCGCAGTGGCAAACGGCGTACGTTCGTGGAATCTGACGCAACATCCTGAAAGTGCGCAGTATCGTGAAAGCGCGCTTACAGCCCCTGCCGATGCGGAAAAATTGCTCAAGTGGCTGGAGCCGGTAGCGGGCTTTTTCAACCCCGCGGCTCGCCCCCTCCTGACGCCGGGCGAACCGACACAGTGGAACGGCGAAACGCTACAATCATTCACGTCCGGCGGCGCCGGTGAGAAATCGCACGGCGTGTACTACGCGGACGCAACCGGCGTTATTCGCCGCGCCGTGGTCACGACGCAAACGCCGGGGGACACGGTCACGCGCGAGGTGGTTTTGCAAAACGTGCGGCGTGACGTTCCCCTTCCTGAGTCGTTATGGGCATGGACGCCGCCGCCCGGCGCAGTCCGGATCGAATCCGCGCCCCGCGCCGCTACGCCCGCTCGGTCGGCAAGTCGAACGCTTTCAGTCGGCGCGGTTGCGCCGGACTTCACGGTCGAGGACGCAAACGGCAAACCGGTTCATCTGTCCGACTACCGAGGCAAGGTTGTGGTTCTGAAGTTCTGGGCGACGTGGTGCTGGCCGTGCAAGCAATCTCTCCCGGAAACCGCCGAGGTTGCCCGAAATAACAAGGCGAGCGGAGCCGAGGTTCTCGCGGTCGCGCTCTGGGACAGCCGCCCAGCCTTCCGCAACTGGACGGCGAAAAACGCGCGCCCCGGCGCGCCGTTATCCCCTATTCACTACGCGTACGATCCCGCCCCGCAAGGCAAAGATACCGGCTCGGCTCTTTACGGCGTGACGACAACGCCAACCGAGTTCGTGATCGGGCGCGACGGGCGCATCACCGCCATCTTTACAGGCTACGATGGCCCCTCGCCCCGCCTCGCTCAAGCCGTCGCCGCCGCTTCCACAACGCAAACGGCTTTATCCAGCGGTTTGAAGTAGTTTTCCGTGGTTGAGTTAGTTGAGTTAGTGGAGCCAGGTTCGGAGGAGATAGGTTCCGTCGGTGCGGCGGGGTAGGCCGGAGGGTTGCTCGCCCGGACCGCCGTGGGGAGCAGGGTGATGAGGAGGAGTGTGGGGGCGTTTGCGCCCGCTTCCGGGGCGCAAAGCGGGCGGACGGCGTATGGCGCCGTTACCAGACCGGCCCGGTCAGCGCGCCGGGTTCGTTGCCGCGCTCCCAACGCCCCGGAACCGTCGCCGCCTTTCCGTTATCGTCCCTGTCGGTCGCCGCGCCGCCCGTAAACGCCTCGGGCGGATCGATTTCTTTGGCATCGGTTTGCAAAAGCCAGATCAGCCCGTCGAGCGTTAAAAACCCCCGACCCCGTTCCAGGCGTTTCGCGAGAACGGGTAAACTTTGCGTTGCCGCCGCGCGCTCGTCGTTCTTCAAAAACGTTCGCCACGCCATCCGCAATTCTCGTCGTCTTCGCCAATGCCGACCTTGCACGCTTTCACCATGTAACGCCGTTTTCCTTATTCTCACCTCAACGGCGCGCCCCGCCCCAATCAACAAGCGGTTTGGCGGGACAAATGGGGGTATAGCACGTTGATTGTAGCAGGTGCGCGGCCCCGTCCTGGCATAAATTTCAAGGTGATGTAAAATCTCGCCGTGGTTTTTCTTGACGACGCGCTTTGCGCGTGATACTATTTTGACGCCTAACCGCAGTTTGTGGGCAGGCGGATCACGTTCCCTGTTAGCTCAGTTGGTAGAGCGCTTGACTGTTAATCAGGATGTCGCTGGTTCGAGTCCAGCACAGGGAGTTTATCCTTCATAGGGAATAGAAAGCGCGCGGCGATAAGCCGCGCGCTTTTTGTTTGTTCGGATGTCGTAGCGCCGCTCGCGCGCCGGTACGAAGAATGCAGTACGGTTTGTAGTACAAACAAAAGGAGGGATTTGTAGAATGCGAATGGCGGTTGCCGTTATCGCAATGTTATGCGCTCTGTCGCCGTTTGGAGGCGCGGGAACGGCGCGGGCGCAAGCGGTCGCGCTTGTCAAACCCGCCAACGGGGAGAAGGCGCGCAAGGTAAAGACGTTTCCCGCTTTCGCCGACTCACAACCGGTAGGACATGATTCTCATACCTACTACAAGATGTCGCTTTCCGCAACCGATGCTGTTTCGATAGCGGGAACGCGGACCTGCTTCGTCACGCTTCAACTCGCCTCCGCGACCGACGTACCGGCGGAGCCGAAAGGACAAAGAAATCTGGACCGCGCCGCGCTCCGGGCTTTTCAAGCCAATCTCGATAAGATCGTCCGCGTCGAGAAGCGTTTCGTATCGCCCCTGGTGAAGCATAGTGCCTACCAGTATATCGAGCCGACCCGGTTGATCCTGCCAGGCGGAGTGGAGTTGTTTCTTCACTTAGGGACCGGGGCGGATGCGAAACCCGACCATGACAATCAGTGGTCGGTGTTTTTTCGCGAGCCGGTTGAGGCGAACAACGCCGACTTTGGGTGCCGGGACATGCGACAATTAACGCGGTTCAAACGGCAGATCGACGAGTGCGCCCAGTGGCTGGATCGTAAGAAATTCTGAACGTAGCCGTCCCGCGACGCGTGGGGCCGTGGACAAATTTAACCTGGATTTAACATAATCTTAACGATTCCGGGGTACACTGCGGTTGCGCCGGACAAGGAAGACCGCGCGTGTATCATCTTCGGTTGACATTGCCGGACGCCGTCGCGCGCCGGTTTACGAGGCAAAAATTCATGCGTAATCTTCTTCGCACCGCATCGAGCATCGCGCTCGCCGCCGGCGCTATCACCCTTTTCACAACGACAGGCGCGCACGCGCAAGCAACTAACCTTGCGGTTTGGAACTTCAACTACGCTTCGGGTGCGAACCCAGCAACTATTGGCCCAGCTGAGCGTGCCGAACTGTTTTCGGTAGATGGTGGCGTGAACGCCGCGAGCGCAAGTCTCAGCACTAACTTTGTATTTACAGATGGCGCACAAGGCGGTACTATTGGTATTACCTCTTTCGCTGGCACTTCAGTAAACGCTCTTCCTGGAACTCTTCCTGGTCAGGAACTTGCGCTTCAGGCAGGTAACTCAGGCACAGGTACTCCGAACAACGGTCAGTACCTACAGTTTGGAGCCAGTACCGCAGGCTTCAACAACATAAACGTGTCTTTTGCCTTCCGAAACAGCGGCACTGGCTTTAGCTCAAACCAATTCCAATATTCCGTTGATGGCGCAACTTTTACTACATTTGGTGGCAACTTCACAGCCGCAGCATCGACAGCGCAAACTTTTGACCTTTCCAGCGTCGTTGGCCTTTCCAACAATCCCAACGCTCAGTTCCGCATTTTGCTAAATGGCGCTACTACGTCAGCCGGTAACGCGCGCATTGACAACCTTCAGATCAACAGTGGTTTTGCCGTCGCTGTGCCGGAACCTGGGACGCTTGCGCTTCTTGCGCTGGGCGGTCTTCCGGTCGTGGGCCTCGTCGCCCGCCGACGCAAGAGCAAGTAATTTCCGGCGCAAGCCGCTCAAAACAAAAAGAACCGCCCGAACGCTTCAAAGCGTTTGGGCGGTTCTTTTTTGCCCGCCTCTCCCGCTACACGCATCGCGTCCAAAAGTTAATCTAATCTTAACATCACGTTAATCTGTTCTTAACCTTCCAAAAGAGCGCGACGGATAAAATGGCGACGGGAATTCCGCTAAATTGTTTCAACCCGGCAGAACGGTTCCCTAATTTTCATCTCAAAGACTGCGCCGCTCGGCGCGGAGGAACCTATGCGGAATATTGTTTATCAGCGGCTTGTTGTCACCGCCGCCTCGTTGATCGCTACGCTGGGGGCGGGCGTTGCGGCGCAGGCCCAGACCATGCTCGCACCTGGCGACATCGCGTTTACCGGTTTCAGCGCGGCGAACCCTGACAATTTCGGGTTGGTTCTTTTACGCTCTATTGCCGCGAACACCACCTTTACCATTACCGACAATGCCTACAACGCGGACGGCACGCGCGCGACCGACGAGTCCTCGCTAAACTTCACCGCCCCGTCCGCGCTTTCCGCAGGAACGGTGTTGCTTTTTACCAACCTCGCAACGGACAATTCACCCGGCTTTTCCGGAAACGCTTTCACCGGAACCAATGCCGGTTTCAGTAGCAACGGCGACAACCTGTTTTTGTTTCAAGGGGACATTCTCGCTCCGTCGTTTATCGCCGGTTTCTCCGGGCAAAGTTATATAACGACCGGCGTTCCCAGCAGTAGTACGACGTTTTTGCCGTCCGCCCTGACGCTCGGTTCGTCCGCCCTGACCTTCAACAGCCCGGCGACCACCAATGTCAACGGCGTCTACAACGGCCCGACCGTGGGAACCGCAGGTACGCTTCGCTCCGCCTTGTTCAACCCGGCGAACTTCACCACGGGCGCGACAAACATTCCCACTACGTCGTTTCCGCAAAGCTTCACGGTCGCCGCCGCTGTCCCGGAGCCTGCAACGCTTGCGCTTGCGATCACCGGCGTTTTGCCGCTCGCGGGCTTGGTTCTTCGCCGCCGCCGCAATTAAGCCCGTCCTGAAACAAGGTTAATTGCGGTTTGTCGTTAGCGTCTATTACTTGGCGATGGCGTCTACTTAGCGGAAGTCTAAATCGCTCAAGCCGCGCGGCTCCCTCTTCCAGGGAGGACCAGCCACACGCTG
>CAXUMS010000092.1:0-18981 GCA_964252165.1 uncultured Armatimonadaceae bacterium
CAGCGTGTGGCTGGTCCTCCCTGGAAGAGGGAGCCGCGCGGCTTGAGCGATTTAGCCTCACGACAACGCAGACGGCCCCGCAAACACAAACAAACACAAACACGCAAACAACCCTAACGGCTGTCTTCGTGGGCGTAGCCGTAGTCGCTCGCACCTTCGGGGGCGAGCGGGTGCGGGTTGTCCGCATTACCGGTTTTGAGACGGCCTGCCGCTTCTAACGCGCGGCGACGGGCGCGCATCGTTTGAATGGGGCGCAGGTCCACGCACCGCACCTGCGGGTTCATTTTGGCGTCCGTGAGGGCGGCGACAATTTGTGGCACGAACTCGTATTCGAGGAAATCGGCCCAGCGCTCGTCGCTGGTTGTTGCGGGGATGCCCGTGACCAGTTCGATTCCCGCGCCGCGATTGGCGGTGGGAAACGCCCGGCAGTGCGGGCCGGTTTGGACGCCCCACTCTACCACGACGCGGTTCGCGCCCGGTCCGTCTTTCAGATCTTCTTTCCATGCCGCCGCTTGATTGGTGAATCGCTTCGCGTCAAAAACCGGCAGGTCTTTCAGCGTTTTCAGCATACTTTTTTCGCCCTTTTCAACAAAGAAAAAGCGCATTGTTGGGGGAACGGACGGTTTTGCAAAACTGTCCGTTCCCCCAACAATGCGCCGACCGCTTCCTACGCCAAAATCTGCAACGGGTTCTCAACCGCGCGCTTGAGCGACTGAAGGAACATGGCCCCAGCAACGCCGTCCATGACGCGATGATCGGCGCACAGGGTGACGTTCATGCGCTTGCGCGGCACGACCTGCCCATCCACCACGGCGGCGACCGGACGAATGGAGGACACGGCGAGAATGGCGCCCTCACCGGGATTGATAATCGCGGCGAAATTTTCCACATCGTACTGGCCGAGGTTCGAGATCGTGAATGTTCCGCCCGTGTACTGGTCCGGCTTGAGCTTGCCCTCGCGCGCTTTCTCGATCAAGGGCCGGGTTTCTTTAGAGATAGCGCGCAGGCTCTTCGACTCGCACCCCTTGACGACCGGCACAATCAGACCGTCATCAATCGAAACGGCGATGCCGATATTGATAGCCTTGCGAAGAATGCGCTTGTTATCCGAGAACGACGAATTGATAACGGGATTTTCCGCAAGCGCGACCGCGACCGCCTTGACCAGAAAATCGTTGAGTGAGACCTTCGCGACCCCTTCGGCCCCGCCCGCATTTACTTGCTCGCGCAGAACGAAAAGGGCTTCCACATCAATTTCCGCTGTGACGTAGAAGTGCGGAATGGTCGACTTGCTTTCCGAAAGCCGCTTGGCGATCGTGCGGCGCATCGCATTATATTCCTGCACCTCGTCACCGTCCGACACGGACGCGGCGGATTGCGCAGTCGGGGCGGGCGCAGTTGGAGCGGCGGGCGCGCTTACCGGAGCGGCGGCGGTTGCGCCGCCGCCTGCGATAGCGGATTCCACATCGGCCTTGACAATGCCGCCATCCGGCCCGGTTCCGCGCAAGCCAGCAAGGTCAAGATTGTGCGACTGCGCCATCGCGCGGGCAAGCGGGGTCGCCCGAACGCGCTCCGCACCGGACGTTGCGCCGCCACTTACCACAATCGGCTCTCCAATCGTGGAAGCCGACCCGCCCAAACCTTCGGGCAGGCTTCCCACGAACGAATCGTAGGGCTTAAAGTTGACGGGGCGAGAAATGGACACCGGGCCGGACGCTACGGCGGGAGCGACCGCAACGGGAGGCGTCGCAACCGGAGCGGCGACGGGCGCGGCGGGGCCGGTCCCATTGGTTTCCGGCTTTGGGGCGGGTTCGGCGGGTGCCACCGGGGCGGCTTCGGGTTCCGGTTGAGGCGTAGCGGCGACCGGAGCGGCGGCTACCGCCGCGCCTGAACCCACCACGGCGATAGTCGCGCCGACCGGGGCGATCTCCCCCGCCTGGACAGCAATACTTTGCAACGTTCCGCCCGCTTCCGCCTCAATCTCGACGTTGGATTTATCCGTTTCGATCTCGGCGATAGCCTCGCCCGCTTTTACGTCGTCGCCGACCTTTTTAAGCCACTGGACAATTTTGCCCTCTTCCATCGCGTCGCCCATTTTGGGCATGATAATGTCAGCCATTAGCAAAGGGATGAAGGATGAAGGATGAAGGATGAAAAGGCGTAACGACCTCTTTTTCCCTGTTCATCCTTCATCCTTCATCCTTCATCCTTTCCGCTATTTTCCATAAAGTGCGCGTTTTGCCGCCGTCACAATGTCGTTTTCGTTGGGGTACGTGAGAGATTCCAGGGCCTTCGAGTAGGGCATCGGCGTGAATGCGCCGGTCACGCGCTGGACCGGGGCGTCCAGATCGTAGAACGCGCGCTCCGAGATTTGCGCGGAGATTTCCGCCGCGCAACCGTACAGGCCCCACTGCTCCTGAGCCACCACGGCGCGGTGGGTTTTCTTGATGCTCGCGAGCGGGGTCGCCATGTCGAGCGGCAACAGCGTTCGCAGGTCAACAACCTCGGCGGAGATGTTTTCCTTGTCGAGTATCTCGGCGGCGCGCAGGTTCATCTGCGTCATGGTCGAGTAGCCGATAAGCGTAATATCTTTGCCCTCGTGGAGAATATTGGCCTGACCGAACGGAACCGTGAACTCGGGGTCATCCGGCACATCCTCGATATACCGCTTATCGAAGTACATACGAAGCGACTCCAGAAAGATAACCGGGTTCTCGTCGCGGATTGCGGTTTTGAGAAGCCCCTTCGCATCGGTCGCCGTTCCGGGAACCACGACTTTAAGGCCGGGAATATGCGCGAACAGAGCCTCGATACTTTGAGAGTGCTGAGCGGACAGTTGGTTGCCCACGCCGGACGGGCCGCGAATTACCATTGGGACCTTGAACTGACCGCCGAACATGTAGCGAATTTTCGCCGCGTGCTGGGCGATCTGGTCGTAGGCGGGAAGCGCGAAGTCCATCCGCATCATCTCGGCGACCGGCTTCAAGCCCGCCATCGCGGCGCCGATGGCGAGACCGACAATGCCGACCTCGCTGATCGGGGTATCAATGACGCGCTTCGGTCCGTACTGCTCCAGAAAACCTTTGGTGACCTGAAGCGTTCCTAAATACTGCCCGACCTCCTCGCCCAAAATGAAAACATCCGGGTCGCGGTCCATTTCCTCGTGAAGCGCGAGTTTCAGGGCGTTAGCGTAAGTGAGTAATGCCATAACGGGGAGAAGGTGTTAGGTGTTGGGTGTTGGGTGTTAGGCAAGAAGGACATAGCCGCTTTTCTCAATCTAACACCTAACACCTAACACCCAACACCTACAAAACCTTTCTGTCTAAGCGTAAACGTCCTTGAGAAGTTCGTCCGGGGTCGGGTTCGGAGACTCATCCGAAAACTTGAGAGCCTCCTCAGCGGCCTTGCGGGCCTCGGCATGGATGCGGGCGATATCCGCCTCGGTGAGCGCGTTCCGCTCGATAAGCATTCGCTCGGCAAGCATGATGGGATCGCGCTTGGATTTGAACGCCTCGATGTCGGCCTCGGTACGGTACGTGGATTGCGTCACTTTGGTGTCGGCGGCCCCGTGACCGTGGTAGCGGTACGTTTCGCACTCCAGAAAAAACGGCTCTTGCGTTCTGCGCATCTCCGCAACAATCTCGGACACGCGCGTATGCACGCCCACAATGTCCTGACCGTCAATCTTTTCGCGTTTCATGGCGTAGGACGAAACGCGATCCGTTAAATCGGGGTTGGCGTGCGAGCGCTCCACCGATGTTCCCATCGCGATGCCGTTGTTCTCCAGAACAAACAAGACAGGGACCTTGTACAACTGGCACATATTCAGGGTTTCGTGGAACGCGCCCTGGTTCATCGAGCCGTCGCCGAAGAAGCAAACGCACACCTGATCGCCTCCCCGATACTTGATGGCGTACGCCAAACCAAGCGCGATGGGGACATTGCCGCCGACAATTCCGTAACCGCCGTAGAACCCGCGATCCGCGTCGCAGATATGCATCGAGCCGCCTTTACCTTTGGAGCAACCGGTCGCCTTGCCGCAGATTTCCGCCATCACCACGCCGGGTTCGGTTCCGCGCGCAAGGGCGTAGGCGTGGTCGCGGTAGTGGCCTAAAAACACATCGTCCTCGCGAAGCGCGCCGATGATACCGACCGCAATCGCCTCTTCGCCTGAATACAGGTGAAGATAGCCGCCGATGCCGTGCGTCCCCTGTCGAAAGGCGGTGTTACATAATTCCTCGAACTCACGGATATGCACCATTTGCTCGTAGAAATGGAGGTACTTTTCCTTATCGAACGGAACCGCCGCCGCAACCCCTTCGCGGGGCGCGCTTTGTTGCACGGACGATGCCGCCGCTGTCATTCCCTTAACCGCCATGTCGTTTCTCTTGCTCCTCGCCAATTGCCGATGAAACGTTCAAAATCTTTCGCAAGCCGCAAGCGTTTAGAACCACGCTCGCTAGGGACAATTCAGGAACCGAAAATATTTCTGTTAAACGGTTGTCCCGACCGCGACGCCCTATTATACCAGAACCCGTCGGATGCGAAAACGGCGCAAAACACGCGAAACAAAAATGGCCCGCGCAGATTGCGCGGGCCATTTTGCTATCATTGCCGCCGATTAATGCGAGCCGCAGGAGCCGCAACCGCCGGTCACGGTCGCGCCGGAAGCGTCGTCCTCGGTCGAGAACGACGAACCGCACCCGCACGACTTGGTCGCGTTCGGGTTCTCGACCTTGAAGCCGCCGCCCATCGCGGTGGTGACATAGTCCACAATGGAGCCGCTGATATACTTCAGGCTCATCGGATCAATCACGACGCGAACATCCTTGTCGGCGAAGAACTGGTCGCCGTCTTCGACGTTCTCATCGAGAGCCATACCGTACTGAAGCCCGGAACAACCGCCGCCCGCCACGTAAATGCGGAGCGCGACATCGTCGGGGTTGCCTTGCTGCTCTAAAATGTCCTTGACTTCCTGCGCGGCCCGGTCGGTCAGCATGATCGGGCTTTCCGGTGTCGGAATAAACGTGGGAAGCGAGGGGGCCTCGGGGGCCTCAAGCGTTGCGGTCGCCATAACGGGTCTATCCTCCTCCGGTTGTGCGCCGGAATGTGTTTATCAAAATAATTGGACGGTTCGCCCGCCCTCATTTATTATACCGCCGACCGCGTCGGTCGCCAATACGTTTTTAACGTAAACAAGTAGCCCATAGACTTTCGCCCTCGGCTTGTGTTAAAATCGCGGCGACAATCCCTTTTTGAGGTGAAATTTTGAAGATTGGCATTTTTACCGCGCTGTTCCACGACCGCCCGCTTGAAGAGGCTTTGGACTACATCGCGCAGGCCGGTATTACATCGGTGGAACTTGGCGGCGGCGGTTATCCGGGAAGCCGTCACCTGGACGACTTCGGCGGCATCGAAACGCTGGTAAAAGACGACGCCGCGCGCAAGAAATTGGCGGACGCGGTGGAAAGTCGCGGGCTGATTATCTCCGCGATCTCGGTTCACGGCAACGCCCTTCACCCGAACCGGCAATTGGCGGCGAAGGATCATACCGCCTTCGAGAACGCCGTTCTGCTCGCCGAAAAACTGCACGGCGACGGCGTGATGCCGCAGTCCACCGTGAACGGATTTTCCGGCTGCCCCGGCGATTCGTCGCGGGCGCGCAACCCGAACTGGGTGACGTGCGCGTGGCCGGACGAGTACCGCGCGATTTTGGATTATCAGTGGAAGGTCGCCGCGCGGTACTGGCGTCAGCAAAACCGGTTTCTGAAAGCCCACAACACCGTTTTCGCCATCGAAGCGCATCCGGGCTTTCTGGTCTACAACCCGGAAACGTTGCTTCGCCTCCGAAAAGCGTGCGGCGACCGCATCGGGTGCAACTTCGACCCGTCCCACTTCTGGTGGCAGGGAATCGAGCCATTGACGGCGGTTCGCGCGCTCGGTGCGGAAAACGCCATCTTCCACGCCCACGCCAAAGACACGAAAATCGATCCGTTGAACTCGGCTATTAACGGCAACCTGGACACGAAAAGCTACGGCGACGTGTTAAGCCGGTCGTGGATTTTCCGTTCGGTCGGCTACGGCCACGGGGCGGAATGGTGGAAGGATTTCGTCTCGAACCTTCGCATGATCGGCTATGACTACGTGCTTTCTATCGAGCATGAGGACAGCCTGCTCTCGACCAAAGAAGGCCTCCACAAGGCTCTCGACACGCTCAAAGACGCGGTCGTGACCGAGCAACCCGGCCCGATGTTCTGGGCCAAAGACTAATCCGCCCCGGCAGTCCGCGATTGGTTGGGCGAGCATTCAAAACCCGAAACGCTCGCCCAACCACCCATGCAAACTGGTGGCTCCTTGCTCCGCCGTCGGCGCCCAAACAGAAAAGGGGCAGGGCGCAAACATCAACGCCGCAGACGGCGCAATTCCTCGATTACTCGCTTTGGAGGGTTGTTAATGATCCGCCTTGCCGCCGCTCTCGTTACCGGCTCCCTTCTGGCGGCTTCGGCCCTGGTTCGCCCCGCCCGCGCCGCCGAACCGACGTACACCGTCACGCTCCCGGACAAGCGAAAACTGCACGTCACTGTATCGGTTCAGCCCACGCCGAACGGCGGACGTTTGCTACGCGTCGCGCCGCTTCCCCAAAGCGTTGTCAAATCTGATGCTGTTTTGTCGTCCGAACTCGCGCTTGACGTGAGCGGGACGGTTCAGCGTTGCCATGTTCAGTTCGGGCCGCCCCTCGACACGACTCCGGTTTCGCCCGGCTCGATACCGGATACCGGCGTTGATCTTGTCGCCGAGCGAACGGAGCCGGGCGTGTTTAACGTGCAAAGCCCGAAGCGGAGCGGCGTCCTGGGTTATGGCGCGCCGCTGGTTTCCCCGTTGGCGTCCTTGATCTTCCTCGGGTGTTACTACGACTGGAAAAAGGGCGGCGGGCAAAATGTGGTTTGGCTTGAAGCGTACCAGAGCGCGTCGCCGCAACTGTATACTGTGACACTATCCGCTGACGGCGCGCAAACGCTGAACCTATCCGACGGCCCGGTAAAAACCCGCCGCCTTAAGTACCACGCCCCGCTCGCTTTTCTACCGGAAAAGCTTCGCGACGGCGTTATCTTTATCGGACCAATGGGCGAGACGTTGCAGTCCGACATTCCGGTTTTTGGCGACGGGAGCGCAATCAAGGCTACGGGAGCCGCAACCTTGGAAGGCAGGGGACGCTCTTTTGTTGTACGCTACGAATTCGGCGGCTTTCCCAGTTTCGCCCTTCGCGCCGTGGACAACGGCCCAAACGGTTGGGAGGCGCGCATGGAAACTATGCCCGGCGCGCAAAAAATTGGTTCGGTTTGGACCGACACGGCTTTTCGCGTACGCCGCGTGGACGCGCCGATACGTAGTCGCGCTTACCGCGCCGAGGTGTCCCCATCCGAAATCCGCTGGACGATTGGGGGCGCCGAGGCCGAACCCGCCGCGACCACGGCGAACGCCTGGTTTGCGCCGTTCTGGATGATCACCGACGCGTGGGAGGGCCGGGGCGCGATGTTTGGCGACCTTGTGGTCGGCGCAAAGGGCGACGGTACGTACTTCCCCTTATTCAACGGCCAAACCACCGGCAGCGCGTTTACGCTCCTGCGTCTGCCCGATGTTTCGGTGAACGCGCCACAGGGCGAGTCGGTTACGCTCCATCACTACCGTTTCGACCGCGACAACAAAAGCGCCTACGAATTATACACGGACGGGTCGCGCCTCGTTTTGTTCACCGGTAGCGATGCAACCACGATAACGCGCGATGGCTGGGAGGCGTTTGCGGCTACCATCAAGCCGCCTGTCGTCACGCCCTGATCGCCGCAATGGTCAAAAAACGTTGACGCGCCCGCCAACGTCTTGCTACAATCGGGGCGAGATAACGGACGGCGGAAGCGGAGGTGCAGAGTGAAAGTTTTGGTGACGGGCGCGGGCGGGATGTTGGGCAAGGATGTTTGCGCGGACCTTACGGCGCGCGGGCATGAGGTCGTGGCGGCGGGGCGGCAGGAAGGCTTGGCGTTCCTCGACATTACCGACACCAAAGCGACGCGCGCGTTTTTCGAGACAGCGCGCCCGGACGCCGTGATTCACTGCGCGGCTTGGACCGATGTAGACGGGGCGGAGCGAACGCCCGACCCCGCCTACAAGGTCAATGCGCTCGGCTCGTGGAACGTGGCGAACGCCGCCCACTACGTCGGGGCATGGATGGCGGCGGTTTCCACGGACTTCGTGTTCGACGGCGCGAAGAACGCGCCCTACACGGAGTTCGACAGAGTAAACCCGCTCGGCGCGTACGGCGCATCGAAGGAAGCGGGCGAGCGGCTTACCCGGGAAACCCTGCCCGGTCGGCATATGATCGCGCGTACGTCCTGGCTGTACGGCGTCCACGGCAAGAACTTCCCCTACACGATTCGGCGGCTCGCGGAAAAGTTACCGGAGGTGCCGGTCGTGTCCGATCAGGTGGGTTGCCCCACGCATACCAAAGACCTGTCGCGTAAACTAATCGATCTTATCGAGGATCCGCTTCCCGGCACGTACCATATCTGCAACGACGGCGCGTGTTCGTGGTTCGAGTTCGCCCAGGCGATTGTGGAGGCGAGCGGCTTGGAAACGCCCGTAGTTCCGATTACCGGCGCGGAATACGCCGCGCGGTTCAACTCGCCGACGGCCCGCCCTCCCCACTCCCCCATGCGCCGCATGGCCCTCGAAATGCGCGGCATGGACGACCTGCCGCACTGGCGCGACGCCTTGAACGAGTTTTTGGCGTTAATTCCGTTAGGGGAGTGACCTTGTGAAGCGCTCTTTATCAAGAGCCGACCACGCAACGGGCGGAGCCTTCCACGGATAAACGTACCGGCGAAATTTGTGCAAATGCGCCATCTTTTTCGCCGATCAGAATTTGAAGCGACGTTCCAAAAGTGACATCGTACAAACCAGGAGGTACGCCGCCCTGTTGTTGTTCGTTTTCGATAACGTCGCGTAACGATAGCGAAAGCCGGTACGATTGTCCCGGCTTGAGAGTGATGGTAACCGCCTCAAGCGCGAGGTTCCAGGAGAACGTGTTGAAACTTATGTTCCCTTCTGCGATGCCGACGTTTGGAAGTTTGTTCCAGGGATAGAAGGTATGTACGGTTGGGCCGTCAACTCCGTTGAGGTGAACCCAAACTGGGCCGTTCGCACCCCGCTCGGGAAACCGGAGAGTATGTCCCGATCTATTATGAACCGATAAGGTCGCAAAGGCGCTGTTAGCGGTTCGCGTTTTCTTGAAGACGAAGCCAGCAAAAACGGATTCAAGAGGGTCTTGTTTTTCAACAACGAACGTTGCAAGCGCCGATTTACGGCCCGCGAACTCGAAAACTAACGCGTACTCGCCGGGAACCGCCGCCTCCCCCAAGCCTTGACCGCCTTGCCACCCGCCGTAAGGCCAGCCATCACGCACCCAGGGAACCGGCACGACTTTGACCGAGCCGTCCGGGCGAGTGATAGTAAGGCGGCATGTACCCCAAAAAGGCTCCCGAATCGGGTTAAGGAACCGATCAACCTCCGGGTCCTTTGCCCGAACGCCGACCCAGAAGAAAACGTTTTCTTTGTGGGCGAAACGGGCTTTGGGAAGTTCGATAAAAGGAACGTAGGGAGGAGCCTCCGCTTGCTCATCACTCACGCGCGGCGACGCGGTCGCGCTCCTTGTCGGCTTCCTTGAATGCGGAATCCTCGGCGCGGACCGAGCCGTGCGTCAAAGGCGCGTCCTCGCCGACGTTGATAATCCGCACCCAGCGGATACGTTGCGATTCGACCTGCTCGACCACGAACTCCATGCCGTTGTGCCGGACACGCGCGCCGGTTTTCGGTTCATGGCCCAGCATGCCGAACACCAGGCCGCCGATAGTGTTGAAGTCCTCGTGGGGCAGGTCGGTTCCCAAGCGGTCGTTGACATCGTCAATCGTCATGCGCCCGTCAATCAGCGATTCGGTCGCCGAGATGACCTGAACCTCCGGCTCGTCCACATCGTACTCGTCTTTGATGTCACCAACGATTTCCTCCAACAGATCCTCGATCGTTACCAAACCCTCGGTCCCGGCGTACTCGTCCTGCACAATCGCGAGTTGCTGATTGGAGCGGCGGAACTGCGCCAACAGTTCGGAAACGCGCTTGGTTTCCGGCACGAAAAAGGCGGGCCGCATCACCTTATGCAGATCCACATTGGTTTCCGCCGCCCGAAGAAGCGGCAAAAGGTCTTTGGCGTGAACGATGCCGACGATGTCATCAATGCTTTTGTTGTAGACCGGAATACGAGAATGGCCCGACGTTAAAATGGTTTCCAAAATCGCCTGAAGTTCCGATGAAACCGGGACCGCCGTCATGTCAATACGCGGCGTCATTACGGACCCGACCGGCGTTTCCCCCAGCCCGAAGACGTTTTGCAACATCGCTTTTTCGTCTTCTTCCAGCTCGCCGGATTCCTCGCCCGCCTCGATAATATGCTTCAGTTCCTGCTCGGAAACGACCGGCGACTCGAACTGGGCGCGCACGCCGAACGGGCGCACCAGCAAATCCGTGATGCGGATGGTCAGCCAGGTGAGCGGCGCGAAAACCACGGAAAACAGGTTGATGAACGGGCCAAGCCGCAACGCCCACACATCCGGGGCTTTTACCGCAAGCGAGCGAGGCGCGACCGCTCCGAGCGTCATCGCAAGAAGCGCGACCGTGATTGTGACAACCGCGACCGACATCGCCCGCGCGGTAAGCGGGTCAAAAATGCGATCGAACAACGGATAAAGGGGCGGCGCGAGCGTAGTCGCGGCGGTCGCGGCGGCGGCGAAGTTGAGGACGGTAATGCCGACCTGGGCGGTCGCGATATAGCGGGTTTGGTTCTCGGACAGGGCTTTGACCGTGCGCGCGCCCCTCCGCTCTTCCTCCACCAGCTGACCGATACGCGACGGGCGCAGAGCGGTCAGCGCGGTTTCCCCCATCGCGAACACGCCGCTTCCGAGCGCGAGCAAAACGACGGCAAGAAGACTAACACCCGCAGATACCGGATTGAATGCGGTTGTGGCGTCGTCGCCTGCGGCGGAATCGCCCGGCGAGGCGACCGCGATATGTGGCGCTTGAAGAAAAACTCCGGTCAAAACAATCGCGGCGATAATCAGCGCGACTGCGCCAAAGCCGAACGGCGATAACCGGGGCCGGACGGGCGCCTTCGCCGCATCACGAACCTGCGCCGCCGCAACGCCGCTTTCGTACCATGAAACGCGACGGAGCGGCGATTTGCGGTCACGGCGTAAGGATAAACGGGCGCGCCGCTCAGAGCCGTTACGAGGAGGAGTAGTGTCGGAATTACGACTGTCGGGGTCCAAGAAAAAAGGTTCTCCGCAGGAAGAGTTAGCGCGAGGCTGGTGGAACGGAAGGCGAGGCGACCGTCGCCGCCGCGCCCCCAACCGCGCCGCGTTCTTCGCCGGGCAATGACTGCCCGAACCAGGACGGAACGCGGTAAATGCTCGCCGTCAAAAACAGCGCGAGCGCGGCCCCGATAACAACTTCCCGCACGGTATGAATGCGGGCCTCGACCCGCGACTGCGCGACCAATAAGGCAAGTAAAACCGCAAGAACGGACGCAAAAACATTGTTGGCTACGAAAATGATGGTGGTGGCGAGAAAAAACGCGATAGCCGAATGCCCGGAAACCACGCCGCCCTGCAAAAGCGTTCCTTTTTCTCCCAGGATTTTCCACGTCATCAGCAAGATAAACATCAACAGAATACCCGCAACGAACACATAAAATGTCGGCGGCTCTTGAAGGCGGGTACGCAAAAGATCAGGCCGCCCCCCGCCCAAAAACAAAACGCACCCGACCACGACCGCGTTGATGGATGCGATCAGAACGGCCCCGGCGGCGATGTCTTTGGCGAACTTGGCGGCGGGGTTGTAGTTTTGCGTGATCATGTCCACAACCGCTTCGACAGCGGTGTTGAACATTTCGGTTATCAGAACGAGCGACGCGGTGAACAGCAAAACCAGCATTTCGGTCGCGGGCAGGCGAAACAAAAGGCCGGAAAGTAACACCAGAACCACGGTGAAAATGTGGAAGCGCATATTGCGCTGGGTGCGAAACGTGTGAACCACGCCCTCGACCGCATGGCGGAATGAATCCAGCGGGTTCTTCGAGCGCCACGGGTTGAGGTGATGCGCGCCGCTCACCCCGCCGACGCGCCCGTTCACGCCGTCATGGTGCGGCGATGGCGCAACGTAAAGCCCTCCATTTACCTCCCCGTCGCTTATAGGCGGAGGCGGCGACGCGGCGGGCGGCGGGTCAGGACGAACCTGCGGCTCGCGGGGCTGTCTCATGCGTTTATTTTACCCGACGTTCTCGGTTTGCGCGGACGGCGGAAGCGGGTCGAGCGGTTTACCCAAAAGACGCGCCTCGATCTTCCGCATTTCAGCGGACCCCGATTCGGTGTCGTCCTCATGGCCCAACAAGTGCAAAACGCCGTGGACCAGCAAAAGCGCGATCTCGTCGTTTAAACCCCAGCCGCGCGCCTGCGCCTGCCGCTGGGCCGTGGGAAACGAGATAACCACGTCGCCAAGCGCATCCGGCGCGTCGGCTTCGTCGGTTTCGTCGTCGCCCTGGGGCCAGGATAAAACATCGGTCGCCCGGTCTTTTCCGCGCCAGTTCCGGTTCAGGTCCCGAATTTGCTCGTCGCCGGTCAGTACCACGCTGACTTCGGCTTTTGGCCTACCGACGTCCTCGAGTAGTGCGGCCACGGCCTGTTCGGCGCGCGTCCATACCGGCAACGTTTCCGTCGTTCCGGTCGTCGGCGTCGTCTTGATTAACGCGGGGTGGATTCGAAGAAGAAGTTCCATGAGTAGAAATTGCGGATGCCGCCCCAATAAGCAACGACGCGGAATTGGCTTCGCTGTCGTGACGGAGCGAGGCGAGCAAGGCGGGAGGCGCATCGTCGGCGTCGGGGACATTTTCCTCGCCGTACGTCGCAAGCGTGAGCGGAACGGGCGGCAATTGCGAAAGAGAAAGTGCGCTTTCGGAGGTTTCCTCCGCAACGGCGACAGTAAGAGCGGCATTTTGTTTCGCTTGGCTCGGATACGCGATACGAGCATGGAGCGTACCGGACAGCGTGCGCGCAAACACGTCCTGTATCGTTTTCAGGTCGCGCAGTGTCAGGTCGCAATCATCCAACTGCCCGTCCGCGCGCTTGTCCTCGATCATATGAGCGACAAAATCGGCGATACGTCCGGGCGTCGGCTTGTCAAGCGTCCGGGAGGCGGCTTCGACACCGTCCGCGAGCATGAGAACGGCGGCCTCGCGGCTTTGCGGCTTCGGGCCGGGGTAGCGGAATTGCGCCTCCAGCGACGGGTTAGGAATGCCGCCGGTGGCGCGATGGTAAAAATACTTCATCAGCGTGGTGCCGTGATGTTGCTCGATCACCTCACGGACGCGCGGCGGCAAACCCACGTTTTTCGCCATCTCCACGCCTTCCTTGACGTGCGAGGCAAGCACCAGGGCGGAAAGAGAGGGACTGATGCGGTCATGGATATTTTCCGCGTTCGCTTGGTTTTCGATAAAAAATTCAGGCCGGTTCATCTTGCCCAAATCGTGGTAATACGCGGCGACACGAACGAGAAGGCCGTCGCCGCCGATGGCCTCGGCGGCGGCATGGGCGAGATTCCCTACCATGAGCGAGTGGGCGTAGGTTCCGGGAACGCGCAACCGGAACTCCTGCAATATCGGGGTCGCCGGGTCGGACAATTCCAGTAGGCGCAGGTGCGTGGTGATGCCAAACCATTTCTCGAAAACCGCGACGCCCACCCAGAACAGGGCGAGGGCGAACAAGCCGGAGACCACCCCCCACAGCATTCCGAATAACAACTCGCGCGGCGTGTCCCCTTCGAGCTGTCCCGCGAGAACGTTGAGAACAGCGTTCGCGCCGCACAGGAAAAACATCGCCCGAACCAAATCGCCCCGGTTTTTGAGTTGCGCGACCGAGATAATGCCCACCAGCGACGAGCCGAGCGTAATCAGCGTGAACCGCAGTTCGTTGTTCAAGATAAGCCCGGACGCAACGGACAAAAGCGCGACAACGAGAACCGCAACCGACGGGGATAAAAGAAGCGCAATCGCCATGCCCGCCGAGGCGACGCACATCATGCCGAGATAACCGACATGAACGCCGGATAAAGGCAAACCGAGAAGCATCTGGCCGATTTTCAGCCCGATCACGCTGATAACCGTGAGCAGGGCGAGAAGCAGGAGGCGCGGGGTGTCCGTAAACAAATCCCGGTGGAACAACGACAAATAGGCGGATACGAGGGAAACCAGCAAAACGACCAAACACGCGATCACGGCCATCGTGGCGGCGTCGAGGCGGGCGTTTTGAAGGCCGAGCGCGGCGAACGCATCGAGATGTTGCTGGGTTACCTGCTCGCCCGCGCGGATAACAATCGCCCCCGCTGCCAGTCGCCGCATTTGCGGAACGACCGATGCGGCGGCGGCTTGCCGGGCGCGGGCGGTATCGCGCGGGTTGTACTGCTGATTCGGCATCAGGACCGCGCCCGCGACCTGCGCGACGGCGCGCCGCAAAACGGGGTTAGGAAATCTGCTGAGTTCGGGGGCGGTGAGCAGATCCCGGCGGGCTTCGGCGAGTTCGCCGCCATCGTCCGGCATCGCCCGCGTCATCGCCCTCTCCACAAGTCGGGAGGCGACCGCGCGGACTTCTTTGCGCGTGGATGCGTCTTGTTTCAGAAGAACGGCGACCGCGTCACGCGTCACCGACACATCGGCCTGTGTGCGGATACGCTCGGTCATGCGCGCGGCGGTCTGAGCGACCGTTTCATTGGGGGAAGCGCCCACGCGCGACACGCCGCTTTCAAGCGCGTCGAACACGTTTCGCAGGGCGTCCAGCGCGGATTCAGCAGCGTCGGGGGCGAGATCATACCGCTTTTGCACATGACGAACCGCGTCCCGGCGCAAATCGCGTGTGGCTGCCGTGTTCTCGTAGCGGATCGTGCGCTGGGCGGAAATGTCACGCGTTGCATTTTCGCCAAGTTGAAACGAAACCCGGTTGGGCAAAAGATGGATGCAAAGAAGAACGGATAAAAGAGCCGCTGTTACAACGGCGATGCCAACCCGCGCGAAAGAAACGCGCGCCCAAAACGGCGTTCGTTTGGCGGGCGACAAAAGGGCGCGCAAACGGCGGCGACGCGCAAGGGCCGCAGGAGATGCAGCGACGCGGCGATATTTGTTGCGCAAACTAAAAAAGGATAGAAGACGCAGAATGGAAAGCCTTTTCATAGCGCCGTAGGCTTCGACGTTCACGTCATCACGTCGTACAAAGCGTTCTCGGCGACGAGAACGGCGCATTTAGGAAACGGGCGCGACGAGACAACCTTCACAGCGAAGCGGAGCGCCCCTTCAACCAAGGGCGTCGGCGTTGCAAGATTCAGGAACCGCGACAAGAATGATGCTTCAAAGAACAACGCCGTTCTTTCTTCGACCATTCTTGCTCCAGTGTACCCGAATATCAGAATGCGATGCATCCGAAGACGTTCTAATAGAGAGGAGCCTGCAAGGGCGCGGCGCGCGTTCCAAACTCTATTTCACAGAGGAGCATAATCAGAATATAATACCGGTCGCCGAGTATTTTAATCTGTCCGGCGACATTGTTTGGCTATTCTTGACCGTTCTGCTTGATTTTGCGCTTGCGAGCGGCTTCCGCCTTGCGGCGTTTGTCACTCGGCTTTTCGTAATATTCGTGCGCACGGGCCGCTTTCAGCGTGCCATCCTGCTGAAGCTGCTTTTTAAAGCGCTTGAGGGCGGTGTCGAGCGGTTCGCCCTGCTTAACGATTACCTGAGCCATATCTGTTCACCTCCCTCCGTTTTGTGCGTTTGTCCGCCAATCCGCCAGCCGAATGCAGTCAAGGCTTGAAGCGGTTGACGACGTTTGAAAGTTTTCCCGTCGCTTGTTTTTATACCCGGCGAGAAAACGCCGCAAAACGAAGGAAGAACGCGCTACCGTGCCGTGTCGCATTATACGGGCCGCCCCCCGCCTCTGTCAAGATAAACTGCGCTCGGCTTGACAAGCAAAGGTGCGCGACGTACACTGCAAGGCGATTTGCGCCTCAATAAACATCGTTCGCATCGCCGAATGCGCTACGAATTTACACCACTCTACCAGCCTCCGCGCCTTCAAACCTTTGTTGGTTAGGAGGCGTTGTCCCCTTCCTCCATTTATTGCACTTTGATAAGGAACGAGAACGATGCGCCTCAGCGTAATTACCGATGAAATATCGCAGGATTTGGGTCACGCGCTCAATGTGATGGCGGAATACGGCATCACCGACGCCGAACTCCGCAATGTCTACGACACCTATATAGTGGACGCGGACGAGGCGACGTTGCAAAAAGTCGAGGCGGAACTTGCGCGAACCGGAATGCGCGTCGCGTGCATTGATACGCCGTTCTTCAAATGCGAACTCGATGGCGAAAACGGGGCGGGGGAAAGCGCCGGACCGACCCACGGGGCGCGCTCGCGGACGCTGGACGAGCAAATGAACTTGTTGCAACGGTCCATAGATCTTTGCAAGCGCTTCGATGCGCCGTTTATTCGCATTTTTAGTTTTTGGCGGCGGGGACGCTTGACGCCGGAAATCGAGGATCGTATCGCGGACGCTTTGGTGCGACCGGCTGAGGTCGCGGGGCGCGCGGGCGTGACGCTACTTTTAGAAAACGAACATGCGTGTTACTTGGGGACGGGCGCGGAAACGGCGCGCGTAATCGAGCGGGTGGGCTCGCCGAACCTTAAGATGATCTGGGACCCCGGCAATGCGTTTATGGCGGGCGAGCGTCCGTTTCCGTCGGGCTGGGAGGCCGCCGCGCCGCATACCGCGCATCTACATATCAAGGACGCCCGCGCCCTCGATACCGGCGCGCTGGAGTGGACTGTGGTCGGCGAGGGCGAAATTGATTACGCGGGACAATTCGCCGCATTAAAGGCAAGCGGTTTTAATGGCGTCCTCGCTCTGGAAACGCACTACAAAAGCCCGTCCGGCGACCGCGAAGAAGCGTCGCGTCAGTGCTTGGACGGCATGAAGCGTCTTCTTGACGCGGTTGCGTAAATTGGTTTGATGGGATTATTTGCAAGCGCCCCCGACGCCGCCGCAACGAACAAACGTTGCGGCGCCTCCGGGGGCGCGGCGTTGTTGGGGAGTTTTAATTGTTATGTCATTGATGTCCCTTAACCGGGTTTTCAAGAAATACGGAACGGTTTTCGGTTTGTTCTTCGCCGGTATCATTTTGATCGGCGCGCTGGCCGGGCTGGGAAACAATCTGGTCGGCGGCGGCGCGGCGCGACAGGCGGACGCGGACACGGCGGCGCAGGCGGCGGCGAGCGGGCCGGGCGCGGCGACAGTCGCCAAAGTCGGCGACGACGCGGTGACGCTTGCTACGCTCGACCAATTGGTGGATACGCAACTTCAACAGCAAAGCATGGGCGGAGCCGCGTTGCCCGTCCCCTCGCCCGCCGACAGGAATAGGTACCGCGTCGCGGTGTTAGATCAGGTCAAACAACGGCAGGCCATTGTTGTCGCCGCGAAAAACGCGGGCGTGACGGTTTCCGATTCCGATATGACCGCCGCGCGCGATAAGGCCTGGGCGCAGGAGAAAGGCGGCTTCGCGCAAACGCTCGGATTGAAGCCAACCGCGTCGGACACCGAAATTGACGCCGCGCTCGCCAAGCAAAACCCGAATCTCAGCGTCGCCTCGCTCAAAGAGCGCGCCTTTCCCGCTGAAGCGGTTCGCAACTCGATCTACCCGGAAAAACTCCAAGCCGCGCTGAAGAAGGATGTCAGGGTAGACGAGAATTTAGTGCGCCGCTCCTACGACGAGGTTCAGGTGCGCCATATTCTAATTGGCACGGCGGGACCGCAGGGCGGCGGCTTGCCCGACGGTCAGGCGAAAACCAAAGCGGAAAAGTTGCTCGCCGAGGTCAAGGCGAACCCGGCGAAAATGGCCGCCCTCGCCACGCAGTTCACCGACGACCCCGGTTCCAAAGCGAAGGGCGGCTTGTATGATTGGGCGCCCGCATCGCAGTACGTGACGCCATTCACCGAGGCCGCACTCAAGGCGGGCATCGGCAAAGTATACCCGGACATCGTCAAAACGCAATTCGGCTACCACATCATCAAACTCGAAGGCGAACGACCAGCCAAAGCGAGCGCCGTCCCTCCCGGGCCGCAAGGCGCGCTTCCCGGCATGACGCCGCCCGCCGTGGGCTTGCCCAAAGACTTCGACCAGAACAAGCAAAAATATCTGGACGAGTACGCGGACAAGGTCGCGCAGGGCAAAATGCAGGAGGCGGTCGCCGCGGCGCTTCCGCTGGTCAAAGTGGACATCACCGACCCGAGCCTGCGCGCCGCGCAACTGATGAATGACGCGCAAGCCACGCAGGACAAAAAAGCGCAGGACGCCAAACTGACCGAGGCCCTCGCCGAACTGAACAAAGCCGATGCCGCCGCCGATACGGAAGGCGTTATCGCTTTGCAAAAAGCGCAAATCTACGAACGGCTCAACAAGAACCCGGAGGCTATCGCGGCCTACCGTGACGCCCTCAAATCGCGCGGTACGCCGGAAACGCACATGGCGATTGCGGCCCTGTACCTGCGCCAAAAAGACAAAGCGAACGCGAAAAAAGAACTAATCGAAGCCGACAAGTTCGCCCTCGCCAACCCGCAAAAGATGATCGAATTCGCGTCCTACTGGGACCAGGTCGGTGACAAGGCGAAAGCGAAGCAAATCCAACAGCAAGCCATAGAAATCTACCAAAAACAAGCCGCCGCATCTCAACCACAACTACCGCCGCAGGCCCCTGCCCCGCCAACGGCAAAACCCGCGAAGTAGCCTGGTTCTTTGTTAGCGACGGCGTCTACTCGGGCGACAGACTAAATCGCTCCTGCCGC
>CAXUMS010000093.1:0-18936 GCA_964252165.1 uncultured Armatimonadaceae bacterium
CTCCAGTCCGAGCCGATGCTGGCCGATGAGGTAATCGCGCGCCGCCCGGAGTTCGTCCGCGCGTGGGAAGGCGTCGAGGCCGCGCTTCGCGTGGGCTTCGCACCGATTAAACTGAACTGCGTTGTGATGCGCGGCGTGAATGACGACGAGATCGCCGACTTCGCGCGCTTGACGATAAACAGCCCGCTTTCCGTTCGGTTCCTCGAATACATGCCCATCGGTATGGTAAGCCCGCCGCAGTGGAAAGCGCGTTATGTCAGCAACGAAGAGGTGTTAGACTGTTTGCGCGCCGACTTCCCTGACCTCGTTCCGCTCGGCGATGACCGCGCATCTACGTCGCGTAACTTTCACATACCGGGCGCGCAAGGCGATGTGGGCGTGATCAACCCCATTTCGCACCGGTTCTGCGAGGCGTGTAACCGGTTGCGCCTGACCGCGAACGGTCGCCTGGTTCCGTGCCTAGCCGACAACTACGAGTTCGACCTGCTCACCCCGCTCCGCGCGGGTTGCACCGACGCGGATCTGCTTGACCATGCCCGCGAAGCCTTGTCGCACAAACCGCTCCAATCCGATTTTGAAGGCCGTTTGTACAAAGGCGGTTCGCTCCGCATCATGGCGCAAATCGGCGGGTAACATCGGGAGAATGCAACCGCAAAGGCGCAAAGAACTCAAAGTTCAGAAAAGAAAAAAAGCGAGAACTAACTTTTGTATTCTCGCTTCTCCTATTGTTTCTGAACTTTGAGTTCTTTGCGCCTTTGCGGTTGCATTCTCGCGGTGCAGGAATTGCGCTCGCTTTCGGTGAATTTGCGGACATGATTCGCGTGGGAATAATGACGGTCTCCGACCGTAGCGCGCGCGGCGAGCGCGAGGATATTTCCGGTAAAGAGATCGCCGCGAGCCTGCCCCGCGACGAGTACGAGGTACTCCTGCGGATTTTGGTTCCCGACGATGAGGGCGAGATCGCCATGCAACTGATCGCGATGTGCGAGGCGGGTTGCGACGTGGTGTTCACGACTGGCGGCACCGGGTTCGCGCCGCGTGATGTCACGCCGGAGGCGACGGTTTCCGTCTTGGATCGTAATGCGCCCGGAGTCGCCGAACTGTTGCGGGCGCGCAGTCTGCCCGATGTTCCGACCGCCGCGCTCGGACGCGGGGTCGCTGGCATCCGCGAAAGCACATTTATCGTCAACTTGCCCGGCTCGCCGGGCGGCGCGCGGGATGGCATGGCGACATTGCTTCCTTTGCTTCCTCATGCGGTCGCCCTGCTACGAGGAGAATCCGGCGGTCACGCGTAAACCGCGTCCGCCATGCCCGAAGATTTCCCGCCCGACCACGCTCCCGCTGTTCTCGCCCCCCCGCCCGCGTTTTATAACTTCGACCGGGTCGCGCGCGACTACGAAGCAACGCGCTATCTTCCGCCGTGGGTCGCTCAAAATATCGCCCGCTTTGTTCTTCAGGAGGTCAGCCCGCAGGCATGGTTTCTTGATGCGGGCGTCGGAACCGGACGTGTCGGACGCGCGATCGTGGCGCAACATCCGGGGCGAACTCTGGGCGTGGATGTTTCCGGCGCGATGCTGGGCGAGTTCATGGAGGCGTGCGCCCAAGACCGTATAAATCCCGCGGTTGCGCTCGCCGATGTTCGCGCGTTACCGTTTAAGAGCGGCGCGTTCGGCGCGATTTTGTCCATCCACGTTTTGCACCTCGTGGCGGATTGGCGCACGGCGCTTGCGGAGATGTGGCGGGTGGTCGCGCCGGGCGGGACGCTGTTCATCGGAGTAGAGGATCGGACGCGCACAGTGGCGCGGCAGTTTTATCTATCCCGGGCGCGCGAGCTGGGCGTGTTGCCGCCGACTATCGGCGCGCACACCGCTGATGTCATCGCGGCCTTGCCCGCGATGGGCGCAGAAGCGGTTAAAACCGTCGCGCTTCCCGATGCCCGGTGGGAGCAGACCGTAACGGCGCGCGACGCCATCGCCCATCTGGAGCGGCGGTTGTACTCGATGCTCTGGGACGTGCCGGAAGAAACGCACCAACGCCTTCTTACGGAAACGCGGGCGCACACGCTGTCGGTTCTCGGAACGCTGGACGCTACCGAGCGACGGGAAAACCAGATGATTCTTCACGCGGCCCGAAAACCAACTGGGGCGTAAAAATAAAAACGGGCGGGCCGAATGGCCCGCCCGGCGGTTGATTTATTTGTCTTTGCCCTTTGGCTTCTTTTCGTTCGGCTCGCTCGCGCTTCCTTGCGGCTTTTGCGGTTCAAACTCCGCGCGCAGGCCCGACAGATCGGAAAGACTGTCAAGTTCACGGTGAAAATCCGCCTGTTCGCTTACCTGGATCGCGCCAAGCGTCGCAAACCGGTCCTTTTCCCCGCCGTGGGCTTCCGACGCGGCATCGCGCAGTATCCCGTTCTCCCATTCTTCCTGCTTGACGAACTGCTCGCCGAGTTTCCGGCAACGTCCGCACCGAAACCGAACGTAGACGAAACTGGGGCCGAACATACGCGGGTAGTACCCGGTCTGCATTACGTCACGCTGACCGACGCGCTGTCCGCAGTTGCACTTGATGGCGGTTCGACTCATGCACCCACCTCCCGGCGTTCAGGTTGATCACGCGTGAACGCGAACGCACAAAGATAATCAAAGCGAAAACGCCGCTCTTACCCTTCCGCGCAAAGCGTTGCTACCGCATGAACCCACCTGTATTTTACCATGTTGCGGCCCAAATCATCGAAAAATTCTTACGCGTCTTGTTACAAAGAACCCTGGCTTTGCACGACCGCCGCACGACCGCCGCTCGATGCGTTGAACTCATACGCGTCGCCCCGACCGCCCGCAGACGCAATATCGCCACGCCGCGAAAGACTGCCCGTTAGAATTGCGGTTGCGCTGTTTCTTCCTTGATTTTGCAGGCTTGGCAGTTGGAGACCACCGCGCCGCGGCGCCGTAGGCGCCGCCTCCATCTCCGGAGCTGACGCGACGACCACGGATTCCGGCGTGGGTCTCATAGCGGTTGGCGCGGGTACGGTCTCGACAGGCGCCGCAGGTTTCGGCGTAAATGTCAGCGCGATCGTGGGCGGTTGCTCGATTTTGCTCGGCAGTTGCGTCAGCGGCTTGCGAGACGAACGCCGGGCGACCTCGCGAGATGCGGTCCGTTGCGCGGACGAGTTAATCGGTGCGCTCGCGATGAGCGGCGCAGTTCGTTGTGGCGTGGGTTTCGTTGCCGACGAAACGCCATCCCGAGCCGGAGTCGTCAAGCCGGTTCGCGGTGGCGTCGCATTGGTTGCGGTCGTGACAAACGAGCCATTTGTACGACGCGATGAGGCGGCGCTGGTACGGACGATTTCGTTGTTGACGCCATTATTACCAATAACGGACTTGGATCCGCCGCTTGATGCAACACGCTTCCCGCTATTACTTATGCTAAATGCAGGATCGGAAAGAGTACGCGCCGATGACGGAATGAATCCGCCCGATTGATTGCGGGACGCGACACGCTCGGACGCGCGAGGAAGACGCCTGGACGCGACAAGCGGGACGTTCGGTTTTGTCGCCGGACGATTTGGAGCCGCGATCGGTTCGGCGAAGGTCGGCGCGGTTTTCGCGGTTTTCGCGCTGTTATTTCCTATGGCGACCGAGGGTGTCGCGGCGCGTTTGCCATTGTTTACAGCAACGTCGTTCGTGATCCCCCCTATGGTACCGCCGTGCTTTTGTGTAACGAAAGCGACGGTCACAAGGCCCGCAAGCGCCGCCGAGCCAAGCGCGACGCGGATCGGGGCGGGGCGCAAAAACGCTTGAAGGCGTTCCATTGGGGTTGGTTTTGCGTATGTCGCCTGCGCGATCCGTGCGGACAGCGACGCGGAGGGGAAAACGTCCGGCGTCAGGGACAAAACGCGATTTGTCGCTCGCAGAAACGCCAATTCTGATGCGCAGGATGCGCATCCGCTTAAATGCGCTTCGGCAAAAGCCGCTTCGCTGGGCGTCGCTTCACCGTCCGCTAATGCGCCGAGAAGCGGCTCGATAAGATCACATTTCGATTGTGGCGTAGACATGAGTTGAAATTCGCTTCCCTGGAAACCACAGAACGGTAGCGCCACGCAAAGGACACGAAAATAGGTTTACTTTACCGAATGGCGCAGTTATGCCAACGCTCAAATAGCTTTCGGGGTTCGCGCTTTTTCTGATACGCGAAACAACGCAAAAGTTTCACCTATTCTTGCCCTTGATTATCGGAACGCAAACTGATTTATTACAGCAAAAACACGCCCGAACGTGCGGAAACCCTTATTCTTGCGGTACCGTATAAAGAAGCGGGCGGGGCCGCCAACGACGACGCCAACAAGAAACGACCGGACCTTAACTTTTATGGCAAATAACGCTCCGCCGCCTACCGGCGGCTTCAAGTTCAATGCAACCGGAAGCGACGACACCACGACGCAAATCTTAAAGCCGCAAATCGCCCCGGCGACGGTGCGGTTACGAATAATTGTGATCGCCGCCGTTTTATGCGGGATTCTTCTCATGGGCTACATACAGTACAAGCGAAACGGCGTCCCGATTATCCCGAAAGATGAGCCGGAGCATGGACCGGTTTTTGATGCGCCCGCCCGAACCATTGATTAACCAAATGCGAAAGGTCTCCCGTTGAGCGTTGGCCCGCAAAATCGCATTGTTTGCCCATCGTGCAGCGCGAACAATATGGACACGCAGGCTGCGTGCTGGAAATGCGGCGCGCGTCTTGCAGGAGGCTCGGGCGCGTCCGCCCCTCCCGTCGCCCGCGCTCCCTTAGGGGTTTACGGAACCGCGCCCGCCGCGTCCCCTCTTGCCGCCACGCCCGTTTCGTACCTGTCTCGCTCCGCGACCGCCGATCCCGCCGTTGCCTCGTGGTCCTCCGCCTTGCTCGGGTTGCTTTTCCCCTATGCCGCCATCCCGGTCGGGTTGGTTTTCTTGATGTTCGATGACAAGCGCCGGGCGGAAATCGGACGACTTGCGATCATCTGGGGCGTTGTCGGCACGGTTGTTCATACGCTCGCCGCGTTTTTGTTTATGCGCGCCGCAGTGGCGCAGTTACCGTCGAATATGCAAAATCTAATCCGCTTGCAACAGGGCATTCGGGCCGGTCAGGAAAATCGCGGCATGACCGAGCCGGTTCCCAACCCCGTGTTCCCCAGCCCGTGATCATGACCGCCGCCCCTGTTTTTGTTGACACTATCGCCGCAATCGCGACCGCCACCGGCAATGCGGGCGTTGGCATCGTGCGCGTTTCCGGGCCGGATGCGTTCGCGGTCGCGGACCGGTTGCGAGAACAACCGGGGGCGAAACGGCGCAAACCGGCGACGCACGAGCAACCCGGTCACACCCTGCGCCGCGTCGTTATTCGCGACCCGAACAGCAACGAACCGATAGATGACGCGCTCCTCGCGGTTTTCCACGCCCCGCGCTCGCTTACCGGCGAGAACGTGGTCGAAATTCAAGGGCATGGCGGAACCGTCACGATGGGCTTGGTTCTCGCCGCCGCGCTTCGTGCGGGCGCGCGTCTGGCCCGTCCCGGCGAGTTCACGTACCGCGCGTTCGTGAACGGCAAGATGGATCTGGCGCAGGCCGAGGCGGTCGCTGATCTGGTGTCCGCCCAAACCGTCGCCGCCCAGCGGGCGGCCCGCCGCCAGCGCGACGGCGTTCTGAGCGCATCGGTTCGCGCGGTCACGGACCGAATTACCGACGCCCTTGCGCTGATCGAGGCGAGCATTGACTTTCCCGAGGAGATCGGCGACGCCGACCCCGCCGCTGTGGACGCCCCGCTCGCCATCGCGCAGGCCGGACTTGATCGCCTTCTCGAAACCGCCCGCTACGGCAAACGCCTCCAATCCGGCGTCACCGTCACGCTCACCGGGCGGCCCAATGTCGGCAAGTCGTCGCTCCTAAACGCGCTCGCGGGGTGGGAGCGGGCGATTGTCACCGATGTTCCCGGCACCACGCGCGACATTGTCGAGGAAGCGTTGCATTTGGGCGGCATCCCCGTCCGCGCCCTCGATACCGCAGGAATCCGTGACACCGACGACGCCGTGGAGCAAATCGGCGTGGAGCGCGCCCGCCGCGCCGCCGACAATGCGGATGTGGTGGTCGTGGTTCTCGACGCCGCAACCGGCCTCCTGCCCGACGACACGTTTCTGCTCGAGCGCTTCGCTTCTCGCCCTTTTGTGGTCGCCATCAACAAATCCGACCGGGGCGACGCCGCCGTTCTGCGCGCACAAATCGAAGCGCGCCATGTCCAAAACGCCCGGATCGTGGAAACCGCCGCGCCCGTTGGAACCGGCATACCCGACCTCGCAAGCGCCATCGCCGAAACCGCTACCGGCGGGGCGCAAACGCCGGACCAAGACGCGCCGCTTGTGACGTCCGTGCGCCACGAAGCCGCTTTGCTTCGGGCGCGGGAAAGCCTGATACGCGCCCGCGCTACCGTCGCGCACGGCCTGCCGCTCGAACTAATCGCCGTGGACGCCCACGCCGCCCTCGGGCATCTGGGCGAGATTACCGGCGAAACCGCGCGCGAGGATATTATCGCCGGAATCTTCTCCCGGTTTTGTTTGGGCAAGTAGGCCGCGTGATACAATAATCGGCGAAATCTCTTGAAAGTTACGCCTCGATATGTCCGCAATCGCCGCTGAAGAAACCGCCGAAATCACGCCCCAAGCGCCCGCCGGCGCATGCCCATCCGGTTTCAGCCCCGGAACCAAGCGCCCGCCGACGCCATCCACGACAAGTACGCCGATATTCCGTTCGACGACAGCCGCGTGGTGAAGTACGGCGAAACGCCGGGCTGGGAAGTGCTGCGCCGCAAAGCCGATGAGATTGTCCTTGTGGATTCGGAAATTCGCGCGCTGGTCGCGGATATGGGCGACATTATGTACCGCGCGCACGGCGTCGGGCTTGCCGCCCCGCAGATCGGTCGTTCCGTTCGCCTCCTCGTGTACGATGCGGGCGAGGGTTTGAAGGCGCTTATCAACCCGGTGATCGTCAAAAAGCGCGGCGAGCAGTTCGAGCCGGAAGAAGGCTGTCTTTCTATTCCCGGCTTGCGCGGCGTGGTCCCGCGCGCCCAGGACATCACGGTTAAAGCGCTGGACGGCGACGGTAACCCCGTCCGCTTCCGCGCAACCGAATTTGAATCGCGCGTGATCCAGCACGAGATTGACCATCTGGACGGCATTTTGTTCGTGGATCTCGCCGATCCGAAATCGTTGCACATGGTTTCCGAAGACGACGACGCGGACGACGCCCCCGCCGAGTAGGCGCGTGGCGCAAAGAACGAAAGGACGGCATCGCCAATGCGCGTTTTATTTTTTGGCACCTCGCCGTTCGCGGTTCCCACGCTCGACGCCCTTCATCAAGCCGCGCCGCGCCACACCATTTTAGGCGTGGTCACGCAACCCGACCGACCGAGCGGGCGAGGTATGAAATTACAGGTGTCGCCGGTCAAGGCCCACGCCGTTGAACTCGGTTACGACGTGCATCAGCCCGAGCGCGTCCGCCGCAAACCATTTCCCGCCTTTGTCGCGGACTTAGCCCCGGACGTTCTCGTGGTGATCTCGTTCGGGCAGATTATCCCGCAGACGATGCTGGATATGCCGCGCTTCGGCGGCGTCAATGTTCATGCGTCCCTGCTCCCCCGGTGGCGCGGCGCGGCCCCGATCCATCACGCCCTGATCGCGGGCGATGCGGAAACCGGCGTCGCGACCATGCAAATGGAGGCAACGCTCGACACCGGACCGACATTTCTGGTCGCGCGTGAACCCATCCGGGGCGATGACACGGTTTCGAGTTTGGAGCCGCGTCTCGCCGCCTTAGGCGGACCGCTCCTGGTGGAAACGCTCGACCGCCTTGAAGCGGGAACCCTCGCTGCGACGCCGCAGGGCGAGGATGGGATGACGCTCGCGCCGCCTGTCACGCGAGAAATGGGTTACCTGGACCCTGTCGCCGAGGACGCCGCCGCGCTTGCGCGCCGCGTTCGGGGCTTGTCGCCGCGACCGGGCGCGTTTCTCATGGTCGGCGGTCAAACGCTCAAAGTACTGGAAGCCCGTCCCGCCGACGCCGAAGGTGAGACCGGCGCGCCGGGAATCGTTGCGGCTCTGACCAAAGCGGGCGTCGCCGTCGCAACTGCGAACGGAACGCTCCTTTTGACCCGCGTTCAACCGGAAAACAAAGCGCCGATGAACGCCGCCGATTGGGCGCGCGGGGCGCGCGTTCAGGTTGGCGATGTGGCAACCGCCCCGCCAAATATGGACTAAAGCCGTTTAGCGCGTTGCGGGGCGTGGACGAGACGGTGCAAGAGGAACGACCTTTCGGCCCTGAGCCGGTTTCCTGTTTGATCATGCGCTGACGGGGACAACGCTATCGTACATACGTTCCAGCGCGGTTTCCATAAGAACAACGCCGTGCGCGCCCACCGCATGACGGCGAAGCAGGCCGCTTGCATCAAACAAGAAATAAGTAGGCCAAGCCGCTACCTCAAATAGATCGCCCACGGTATGCTCATTGTCCCGCGCGTACGGCTCCGTAATGCCCAACTCCACAATGCTGTAGCGCAACTTGTCGGTGTCCAAATCAAATTCGCCGCGCGGACGATGTACGGCGATTACGTGCAAGCCCTGCGGCCTGTACTTGTCGCGCAGTTCGTGCAGGGCGGGCATATTGCTGTGACAGGCCGGACAAGACACCGCCCAAAAATGAACCAGAAGCGGAGACCATGAAGCAGACGGCGCGAAGTCGTCCGACGCGTTCAACCAGCCCGTCGCGCCCGCAAAACTCGGTAGCAGCGTTCCCACGCGAAGCGGCATCGTCAGACGATCCTTACAACGATTGACGTAAAGTGCGGCGCGAAGAAACTGCTTGGTTGTTGGCGCGCTCGTTCTTCCCTACGCTTTTTGCCACGCGTGAAAACATCCATTGACAGGGCCGCATCATCAGCGACACTGTCATCGCCCTTCGCTAACTCCTCCAGGGTGCGTCGCCCCTCGGCCTCGCGGGGCGTACCGTACAAGTGGCGCGCATACAACATACGGGAATAACGATCACCGGGCTTGATCCTTAATGCTCGTTCAATCCATTGGTTTGCCTCAGCATCTTGATTCACAAGATATGCCTCTATAGCCATTGTGCGGAGTGCCATCACATCTGCGGGATTTTTCTTGAGGGATGTTTCGGCCTCGCCTTTTGTCGCATATATGTACTTCTCCCCTGCCTTCACAGAAAGTTTAACCATACGATATGAATACAATCCAAACCCAACGAAGCAAGTTAAAAGGGTCAAGACTACTATAAGACCAATGCGACGTTTTCGACTCATAATTTTGTACGTACTTTGTAAGTATTTGAAGAAGCGGCGCCTCGAACAGAATAGTCCGAGGCGCCGCTTCACCATTAACTACAGGATTTTGTGCATTTAGTGGCTTCGTCAGCACACGATATATTACAGGCCGCAAAACCCCAGCATTCAGGGTTAAAACTTCCCGCTGTACAACCGGGATATTGCCTCTTGCACCAATCGAGGCATAATGGTTTGTGGCGACCGCCAACAGTCCATACATTCGGCTTGGTTAACAGCGCCGCTGTCGTCCACGTAGGAAGTGCAGGGGCGGAATGTTGGGACAGTCGTAGCGGTCTCGGCGATGCCCGCGCGTTTCAGTTCGCCTGCGACCGTGCTTGCAATCACGTTGTTCTCGGAGTTGCGCGCCATCGCCTCGCCGACTTTGCGGAACAGGTCATCAGCGGTTAGGGCGGCGACCGCCGCCGCGCCCGCTTTAGAAGCCCAAACGAGCGAGCGCCTGCCGCCGCGTCATCTTCTCGGCCTCGATCCGCCGTAGTCTGTCGGCGGGGGAAATTGGGGCGTCCGCGTTCTTCGCGCTGTCATTGTGGGCGTTTTGCCCATCGTTCGTTGCCAATGCCGTCCTCCTGTCGCCGCTTTCGCGCGGCTTGCTTGCTGTACGCCGGATCACGGTCGCCCGGCGCGCCTACCGGCTATGTGGGAACGGTTTGCGCTTCCGCCGCGTCATTTGACGCAGATAACTCCGCCGCCGCGAGTTCGGCGCGGGCCTCTCGCTCCCGCTTTTGCAGTTCGAGAACCCGCTGTGTCACGGTTTCCACCAACACCGCAACCCGGCTATGCTCCTCGATGCGGTCAATCACCGCCTGCGCCACGGCGTCCACGAAATCCTCGCTGTTTTCCAGCCGCATAACCGCCCTCTCCGCTTTCTCGGTCTATGCACAGGCGTGATGCCTGACGCATTGATTGTTGCTACGATACAACAAGACGGAAAAAAAGCAAGCGATTGCGTAAAATCTTTCTTATACCGCTACGGTCCTGTTTTCGGGCGGTCCGCGCGCAGAACGGCGGCGCGTAGAACGTTCGGCTTGTCGGTTGTGTGGCGGTAGGTGATGGGGATGCTGTAGTTCAGGAGTTGGGCGCGCAGGGTTTGCGGCGGCATGGCGTCCGTGGGCAGGCCGCCCAGCGTGATGATTCGGTCGTTGTCGCGCAGGCCCGCGCGGTACGCGGCGAAGCCTTCCAAAACGCGGAGCGCGATCAGCGGCTTGTTGTTCGGCTTTTGTAGCGAAACGCCGAAGTACGGACGCGGCGACACGGAAAACTCGTCGGGGCGCGTGAACATGGTCGTCACCGTTTCCGGCTTGCCGCCCGGCAAGGCGGCGGGCCGCTCCCACACCAGCACGGCGACCGTCGCGGCGACACCCTCGACCAGATTTTCGACCACGGATTGCGGCAGGTCCGCAATCGGTTTGCCGTCCACTGATACCAGACGGTCGTTCACACGAACGCCCGCCCGGTCCGCAATCGTTCCCGTTATCACGGCCTGCGCGACAAAGCCGCTTGCGTCGGTCCCGCCGCGCGCCAGTTCGATTCCGGTTCCGCCGTCAATTGTCACCCGGTCGCGCCAGTTCGCGGCGCGCTCTAAAATGAGTTCGTTGTTGCGGAAATCCATCGTCACGCGGAACCGGGCAAGCAAGTTCATCCCCATTTTCCCGATGTCGCCGGGTGGCAAGGCGTCCACGGTGACGTTCGGCTCGGCGTTCGACCCGATAGCAAGTTGGGGAACCAGCATCCGATCCACGATAAACAAGCTGTCAATCGTTCCCAGCCCGCTCATTTTTGCGGCGCGCGGCGACAAGCGCGACGTGACCGCGAGCGGCAGCGACGTTCCCATACTGCCGGTGTCCAGAAGAAGCGAAACCGGCGGGACCTGCGGCGCGACCGGCGGAAGCGTCACGTAAAAACGATCCGGGTCGGTCGCGGCGGAACCGGGACGGAGCGACAACACGGACCGCGTCACGCGGGGCGCGAGCGGCGGGTGCGGCTTGACGAAAACCGTCAGCGTTTTCTGCGCCCAGTCGAACCGGGCCGTGGTCGCGGATAAAACGCCGATACCGAGCGCGCCCGCGAGCCGCGCGGGTTTGCCATCCAGGCCGGTAACCGGCCCGCATACCGACTCTATCAGACTAAAATCCCCTTGATCCACGGTTCGCATTTCGGCAATATCCACATCGCCCTTGCCGCCCTTCTCGGTCGCCACGCCGCACAGCGTCACGCTGCTGACGCTGACCTCGCGGAAAAGAACGGTCTTGTTCGCCCGGACGGTCCCCCCAGTTGGCGCGAGTTTTAGTTTCTCCCCCACCCAGTCGGCAACCGTGAAGTTGGTTCCCCAGCCGGTGTCCACCAAAAAAGGAAGCGGTTCCGAGCCATTAATGCGAACAAACACAAGGGGAAGCGGGTAACGCGGTGGATCGTACACAAGGGGCAGAACGTAACCGTCGCTTGCCTCGTCCAACTCCGCAATCGTCGTTTTGCCAACCATCGCGGCGGGCGCGGGCTTGACCGACGCCCCGGTTTGTTGCGTTCGCTCGGTTGGCGGGCCGCCGGGCGCGGCGCGAACGATAAGTGGCGTAACGCCCGCCACAAGGAGCGCAAGAAACAGCGAAAAACGGCGCGGCAGGCGGCGGGAACGGCGTAGCGGTTGCATTGCAGTGGTCGTCGTCATAGGAAATGCGGCGCGAGCGGACAAGCGTAGACCGCGCGAACCATTCGTTTTTCAGTATACGCTACCGCAGGCGGACATGTGACCCGATTTTTGTGGCGCGATGGGTGCGCAAAGCGTAACCGGCGCGCCCGTTCGCGCGTTAAAATAACGACATGGCCGTTTTTTTGCTCGTTCTTGTTTTTGGATGGATCGTTTGGTCCAGTGTATCGGACGCGCATCGAGACCGAAGCGAAGCGCGGCGTCAAGCGCAAAAAATCGCGCTTCGCCGTCGAATTCTGGAAAACCAGCCGGAATCCGTTGCGGCGTATGAACAGCTCGGCGATGCCCTCCGGGCCGCGAACTTTCCCCAGGACGCCGCCGATTGCTTCGCGCGGGCAATCGCGCTCGAAGCGGAACACCCCGCGACCGGGTCGGGCATGTTCGCCGGTTCCGGCTTGGACAACAAACTGCGCTTGACGCGTTTGGAGGCCGCGCAGGATGCTGGACTTACCCGCGCGACCTACGGACAAACTATCCGAACGCGCCAGCAGATCTGCCGTCAATGCGGGATGCTGGGCCACCCCACGGACACCGAATGCCAGGTGTGCGGGGCGCCCTTGCCCGTGGACGGTTTCTTCGACACGCTGAAAAACAAAAAAATGGTTCGCTCCATGACGCGCGAGACCATCGAAGCCATGACGATGGTTTTCGTTATCGGCATCGCCCTTTCCCTTGCGTCGTGGATGCCGATGGAGATTCGTGCAACCATCGCGATTGCCGCCCTTCCCGTGATCGCATGGCGGTTCCTGAAGTCCATCGGCCCGGACTAAAAAGCAAGGGTGAGGAGTTTAGAAATTGGTAAGGGCGGGGCGTAGAACGCCCCGGCTACGTCCCTTCTGTCCTGCTGGTCAACCACCGTGTAGCGTCGGTATAGGTTGGTGTCAGGAATTGGGCTGGCATCGACAAAATCTTTTGGCGTGATGTGGGCCAGTAGCATTCTCGATATTCGCACATCGCTTCTCAGGCTGGCCTTATAATACCTGTTCAAACCGTGACGGGAACCGGGCGGAGGCCGCGCGCCCTTATTTCCGCGAGCAGAACGGGAAGCGTGGCTTCCAAAGTTTCGGGGCGGCGGGGCCGCTCGTGGAGCAGAACAATGGCTCCGGGCGTAAGGCGAGACAAGAGGCGAGCGGTCAAAATATTGGGCGGCGGATCATCGTAGTCACGCCCGTCTACGTTCCACGCGACGATTTGGAACCCTTCCCGTCCGGCGACGCGGCACAGCGTCACGGTTTTGAAGCCGTACGGCGGACGCAGGAGGCGCGGGCTTGGCAACGCTTGCCCCGTGGCATCCTCTATGCGCCGGACGGCCTCGCGAAGTTCGCGCCGGAGTTGCGGCCCGGATGTTAAAACCATCGTCCGATGCCGCAAGCCGTGGACGCCGACCGTATGCCCTTCGTCCGTGATACGTCGCGCCAGATCTGGGTGCCGGGACGCGCGCTCTCCAATTAGGAAAAACGTCGCTTTGGCTTGATGGGCGGCGAGAATATCTAAAAGGCGCGGCGTTGTGTCGGGGTGCGGGCCGTCGTCGAACGTCAGCGCAACCGCCCCCGGCCCCGCCGACCGGGGCAAGCGCGTTACAAGCCGCGCGCCGCCGAGCGGAACACGCGCGGAGAACGTCGCCGCGAAGTATCCGGACAAACCGACCGTTACACCCGCCGCGCCCCACGACGCCCAGCGCGCCCGATCCGGGTCACGCAACAAGCAACGAAGCGCGGTTTGAAGCGCGAGCGCGCCCACGCCGACCTGAAGCGTTCGTGTCGCGATTATTTCCGCGACCGGGTTTGGCTCCGGCGGCTCGTTTTCCCACGCGCTGGACGCATGCGGTAAAAACGTCACGAACGCCGCCGCCGGATGCGTGACCACATGGCGCGGCTTGCAATCGGCCCGCACAGGCGCGCGGGCCGAAACGCCTCGCCAATACCGTCACCGCGCCAAACCGCAGGGGTTACGGTGTGGTTCTCCGTAACTTCCGCAAACTCGGCATGAACGGGAAAACGCGCGTAAAACGGACCGTTCGAGAACACGCCCGCGCGGTCCCTTACGGTCGCGGTCAATGTCGGCTCACCCGCTCCGGCATCCCCTAAAAGCAGGGTTCGCTCGTAGCGCATTCCGTACGAGCCGCCTTGTTCCTGCGGCGGCAGAACGGCGGCAACCGTTCGCGCCGTCACCGGCTGTCCCGCCGCGTCGAAAACGAGCAACGTGGTTTGCGGCGGCGTATCGGCTTCGGCGGTTGCGGGCGGTGCAATGTGATAATAGACCGCCGTGTGGGACGGTTCGGTCTCCCTGTCCCGCCGAAGCGGAACGCGTCCCCATTGCCAGTATTCGGCGTCCTCATAGGGCAAAACGCCAAAATTGTGATCGTGGTAGCCATTCCCCGCGAACCGCACGACCTCGCCGGACGCAAGCGTTACCGCCCCTTCCGCACGGCACACCGGCGCGACGCACACCCACGTATGCGGGGACGTGGCTTCCTCCCCACCCATCGCGGGCAAGGCGAGCGCGGGACCCGTAGCCGCGAACGTCATCTCCACCTGTGTGCGCCCGCGCCATAGCCCCGACTCATCCGCCGTGACGCGCCACACCGTAGCCGAGCCGTTGTTGTCACGAACGATCCGCGCGCCGCCCACAGTTTGCGACATTTCACCAAAGTCGCCGTGATCGTAAAGGTTGTACGAATACGCACGCTCTCGCCAGCGTTCCGTGCGTTTTTCGTGGAGCGACACGAACACGCCGCACCAATCGCGCGGCTTCGGTCGCTTGCCGGTCGCCGCCGCTTTGTAGTACGGCGACATCGGCGTTCCCAAAAACACGATTACCACAAGCGCATATTTACCATCATCGGAAAGCGCATCAAAATACCACCACTCATATGCGCCGGGCAAATCCGGTTCCGCATGGGGAACATCATGTTCGGGGCCGAAAAGGATACGCAAAATAAATTGGCTGAAGCGGGAAGCGGGGCGTGGCCCCGGTACAATGAGGAACGATGTTATTTCCGTCGCTGACCGAATGGGAAACGTGGGCGCGGCAGGTCGCGACGCCGGTTTCAGTTTACCAGATCGCCGCAAGCGCGTTCGTCGGGTACTCGGTCGTCAACGCTATCGCGGATTGGTTTACCTTTCGCCAGCCGAAACGCCCCATCGCCGAACCCGCGCCAGCGCCCTATCCGTCACTGTCCGTGCTTATCCCTGCGCGAAACGAAGCCGCCGTTATCGGAGCCTGCATTCGCTCGCTTCTTGCGCAGGACTATCCGGGCGCGCTCGAAATCCTGGTCCTTGATGACCACTCCACCGACGATACCGCACGGATCGCTTGCGACATCGCGAACCACGATGCGCGCGTGCGCGTGCTGGCCGGCGGCAATCTGCTTCCCGGCTGGAAAGGCAAGCCGAACGCCCTGCGCCAACTTGCGGCCCAGGCCACCGGGGACCTGCTGTTGCTCACCGACGCCGACTGCACGTTCTACCCAAACGCGCTCGCCTCCGCCGTTCTACACCGCGAAAAAGTTGGCGCGGACTGCCTTAGCCTGATTCCCTACCTCGAATGCGGCTCGTTCTGGGAACACATTCTGGTTCCGCTTCAATACTTCGTCGTGTTCGCCCTGCTTCCCATCCGCAATGTGTACGCGTCGAAGAACCCGGCCTTCGCCGCCGCGAACGGCGCGTTTCTCCTGTTGCCCGCTGAAACGTACCGCGCGCTTGGCGGGCATGAAAGCGTCAAGGGAGAGATGGCGGAGGACATCCGCTTCGCCCAGCATGTCAAGCGCTCCGGCCTCCGTCTCGTTTACGGCGACGGTTCGCGCGTGTACGCGGTTCGCATGTACGACAGTTTGCGCGGCGTTTGGGACGGTTTTTCAAAAAACCTGTTTTCCGCGATGGGCCGCTCGCTCACGGTTGTCGGCGTTTGGAGTTTGTTTTTGCTGGTGACGCAGGTTGTTCCGTGGGCGTTTGTGGCGGTCGCGCTTGCAACCGGCGCGCGCTCGATCTGGGCGTTTCACGTTCCGCTCGCCCACGGCGTGTTATCGTTCGCCGTTCGTTTTGCGCTCACGATACGTTTCCGGCAAGCGGTGTGGACCGTTCTGACGCACCCCTTTGGATGGTGTATCACGATCGCGATTGCGTGGAACTCCGCGTATCTCGCGCTATCCGGGCGCGGTCATGCATGGAAGGGCCGCGTGTACCAGCCGTAGCCGGGCGTCACGCGGGATACGGAACCCGGAGCGTTTGACGGATCGCCGGACGGTTTATCGTAACCGCCGCCCCGCCCGGCCACACCACGGAAACGCTTTCCACATCGGTTTCGCCGCCCAGGCCGAAATGCGCGACCGGCTCCATTTGGCACAGATAGCCGCTTCCGGCGTCAACGGCGCGCCGCTGAACGCGGGTTCGGGTCGTGAGCGTCACCACCGCCCCGCGCGCCGGAGCGCCCGCCCGCGTGAGCGGCAGAACGCGCAGAAAGTGGTTGCCATTGTCAGGGCCGTGGTAGAGCGATAACGGTTGCGCGCCCGTTTCGCCGTGCGCAATCAAGAGTTCCAATCGCCCGTCGCCGTCCAAATCCCCCACCGCCGCGCCGGTCCCCAAACCGTCCGGCTCGCCCGCATCGCCAATCGGGATGCGCGTCCAAACGCCGTTTTGCAGGGCGTACAGGCGATTTGGTTCCCCAATTGCGTTGAAGAAAATTTCCTCGACACCGTCGTTGTCGAAATCGGCGGCGATCACGGTTCGCACGGACAACGGGCGCGCCATATCGCCGGGCGTCGCGTCTAAAAATCCGCCCGGGAAGTCGCCGCCCGCGAGCGGCGGCATTTGCAGAAATAAGCGGTTCTCGCCGTGCCAGTTGCCGATAACCAGATCGAAACGCCCGTTGCCGTCCGCATCCAAAACCGCGACGCCTCGCCCGTTTTCGCCCGCATCCGCAATGCCAAGCGCGTCCGCGATCTCGTCGTAGGTGCCGTCGCCCTGCGAAACGAACAGAAAATTCGGGCTGTTTTCGTTGGCGGCGAAAATATCCATACGGCCCGGAGCGGACACCAGAGGTAAACTGACCAGAGCGCGCCCGCCCGTGATGTAGTCAATTCCCGCGTCCGAGGCGGCATCGTCCAATTGATCCACCGCGCCGCCCGTATGCTCGTACAAGCGCATCGGGCCGCCATAGTTTGCTACGACAAAGCCATATCTGCCCGCCCCGAACCGGTCCGTCACCGCGACCGAGCGGCCCGCGACCTGATTGACAAGGGAAATATTCTCGCCGAGCGCAAACAAATCCACCCAGCGACCGCCCCGGCGCGCGAACAAGTTATCGCCGAAGCGTTTGGCCCCGGCGAACGTGTCCGTGTTCAGGACGTAGATTTCCTCGCGCCCGTCGCCGTCTATATCACCCGCCGCCACCCCGATAGCGCGCCTGTCAAGCGCGGACAGCGTCCGGTCGAACCGGTCAATGAGGCCGCCATTCTCCCACGCAAGCGTCCGATTAGGTGAGCCGAAACCCGCCACAAACCACTCGAACGCACCATCATCGTCCACGTCGGTGACGCATACGCCATAGGCGAGGAGCGGCGGATTATGTCGGATAAGGTCACTGCGATTGGTAAACATAAGGCAAGTCATACCGCCCGTCTAATTAGGCGGGCGGTTCAATCAGCGGGTTTGCCGGCGAACCGGCGTCAGCGTGACGCCGTTCCACGCGTACGCGACGGTATCCGCGCTTTGGCGCACAATCTTATTTGTGGTTTCATCGCCCTGCCGGGTCACGGTGTGAACTATAACCCGGCCCGGCTCGCCGCGCTTGTCGGAGGGGAAATAAACATCGCTTGTCACGCTACCGAACTCATTCGCGACGCTAAACGCGGTCAAGCCGTAACTCAGACGGTTCTTCGCGTAAACAAGGTACACGTCGCCATTTGGATAGTCGCATGCGCCGTAGCGGAACTTAATGCGGATAATGCCGGGCTTGCCGGACAAACCTTTCCCGACCGCAAGCGCCTGCGCGGACAGCGAGTAGCCGAATGCATCGCTTTCCTGGGTCTCGATGGGCGCGAAAGCGAGCGACGCCCCGCCCCCATTTGTTTTGAGTACGCGGGTGGTCACAATTCGCTTGTTCTCAACGCTCGGTTTCGCGCCCGGTTTGCCACCAATGCCAACAAGAACTAACTCGTTTGCGCCATCGCCGTCGAGGTCGGCGGACATCGCGGCTTTGGCGAGGTCGCCGCCCCAAACAAACCCGGCGCGCTTTGCGCCCCCGTCGGTATCCCCAAACGAAACCTTGTACCAACTATCACGGTAGCCGGTGGCGTCGCGGGACGTTTGATCAAGGCGCTCCGTTACGATAATGTCGCTTGCGCCCGGCGCGTCAGCGCTTGCGACAACCTCGCGCAGAACCGGCGCAGTCGACGACGGGGCCGAGCGTACCAGCGCTTTGCCCATCGGAAAGACGTGCGCGCCCTTCACAAACCCGCCCATCTCCCAAGTGGACGAAGCGGCGCCGGGAGGCGATCCCGCCGCGTGTGCGCCCGCCGCGATCAGGAACAGGCCAGCGCCGACAACGGCGAAACTCATTTTGTTCATAGTTGCAATCTGTACGTGTGTTTTGCCTTTGGCGCGACGCTCTCGAAGAAAATGAATAACGCTCGCATAAGGCCGAATGTACCCGCCTATTATCGGCGACAGGCCGTATTTCCTGCACGAACCGCGCCGCGACGGTGCGACATTCGCGCCGGTACAATAACGTTTGTGCAAAACAAACAAAAGAATGACGCCAAGCCGCTCCGCGTTGTCGTTATCGGGGCGGGCGTGGGCGGTATGGCGTGCGCGCTTCGTCTCGCCCACGCGGGCCATCGCGTCACCGTGATCGAGCAA
>CAXUMS010000094.1:0-4905 GCA_964252165.1 uncultured Armatimonadaceae bacterium
TGGACCGCGATCCCGAGCGGCTTGGCGATGGCCACGATCTCGTGCGTCATGCGGATGTCGGCCGTGGACGGGGTCGGGTCGCCGGACGGGTGATTGTGCACCAGGACCAGCGCGGTGGCGCCGATCTCCAGCGCGCGCCGGATCACCTCGCGCGGGTAGACGGGCGTGTGGTCGACCGTGCCCCGGCCCTGCACCTCGTCGGCGATGAGCACGTTACGCTTGTCCAGGAACAGGACGCGGAATTCCTCGCGGTCGGCGAACGCCATGGCGACGCGGCAGTAATCGACGACCTCGCTCCACGACGCCAGCGTCTGCCGGGTCTTGATCGCGCCCTTGACGAGGCGCCGCGCCGCCGCCTCGACGATCTTGAACTCGGTCACGGCCGCGGCGCCGAGCCCCTCCACCTCGCGCAACCGCTCGGGCCGCGCGGTGAGCACCTCCGCGAACGAGCCGAAATGGGCGAGGAGCGCCTTGGCGAGCGGTTTCACGTCCCGCCGGGGCATGGCGCGGAACAGCAGCAGTTCGAGAAGCTCGTAATCGGCCAGGGCGGCGTCGCCGGCCGCCACGAACCGCTGCCGCAAACGCTCGCGGTGGCCGGAATGATGCGGCTCGGGCGCGCCCGCGGCCTCGGTCATGTCCCGGCGGGGTCCCGGCGCGCATAGGGCTGGTCGAGTCCGCGCCGCGACAGCGTGAACAGGACATTGGCAAGCACGGTCGCGGCGAGCGCGACGGATAAAAGTACGTATCCTAAAACCATACTGAATTTGGCCTTGCTAACTTAACCGCATCAACCAAGCGCATACAAACCAGTCTGTGTAAGCCGATGCGCCGCGCCGTTGCGGTTCCCTTATAACTGCGCTTCCGGTTTGCCGCCCGCGCCGTAGCCTTTGGTTTCCGTTCCCTGGTACTTGGACGGACATTTGACCAGAAGGTTATCGGCCTTGAACGTTTGCGCGGATTTATCGAACGCACCGATTGCCGTCACCTCGATAGCCTGCTCGAAGTTTGGCGGACGCGCGGCGGTGAACTGCACTTTCATGCGGTCGCCGTCCTTCATCACGATGTCGAAGCGGAGCGCGTCGCGCTCGCTCTTGACGCTTTTCTTGTCCAACTTGCCCATCACCTGCACGGTTCCGGTCGCGGCGCGGGCTTCCGCGAACGTGACATACGGCGTGAGGTTGGTGACAAACGCTTTCGCGCCGAACGCGAGAGCGGCGCAGATAACCAGCAATCCGACCCAGGCGGCGGGTTTCATCGGCGAGCGTTCCCTTCTCGTTCGCTATCGAGGCTTTGCTCCAAAGAACGAACGCGGCGATCCACGCCGAGCATAAACACAAACACGCCCGCCCACATCAGGAGGGCGACGGCAAGAAGCGGCAACATAGAAGTCTGCATAATAAAGTTTACGCTCCGCGCGCGGGAACGACCGCGCCCGCGCTTGCAGGGCGCGTCGTTTCGGTCAGTTCGGGCGGAACGGCTTCCTCGTTTCGTTCAGCGACCAGAAGCCGTACACGCTCATAGCGCACGGCGATACTTTGCATCCAAAAGAACAGGCCGGGGAGCAGGAACGACATCGCGCCGATTATCGTGAGGTATGGGGCGTCGAAGCCCGCATTCTTGGGATGAAGCGACGGCATCAAGCGCGGCACGACATACGTCAGCATGGGCGTCATTACGCCCATAAATAAAACATACGCGGCGGAAACCGCGCCCCGTTTGTCCGGGTCCTCGATTCCCGCCCGCAGAACAAAATACGCGGCGTAGATCAGGAGCAGGATGGTGATGCATATCTGCTTCGGGTCCCAATTCCAGTACACGCCCCACTGAACATGGGCGAAAATCGAGCCGGTGACCGTGGTGAGTATGCAGAACAGCGCGGAAAGCGCGGCGGCGGTTTTAGACTTGGCGTCGTCCATCGGGTCGCGGCCTTTGAGGAGGTAGCGCGCGCCGAAATAGGTAGCGACAAGCGACGCGGTTAAGATCGCGGCGGCGTTTGGCAAGTGAAGCGCGACAATACGTGCAAGTTCCGGGTTCTGGAAGCCGCGGGCGGGCGGCAGCCACAGGAACGCCCCGGTGACGCACAGCGCGACGCCAATGCCGATAGTCCACTTGCCCGCTGTCGCGAGAGCATCGAGAATAGGCGAGGCGGTTTTACTTGTTGAAGCCGTTTTAGTCATTCCAAACAAAGTCTATCAGCAGGAGCGATGCGGTAATCGAAATAACCGCGTAAGAAAACAACAGTTGCAGGTCGCCGCTCGCAAGCGCGAAGGGCGCGCGAACAAACTGACCTTCCGCGCCCGTGACGCCAAGCGCGATTTTTGTCCCTTGCACGCCCGCGAGCAACAGCGGAACCAATGCGGGAAATGCAAGCGCGGCAAGCAAACCGCCCTTCGCCGACGCCTGCGCGACAAGCGCGCTGGTGAACGTAAAAGTCGCCGCCGTTCCCGTGACGCCCAGAAACAGTACGCAAAAAAGCAGGGCGGGGTTCACGGTTCTCCCCACGCTGAGTAGCGATAAAAGCGCAGGCGTTGTCACAAGGGTCACCGCGCCGAGCAAAACCGCGTTCGCGCCGAACTTACCCGCCCAAACCGTGGTCGCCCGCGCCCAAAGACGCAGGGCCAAACCGGTCCCCCGCTCTTCTTCCAAAACGTACGCCCGGCCCAAGCCGGTCGCCGCCGTGAAGAACAACAGCGTCCACAAAAGCGCGGCGCTCAGGCTCGCCCGCGCTGGCTCCGATAAGCCCGGCGCGGGTTCGACGCGAAGCGCGAGGTTCACCAGCAAAAGCGAACCGACCGCGAACAGCCCGACCGACGAAACGGCGACCCGCGTGCGCCACTCGCTTCGCAACTCTTTTACGAAAATCGCCCATGCCTCACGCGCCCAGGGCAAGCGTTCGTCCTCCGAGCGCGGCCTCACGGGCGTCGTTGGTCGCCAGAAGAACCACGCCGCCGCGCCCGGAATGCGCGTGCGCCATCTCGGCGATGAGCGGTACGCCTGTATCATCGAGCGCGAGTGACGGTTCATCCAAAAGTAGTAAGGGCGCATCGGACCGCATCAGGGCGAAGGCGAGGCGCAACCGTTGCCGCATCCCGGACGAGTACGCCCCGACCGCATCCGCCCCGCGCCCCGCAAGGCCGACCGCCGCGAGCAGGCTAACCGCATCCGCCGCGCCCAATGACTTTCCGCCCGCCCGCGCGAAGAACGCCAAGTTTTCTTGTCCCGACAGTTCCGGGTAAAACGCCACATCCGGCCCAGCGTACGCTACCATCGCCCGCCGCGCCGCGCTATCGGTCACGCCACAAAGAGTTATGGCTCCCCCGCCTGCGCGGGCCAAACCCGCGATGATTTTCAAGAGCGTGGACTTCCCCGAACCGTTCGGGCCGGTCACCGCAATAATATCTCCGCGTCGCGCCTCGAAGGTCACGCTTGCGAGAACGCGACGCGCGCCAAACGACTTCCGTACCTTCTCTAAACGGAGAAGCGGAATGTCCGGCGCATCGTTATCGACGTTCATATCGCGTTTATTGTATCACCGGGGCCATTTTACGACGGTGAAAACGCCGGACATCGTGTCTTTTTTCACGAATAACCGTCATTTGTTTTTGTCGTTTCGGGACAGGGAAGCGAATGAACAAATGGCGAACGGTTGCGTCTAAGGGTGCGGAAAGCGTTGCGTTTTGATACGGTGCGAATACAAGAAGGATCGTCTATGTTCCTGCGGAGTCTGACCTTGCCCCAAAGCGATGCGTCGCTGATCGCGCGGTGCCAAAAGGCCGATGTCGTCGCCTTTAACGAGATTGTCTCGCGGTACAAGAATAAGATTTATAACTACATCTACCGCATGACCGGAAGCGCGGAGGACGCCGAAGATTTGACGCAAGAGGTGTTCGTGCGAATGTACACGAACATTGGTGCGTTTCGGGCCGAGGCGAGCCTTTCGACGTGGTTGTTCCGTATCGCGGGGAACCTGTGCGTGGATGCGTTTCGACGCGGCAAAAAAGAGCGCGGCGTCGTGTCGTCTCTGGACGCCCCGTTACCGGGCGGTGACGAGGACGGACCGGGCGCGACCCGCGACGTACCGGACTGGACAAACGAGCCGGACGCGCTTTTCGCCCGTAAAGAGTTAGACGGGCAAATACAAGCGGCGCTTGCGAAACTGCCGCCCAAGTTGCGCGCCGCTGTTGCGCTTCACGATATTGAGGGTTTGTCCTATGAGGAAATCGCCGAAGCCGAGCGCGTTCCGCTTGGCACGGTGAAGTCTCGTATTTTTAACGCTCGTGTCGCCCTGCGCGAGCATCTGCGTCCGTATGTAAGCGGAAGTTAATCGAAAGTTCAACCCTAATGGCAACCATGTTAGATTGCAAAAAAGTACAGCCGCTCTTGTCGGAATACGTGGATAATACGCTCGACGGCGATACGGCGTGGTCGGTGAAATTGCACGTTTCGTCGTGCGCGGTTTGCGAGCGGGTTGCAACGGAATTACGGACTACGGCGAGCTTGTTGTCCGGTTTGGCGGCGCGGGAAACATCGGCGGGCTTCGAGGCCGCCCTTGCCGCGCGGCTCGCGGACCGCGTTCTTGCGCCGCGTTCCGTTTCGCTGTGGGAGCGCGTGCGAAACGCGTGGGCGTTTCCCGCAACCCCGGTTTTGCGACCCGCTTTCGCCGCCGTCGCCGCGCTTGCCGCGCTGGTTCCCGCGACGGTACTAACCATGCATAACCTGAACGGGAACGCCGCGAAAGTTCCTGTTGCGACAACCGCATCCGTTTCAACGGCGGATACCAGCGGTTTGCAGTCGTTGTGGAATGAACACGCCGCGTACTCCGCCGCGCAACCGTTCGGCGATCAGGCGGGCGTTATGCTCGCCTCCGATATGTCAACGATTCCGACAAGCGAACGTGTGGAAGCG
>CAXUMS010000094.1:4915-18926 GCA_964252165.1 uncultured Armatimonadaceae bacterium
TTGTAAACGCGTCGTTCTTGTTCACGTTCGCGATTGACCTGATACTTGATTTGCCTGAGTTCACCATGCTTACAGAAAAATCCGGGAATTTGCCACCCGCACTAAAGAAAGGGGCGACGAAATCCGTCGCCCTTTCGCTTGTTGTTACGGGCGCGCTTGCGCTACTCGCTCCGCTCGCAACACGGGCGCAGGGAACAAATGGTTCGACGCCCCTCGGAAACCCTCAGTTCCACGGCAAACGCGATCGAAATCGCGACCGGGATCGTGATCGAGACCGGTCGCCGTCGGAAAAACAAGCGCGCGATTTGTTGCGCCGGATGGTAAAGGCGGAAACGACGCGCGCCTTTTTCGCGCGCGAGGCGACGTTTGGCGCGGACGGAAAAGGAAGCGAACAATTAGTGAAGCGCGACCCGAAGCGGGGTTTGCGCCGCGAAACCATCAAGCCGGAGAAAGGGGATATTCTGGTAGATAACTACCGGAAGTCCTGGTTTTACTCGCCCGGCGCCCACCGGATAACAGAACGATCCTCGTTTCTTTCCGAAGGCGAACCGGACAAATTATTTAAACGGATTGGCGGCGGCCCAGGTCGCCTTCGCGCAACCGTCACCGGCTCGGATGTTATCGCGGGTCGCACCGCCGACATTGTTTCGGTTTCACCGCCTGTCGGGGTCGCCGCGCCATCGCGCCGATTTTGGGTTGATCGCGAAACCGGTTTGCGCCTTCGTAGCGAGGAAATTGGTCCGAACGGTCAAGTGCTGTTTGGCTCTTACTATATTTCGGTTGACCTGTCGCCGCGTTTTAAAAGCGATGACTTCGCCCAGCCGCAAGTAGGTAAAGGCGTTGCGATAGTTCAAGCGATCCGCCAAAACTTTGCGACGGTGGAGGCGGCGCAAAAGGCGGGGGTGCCGGTACGTACGCCGTCCTTCCTGCCGCCCGGCTTTACGCTGAAAGGAGTCTCTGTGAGCGGCCCGGACAAGGAGCGCATCAGCCTGCGCTACGATAACGGTTTAACCGTGCTGACGCTCGCGCAATCGTCGCGCCCGCTCCCCCCGCCCGTGCAGGATCGCCTCGGGGCTTCCCGCACCGGCTTCATCTCTTTTCCGCGCGGCCAAAGAGCCTATGTATGGCGCAAAGCCGACCGGACCTTTCTACTCTTCGGCGCGCTCCCTGACGACCAAATGAAACGAATCGCCGACTCCGTCCGTTAGCCTTTTGCTGTTTTGTTGTTTTGCGTTGTCCGGGGCCGTCTACTTATCGTGAGACTAAATCGCTCAAGCCGCGCGGCTCCCGCTCAAAGCCGCGGGCGGCTCAAGCCGAACGCTTGACCGAGCATTCTTAAACGAAAGGTCCGCCTGTTTTTCCGCGCTGATGCGGAAAAACAGGCGGACCTTTCGTTTACAAAATCACCGATCCAACGTTTGGTTGGTCCTCCCTGGAAGAGGGAGCCGCGCGGCTTGAGCGATTTAGTCTCACGATAAGTAGACGGCCCCGGACAACGCAAAACAACAAAACAGCAAAAGGCTAACGCGGCTAGGGCGGCGTCGGTGCGGCGGGCGGGACGGTAGCGGGAGGCGTCACGACGGGCGGCGGGGTGACGGTTGGGGTAGCGGGCGCGCTGGAATTGGTTTGGGCGGACGCCCCGGTTTGGGCGATGCGTTCCGCTTGACCTACCGCACGCGCGAGGCGTGCGTCCGCCCCGTAGAAGTCATAGATCGCCTGAATGTAACTTTGTTGCGCCTGAACTAATTGGGTTTGAGCAGTGATAACTTCAACAATAGAACCGACGCCCTCGCGGCGCGATTCAAGGGCCGCATCGTAGTTTACCTGGGCGGCGGTTTGGGCCGCAAGGGCGGCGGGAATGGACGCGCGCGACTGCGCGAGCGTGCGGTACGCTTGCTCCACCTCGACCGCGACCTGCTGGCGCAGGCTGGTAAGGCGCGCATCGGTAGCGCGCTCGGATGCCCGCGCCTCGTTCAACTGCGCGCGGGCGTTTCCCGCGTCGAAGAGAGGATAGGAAACGCCTACGCTTATGGTTCGGTCATTCCCAATAGAGCGGTCGAACCGATCCGTGGCAATACGGTTGTTCGCAAACGCATTGGCGCTTACTTGAACGCCTGTACCGATCCGGGACAAACCCACACTGGTTTGGCTGACTTCCACATTGGTCTGCGCCTGCGCCAAGTCGGGACGGGCGCGGTAGGCGAGATCGCTGAACTGGTTGATCGCCTCGCTCACATCGCTGGATACCGCCGCCGCAGGCGCGTCCGGTCGGCTACTCCCTTGCGGCGTCAGGGCGGCGGTGAGCGGCGTATCCGAGGTTGGGGCCGGGAAGTCCGCGAGCGTGAGCGGCTGGCCTCCCACCACGCCAATCGTGTTTTTCAGTTGCGCCTGCGCGATAGCGGCATCATTCTGGTTCCGGAGAAGCGTTACCTGCGCGTTCAGCAGGTCCGCCTCGGCTTGAAAGGTGTCTTTGCGCGCGGACACGCCGGCCTCGACCTGAGCGCGAACCACATCCAGCGTGTTTTGGGCGCGGGCGACATTGGACTCAGCGACCCGAACCAGCGCGGCGGAGCGAAGGGCGTTGAAGTAAGCGTCCGCGACATTGGCAATGGTTCCCTGCCGCGTATCCTGCTCGGAGTACAGGCTACCGCGCAGACTTTGTCGGGCTTGCCGCGCCTGTAATTCACGCGTTCCTGAGTCGTAAAGATTATAGGAGAGCGCTAAGTTGGCGCTCCGGGTAGTATCGTTGGAGCCGGTGTTCGTGGTGACGAATGTGCCATTTTGCCCTGACACCTGACGTGTCCGTCCCGCCGCGTTTGCGGTAGTCCCTGTGTCGGTACCGGTCCCTGTCCCCCCGGGTCCTGTACCGGTACCGCCGGTACCTACGCCCGTTCCCGTGCCGGTACCTGTCCCCGTACCAGTACCGGTGCCTGTCCCCGTACCCGTGCCGGTACCGGTTCCCGTGGAAGTCGACGGCACAAATTGGGTGGAAGGGCCAAACTGGTATGCGGTGTTGTATTGGTAGGTCGGCGTAAGGCGCGGGTAGTAGTTGGATTGCGCCTGCCGGACGCGCTGTTCGGCTCCTTGACGTCCCGCAACCGCAATCGCGATGTTGGGCTGGAGCCGAAGCGAAAACTCAATCGCCTGCGCGAGCGAAAGCGGCGAAGGAAGCTCGACGACATCCGCCCGGCCCGGCGTGTTGCGCGGCGCGGTTTTCCCCACATCCCCCGCTTTGGTAGGCGGCTCAGATTTGGGGAACGGGTTTGTGGGAGGGGTAGTCCCGGAAGTTGGCGGCGGCGTTTGAGCGGGCGAAACGGGTTGCGGCGTTTGCGCCGGGGATACCGGCGACGTTTGCGGTTGCTGGGCGAGAACAGGTGAGGCGGGGAGCGCGGCGGCGAAAAGCAAAGCCGCGCTTGGCGCGATAGTTTTGTTTTTTATCATACTAAATCAAGATTGAAATAACATAGCGTGTCAAGCGGCGGAGCGGACACTCTGCCACGGGGATCCATGAAGCCACACGGAAATGCGCCGTGACCAAAACGCCGCATGTCGCCGCCCACGCCATCAAGCACAGACGCAAAAGTTACGGGTAAGGTTCACTGCAACAACGCCGTTACGCCCGCTCGTGCTATACTTTTTACAAGCCCGTCCGCGCGGCGCGCCTTCGGCCTTCTTGCGCAAACGCGGTAGCATAAGCGAACCATGAAAATATATACCAAAGCGGGCGATAAAGGCGAGACCGGACTTTACGGCGGAACACGGGTAGGCAAAGATAACGCCCGCGTCGATGCGTATGGGACTGTGGACGAGGTATCCGCCCTGCTCGGCGTCGCCGCCGCCCATATCACTGACACCCGTCTCCGCGATTTGGTTACAGGTTTACAAAACGAATTGTTCACGGTCGGGGCGGATCTCGCCACGCCGCTCACGCAAAACAGCGGAAGTTCGCCGGTTCCGCGCGTCGTTCCCCAGCACACCGAACGTCTCGAAGCGCTGATTGACACGCACGAAACCGAACTCGAACCGCTCCGGCAGTTTATTTTACCGGGCGGCTCTCCCGGCTCCGCTTTTCTGCACCACGCGCGCGCGGTCTCCCGAACCGCCGAACGTCGCACGGTAGCCTTATTTCGCGTTGCCCCGGACGACATGAACCCGGAGGTATTGCGCTACCTGAACCGTTTCGCCGATCTGCTTTTCGTTCTCGCCCGCGTCGCTAATCACCGCGCGGGCGTCGCCGATGTCGCTTGGAAGAAGCAAGAAAGTGAATAGCAAGAAGGCAAGAAAGCCAGAAGAGACTTTACGGTACCGTCAGGTCTCACTTTCCTGCTATCCTGCTATTCACTTTCTTGCTCAACTCAAAAACCGGAGGTTTTTATCCTATGCCCAACACGCCCGCTGAGGGGACGCCCGCTCCCCCGTTTACGCTCGCGACGCACACGAGCGATACGCCGATTTCGTTGTCCGATTTCCGTGGGACACAGTCCGTCGTGCTATATTTTTATCCCAAAGACGATACGCCGGGTTGTACGACCGAGTCATGCACGTTCCGCGATATGCAAAAAGAGTTCGCGGAGGCGGGCGCGGCGATTTTAGGCGTTTCGCTCGATGACGCCGAATCCCACAAGGCGTTCGCGGAAAAGTTCCGTTTGCCGTTCCCGCTCCTCGCCGACACCGACGCGTCGGTTTCCACGGCCTATGGCGTGTACAAAGAGAAAAACTTTTACGGCAAGAAAAGCATGGGGATTGAGCGGACCACGTTTATTATTGACCGCGACGGCAATATCGCCAAAGTGTTCCCGCGTGTCAAGGTAGATCAGCACGGCGACGAAACCCTCGCGTTTCTGCGCGAGAATTTGCCGCCCGCGTAACCGCCGCGCCCCCGGACTTTTATGGCGGAGGCTCGGGGGCCGCTTTCTTCCCCGCAGAGGGTGGGAACGCACACGCGTTCGGGCGCGTCTTACACTGCGACATGGTAAAGCACAGGGAAGAAGCGGTTGCGCTGGATGAGATGACGGGCGACGAGCCTCTGGCGGTCGCGCTGGGCGTTTTCGATGGCGTTCATGCCGGGCATCGCGCTCTGATTGAGCGGGCCGTCACAGCGGCGGAGGAAATAGGCGGCGGCGTTTTGCCCGCCGCGCTGACGTTCGATCCGCACCCGACGGCGGTCTTTTCTCCGTCGCGCGTTCCGCCGCTTTTGGGAACGATCCGCGAGCGCGCCGATCTTCTGCGCGACGCAGGAGCGCGGCACGTGGCGATTGCGCGATTCGACCGCGCTTTTGCGGCCCTGACGCCCAAGGAGTTTGCGCGCGACATTCTGGCGACACGATTGCGGGCGCGGGCGGTGGTGGTCGGGGACGATTTCCGGTTTGGCTGTGACCGCGCGGGCGACACCGCGTTTCTGCGCGCGGCGGGCGCGCGGTACGGCTTCGATGTTCATGTGGTCCCGCCCGTGTTTGTCGGCGGGGTTCCTGCGCGATCGTCGGCGATACGGCACTTGATCGCGGGCGGTAAGGTAGAGGAAGCCGCGCGCCTCCTTACACACCCGTACGCCTTGCATGGCGAGGTGGTCAAAGGGCGACAGTTGGGCCGCACTATTGGCTATCCCACCGCGAACGTCGCGCCCGCTGACGGCGTTCTTGTTCCCGGAGCGGGCGTCTACGCCGCCGATGTTCTCTGGAGGAACGCCGCCTACCGCGCCGCCGTTTCCGTTGGCGATAACCCGACTATCGGCCCCAACCTCCCGCGTACAGTGGAGGCGTTTATTCTGAACGGCTTCAACGAAAATCTATACGGTGAAACCACCGGCGTCGCGTTCCTGCGTCTTTTGCGCCCGATGGTCAAGTTCGACAGCCTCGACGCTCTAATGGCGCAGATGGCGCGGGACGTCGCGGACGCGGCGCAGTAGCAAGCGTTTCGTGGTAGCCGTGGGGCGAATGCGAGGAGAAGCGGACACGGTTAAACCCTGTGACAAAAAACAAATCCCCTCACGCAGTGCGTGAGGGGATTTGCTTTTTGCGATCAGGCTTCAAGAGCCGCGCTTTTCAGGATGCGGCTGTCGAGGCTTAGTTCAGCTGGAAGGTCGCCGCGTAGGCTCCCATGTTGCCGCCGGGAACCGGCTCGTTCGGCGTGATATTCGTGCCTTGCGAGGAGCCGCTGGTGTTGGAGCGTGACGGGAAGTACACCGTGCTGGCGCCGCTGGTGATGGCGTTCGCGTTAGCAGGGGTCAAGATAACCTTGTACCACTTGACGTGACCGTCCACGAAGGAGAAGTTGCCGCCGTCGCTGTGGCGGATAACATCGTCAATCTTGGCCTGATCCATCAGCGTCCCCGCCGCAGGAATCGGGGCGGCGGCGGTGATGGTGGTGACCGGGATCGGCGCCACGGTGCCGACCGAGTGGCCAACGTTCAGGCGAAGCGGGGCGGTGTTGGCGGTAGCGTTACCGGACGCGCCGGAGCTGTCACAGGTCAAAACCGTGGTCGAAACCGCAGCGCAAGCGGCTTGTGACTTACCTGCAATAAGGTCATTGAGCATGTAAGACAAGATCGAGGCGCCGCGCGGCCCGCTCGGGTCCTGGAAAATCTGGTTGTTCTTGATGTACGACTGAGCGATACCCGGAACAAGGATCGGAGCCGCCACAGTACCGGCGTTGTAATCTACGGCCCAGTTTTGAACATAGTCCGTGCCGTTAACCTTAGCGACCGAGGCCAACGGGGGGAACTTCTCGTCGTAGTCCTGCAGGTAGGACAGAAGAGCGATGCCGACCTGCTTCTGGTTGGAAGCGCCGGACGCCTGCCGGGCCTTGGCGCGGGCCTTGGCGAAGACAGGGAAGAGAATCGCGGCAAGAATGGCGATGATGGCGATGACGACAAGCAACTCGATGAGCGTGAAGCCCGTGCGGCGCTTGGCTGTGCGAGAATTAAACATTTCCGCCTCCAGATGAATGAAAAGAAAGAGATAAGAAAGATAAGCCTCGGACTGCGAGGAGGTTGGTCAACACTGACCGGGGCTTGCCTAACAGTATATCATGACTTCGCCAAATGCAAAGATGTTCCGCACATTTCCTAATATTTTTTGTATTTCGCCCTGATATTAGCATGATTGCCTGCCATAATAACGATTGCGCCGGTTTAGAAACGGCGAAAACGGGTTCCAACGAGAACCATAAGGGCGTTCAGGGCGCAAGGGTTTATAACCGCAGGAGTTACGCACGCGCGTCGCGAACGATAAAGAAATTTTGCGGCGTGTGCGCGTCGTGTTTCCGTAGATCACTTTGGTTTCTGAAGTCCTCCGCTTTGTTCGCCCATGCCCACTTTTCCTCGACGCTCTTTCCCCGGCCCCGCCGCTGACGCCGACGCGCTGTCGTTGGCGCCGATTAAGGATGTTCGCGCCGAACGCGTTGCCATAGTGACGCAAACATTCCCGCAAAACAAACGCGACCTGTTAGTTTCTTTCGCCTGCGCGGCGTTTGTTATTTCGCTTTTGCTCTGTCTGCGTCCCTTTGCCGATGTTCCGCGCAACGACGACTTTTCCTACGCGCGCACCGCGGAGTCTTTGGCCGTCACGGGGCGGATCGCCTACAATGGTTGGGGAAGCCCCATCATTTTGCCGCAAGCCCTGTATGGCGCCCTGCTCATCCGCGCGTTCGGCTTTTCCCGCGACGTTCTCGATGCAAGCGGAATCGCGGCGGCGGGGTTGTGCGCGTTTCTTCTTTACCTTTTGTCCCGCGCGTCGCGCATCGCGCCCGCGGAAGCCTTGGTCGCCGTCGGCGTTCTTGTTCTCAACGCTCCCTTTCTTGCGGTTGCGCCATCGTTTATGAACGACCTGCCCAGCCTCGCCCTGCTCCTCGCGGCCTTGCTTCTACTGGTTCGTTCCCTGCCGGACGAATGCGACAGCAACAACGGCGCAACGTCCGCCCCGCCCCGGTACGGGTTGTTCGCGGTCGCGGTAGCTTTGGGCGTGGTCGCCGGGGCGAGCCGACAAAACAACTGGGCCGCAGTGGCGGGCGCTCTTGTCGCGCTCGCCTGGCTTCGGCGCGACCAGCAGCGCGCCGCGGGACTGGCGGCGGCGGCGCTGGTCGCCGGAGCGGGTCTCGTGTTGCGCTGGTTCGGTAACCAGCCGTACACCGTGCCGGTGGATATTGCCGAAGGTTTAGGCGTTTTGCTCACGCCCCGGTACCTGCCCAACTGGATGATGTACGTGTACCGGCTACTCAACATGATGGGCTTATTTTTGTTGCCTGTCGCGCTTTTCGCCCTTCGGCCCGCACGCGATTTGCGCCGTCCCGGTTTTTGGATCGCGCTGATTTTGTGCGCCGTTCCCTTAGTGTGGCCGTTAGGGTTGGAGTATGATTCGCCGCTGGCCTTGCACGGTTCTTTTTATGGCCTGTCGGAATACGGCAAGTACTTCACATCGCGCGGCGTTCTTGTGGGCGGGATGCACGGCATGAACGACCAACCGTTCGTTTTGCCGGTTGCGCTTGGTCACGCTTTGAAAGGGGCGGGCGCGGTTGGTCTCGCGATAACGGCGTATCTCGCTATATCCCGCTTGCGGCGCCGCATGGCGCCGTTTGCGGCGCAACTTGTTTTTTGGTCCACCCTCGCGCAGTTCACCGTTTCCTTCCCCTTCTTTGCGGCCTCGCACATATCCGATCGTTACATCCTGTTTTTCCTGCCGGGTTTATCCCTCGTTCTGCTGACACAACGGCGGGACGGGAGCGCGGAGGACGCCGCCGCAGAAGGCGGGGCTACTCTCGCCTGCATTGTCGCCGCTATGGCGTGCCTCGGATTTATGGCAGTTACAGGCTGGGCGATCGCGGCCTCGTACATGAACTACACGCGCGCTCAGGCCGTTTTGTATCGCCGGATGGAAGCGCGAGGGTACGCGCGCCGAGAGATAGATGGCGGCGCGGACTGGAATCTGGACACGCAAGTCGTGGAGGGAGTCCGGGTCAACAACCCGGCGATGACCCCGGCGTCCGCTTTCCGAAAAAACGCGCAGGGGGCGTATATCGAGCCGATGGCGATTTGGTACCCGGCCCTGGATGCGCGCATCGTGTTTTCCCTGAACCGCAATGTTTCCCTGCCGTTCGCTGTGGAGTCCAAACCGGTCGATTCCGAAACATGGACAAGCGTTTTGCCGCCCGCGCGCCGTACAATATACGCGCTCAAGGTCCAGCGATAAACCCGCCCCGCCCTTTTCAGGCGGTCTCATGTGGTTCGCCCTAGATCCGCCGTTTTTGTTCGCCGCCGCTTGTGGCGCGTTTGTTTTTTCGTTATGCCGTCCAAGAAAGCCAAAACCCACGTTGTTTCCCGCTCCGCGCCGCCTGCAACCGTCGGGGCGACTACGCCCTCGCTAATCGGCGGCGTTAATTTGGCTGCGGAAACAGGGCGACGAGACGCTATGATTGCGCTTTTGTGCGCGCTCGCCACGCTTGCGGTTCTGCTCGCCCTGCGCCCGCTCGCGGGCGCGCCGCAAAACGATGATTTTTCCTACGCGCGCACCGCGTGGGCGTTCGCGCAAACCGGACGCGTGATTTACAACGGGTGGGCGTCGCCGCTCCTGCTTCCGCAGATGGTCGCGGGCGCGGTTATTTTGAAAATCGCGGGCGGTTTTTCCTACGCCGCGCTCGCCTGGCTTGGCGTTTTGTCCGCATGCGGCGCGGCGGCGGTGATGTACCGCCTCGCGCGGGCATGCGGTTTGTCCGCGTTTTTTTCGGTTCTCGCGGTCGCGGTTCTTGCGCTGAACCCCATTTTTTTGGGCGTCGCGCCGACCTTTATGACGGATGCGCCCAGCCTTCTTTTGTATCTTCTCGCGCTGTATTATCTCGCATCCGCTCTTCGCCCCGTCGCAGGCGCGTGCGCCACCGCTTCTGTCGTGAAAATATCGGTTCGTCCGTTTTGCTTTTCCGTGGCTTTCGCCTTGATTGGCGGCATGAACCGGCAAATCATCTGGGTTGCGGAACTTGGAGCGCTTGCTTTCTTGTTCTTCGCGACGCGCGGCAAGGACGACAAACGGCTCATCGCTATCGGGGCAGGCGTTTTACTGGTTGTTGGCGGCGCGCTTTCGCTCTGGTTCGCCCGCCAGCCTTACACCGTGGCGCCGGATGTCGGGGCGGGCCTGCGTCTCGCGCAATTGGCCCCGCTTTTGTCACTTTTGTCTATCTATAAACTCTTAAATCTGCTCGCGATCGGTCTCGCGCCCGCTCTTTTGCTTGCATCAGGGCGACGGCGACCGTATCGCCTGCTTCTCGCGGGCGGACTTTCGCTTTTTGTTTTCGCATTCACATTGGCGCCGTACTTAATCGCCGGATCGGTAGCGGATTTTCATGAATCTTTGGTGAATCCGCTCGCCGACTGGCTCCGGCTTACCGTCTACGGACAGTATTTCACCTCGCATGGCGCGCTTGTCGGCGGCGTCCACGGCTTTGACACCCGCCCACCCGTTTGGAACGGCGACATATCGCGCCTGCTCGTTTTTGGCGGCGCGGTAAGTCTTGCGTACGCGGGCGTTCTGTTCTTTTCCTGGTGGGACGCGCAGGTCGGAGCCGCCGACCCGAGCGAGGCGGATGCCGCCGCTATCGTCCGCCGAACGCGCGTATCGGCGGTCGCTCTTTCCTCGGTCGCGCAAATCGTCGTGTCACTCCCGTGGTACGCCAGCATGACCGTACTGGATCGGTATCTGCTTCTGCTGTGGCCGGGCTTGCTGATTTTGCATCTGGCGCAAGCGGGGGGGCAAGCGCGTGGCCTGCCGCGCCCCGTGGTCGCGCTCGCGGTCGCGGTCGCCGGGCTTTGGGCGGGCTGGGGTATCGCATCCGCGCAGGAATACTTCGCCTACACGCGCGCCCGCGCCGCGCTTTATAACCGCCTCGTCCAGCGCGGCGTTCCGCGAACCGCGATTGACGGCGGTTTCGAGTGGAACGCTGATACGCAAGTTGCGGCGGAAGGGTTTGTGAATAGCGATCAAATAAAGAATCCGCCGAATGCGTATCGCCCCGACGCGCGCGGTCAGGTCGCCTACCGCCCCGGCTTGTTTCCCGCCGTGAATGCGCGCTACCTCCTGTCTACCGAAGAATCTCCGTCACCGGATTTAGTGGAAATCGCCGCGCCGGACGACAGAGAAACCTACGTGAGTTTGCTACCGCCGCGCCGTCGCACGATGTACGTGTACCGGTTGCGCCGTGATGCGGCGTCCGAGGTCGCTCCGCCTACGGGAGCGACGCCCGCCCCGTGAACCGAGAAGAATACGCCCAGATGTTCCGTTTGGAGGACGGACACTGGTGGTTTGTCGCGCGCCGCAACCTCCTCATGCACGCCCTAAAGCGTTTTCGCCCCGCGCCCGTGGGCGACGCCGCTGTTTCTGCGGGCGGCCTTAAAATACTCGATGTCGGGTGCGGGACCGGCGGGACGATGGATCGGTTACGCCCGCTCGGCCTTGTCGTGGGCCTGGATCTGGAACCGCTCGCGCTCGAATTTTCGCATAACCGGGGGCATCGAAGCCTCATTCTCGGCTCGGCGACCACGCTGCCGTTCGTGACGAACTCATTTGACATCGTGGTCGCGCTCGATGTTCTCGAACATATTCCCGACCACGAAGCGGCGGCGCGGGAAATCGCGCGCGTTTTGCGTCCGGGCGGTTTGTTGTTTGCGACCGTTCCCGCGTACCGGCATCTGTGGAGCCGCCACGATGAAGCCCTGATGCACCAGCGGCGGTATGTCGCGGGCGAGGTGCGCGACCTGCTGACCGGCGCAAACCTTTCCACCGAGCATCTGACGTATACCGTAATGGCGTACCTGCCGCTGGTTACGCTCGTGCGCGCGTACCAGCGACGTTTTCAAACAAGCGGTCCGCCCCGCGCCGATGTCGCGCCCACGCCGCGCTTGCTCAACGCCGTTTTGCGCCGCTGGCTGGATTTGGAAAGCCAGGCGGCCCTGCGCCTCCGATTGCCGTGGGGCTTGTCCGTCTTCGCGGTGGGGCGTAAACCGAACGCCGGGTAAAACAAACGTATGCAACAGCCAGACCGCATTTCCGACATCACTCCGCCCGCGCCGCCGCGCCGCGCGGTTCTTGCCGCCCGGGCGGTTGTCGCCCTGCTCGCGCTCGGCTTCCCGGCCCTGCTGGGCGCGGCGGGCCGCCCGCCCGTTTTGAAACCGAGTACGGGCGTTGCAAAGAAAGCCGCGCCGCTATCGCCGATCCCCGCCGCGTCGTTTAAGGACGAAACCGGCGCGGATGGGACGCTTGCGCAAACCGTGAAAAACGCGCGAGCGAGCGTTTTCGTGTTCTTGTCCGTGGAGTGTCCGGTCTCGAACCGGTACGCCGGGCGAATCCGTAATCTCGCCGAGCAGGGGACGAAGAACGGCGTTTCGTTTTTCGGCGTGTACCCGAACCCCAACGAAAGCGCGGACGCGGTCGCGGGTTCCGCAAAAGCGCGCGGTTTTCGGTTCCCCCTGGTGCGAACCGGCGCGGTCCGCCTCGCGCGCGCGCTTGGGGCGACGACCACACCGGAAGCGGTGGTGTTGGACAGCCGGGGGCGGGTTCGCTACCGGGGCCGGATTGACGACAACGACGACGCGGGCCGGGTCAGGTCGCGCGACCTTGCCGAAGCCATCGCCGCCGTGCGAGGGGGAAAGCCGGTGAAACGGCCCGAAACGCGCGCGTGGGGCTGCGCGATCCGATGGCCCGATACGGCGGAGGAAACCAGCGACGCCGATGCTAGCGCGCGCGGCCCCCGGATAACGTACGCCCGCGAGATCGCGCCGATCCTGAACGCCCGTTGCGTTTCGTGCCACCGCGCGGGCGAGGTCGGCCCGATGCCGCTTGATTCGTACCAGCAGGCGCGGGCGTGGGCGGGGCAGATAGCCGAGTGGACGGGCGACCGGCGCATGCCGCCGTGGGGGGCCGATTCGCACGGCGAGTTTTACAACGAGCGACGCTTAACCGACGCCGAAGTTCAACAGTTCACCGATTGGGCGAAAACCGGCGCGCGCGAGGGCGACGCAAAATCCGTTCCGCCCGCCCCGGTTTTCCCCCCGCCGGGCGCGTGGAAGCTGGGCGAGCCGGACGCCGTGATCACCCCATCCGCGCCGTACGATCTTCCCGCCGAGGGCAAGGATTTGTACCGCTGTTTCGTGATACCGACCGACTTCGGCGGCGATAAATGGGTGTCGTCTATCGAGTTTCAGCCGGACAACAAAGCCGTGGTCCATCATATCAACGCGTTCCTGGACACCAGCGGAACCGCGCGCCGGATGGACGCCGCCGATCCCGGCCCGGGCTTTATCAACCCGAAACCCGGCAATCCGCCGTTCGCGCAGATCGCCGGGACGCTCGGCGGCTGGGTGCCGGGTCATGAGCCGCGCCCGCTCCCGCCGGGCGTAGCCAACAAACTACCCAAAGGCGCGGATATTATCTTCGAGGTGCATTATCATCTGACCGGAAAAGCGGAGCGAGACCGATCCCGGTTCGGCCTGCGCTGGGCGTCCGGCCCGGTCACCAAGCAACTGCAGCTCGCCGATATTTCCGCGAAAGAAATCAGTATCCGGCCCGGCGACGACCACTATGTGCGCGAGGCGAGCGATTTCGCGCGGGCCGACTTGACCCTGCTCGGCGTCACGCCGCACATGCATCTGACCGGCAAGGCGATGCGCCTGACCGCAACCTTCCCGGACGGAACCGCGCGAACGCTCGTGGACGTGCCACGGTGGAATTTCCAGTGGCAGTTGTCGTACCGTTTCCGCGAGCCGGTGAAAATCCCGTCCGGCACGCGCCTCGATGTGTACGCCGTTTTCGATAACTCCGACAAGAACCCGCAAAACCCGCACAAGCCGCCGCGCGCGATCACGCTCGGCGAATCCACGGACAACGAGATGTGTAGCATGTTCCTCGCCTACACTCTGGATAAACAGGACCTGACGAAGCCGAACTACATTATCTCGGACGAATAAAAAGAGTAAGCGTGAGTTCAGGTTAACGAGTGGCTCAAGCCCGCTCGCTACCGTGCGAAGCGCCGTGAT
>CAXUMS010000095.1:0-18879 GCA_964252165.1 uncultured Armatimonadaceae bacterium
ACACTAAAGGTACACTAACTCACGCGAAAAGCCCCTCGTTTTCCCATAGGAGAACGAGGGGCTTTTTGTATATTGCGCTCCACGGGTTAAGTTATGGGTTAATTCACTCGTTGATGTTTTTAACTCTATTTGTTGCTGTTAGGTCAAATCCCGCTTGCGCTCGCGCGCTGTGGCGCCACAGGCAAAGGACGGTTCCTATTAATGCGCCAGTGCCATCGTAAAAGACATCGGATGCGGCGGCGCCGCGCGAAGGGACAAAGCTTTGGTGGTACTCGTCGGTTGCGGCGTAGAGGACCGCGATCAGAATGGGGCCGTAGGCGTTGCGGCTGCGGAAGCGCGGGTTGCCGAACGCGAGCGCACGGAAGGCGAGGATAGCGAACAAGGCGTACTCAGTTACATGGGCCGTCTTCCGAATGTTCCAGTCTATACGGTCAATCTGATCGGGCGACAGGCGCGCGGCGAGACCGGGCGCAACGGTTGCGATAATACGCCCTACCAACGGATTCGTTTTCTCTGCGGAACCGGCGTCAGTTGAGGCCGAAAAGATCATACACATCCACAGGAGGAGCGGGGCGACGTAGTAGAAAAAGCGGCGAACCGGCGTCGAAGGTTTCACAACAAATAGTATACGACCTCCCGGACTTTTACTTGCACGTTAACACATTTTCGAGTTGTTAAAGCGCCTCTATTGTGCCTATCGGGACTTGTTACGCCAAGAAAAGCAAACGTTTGTGTGATAAAATAGGATGTTGTTGTTGATACAAGGAGATGATTATGAATACGCAAAATGATGAAAACGGCGCAATGTCAACGGCTCCGGCAATGTCAAACCGGGAGATGGCGGCGTACCTTTTTAATATAGCGACCGTGTTGAAGCGGAATGGAAATGCGAACCCGTACCGGACGGCGGCATACGAGCGCGGCGCCCGGGCGATGATGGGACTAAGACGTGAGGCGCGCGAGGTGTTAGCGGAGGAGTCCATAGTGCCGTTCCGGCGGCGCCAGCATATCGGGAAGGGCTTGCAAGCCAAAATTCGCGAGATGGCGCAGGCAGGCGCGCTCGCCCAGTACGATGCGCTGTTACAAGAGTTGCCGCCGCATATTGCGGATCTTATGCGCGTTCCCGGCGTTGGCCCGATCACGGCGGAACGTATCCACGCCCAGATCGGCGTTGCAACCGCGCGCGATCTTATTCTCGCCGCGCGCGAGGGACGTTTGCGAACCGTCTGGGGCATGGGCAAGAAACGGGTCACGCAGATCGCCGCGCTTGCGTTTCCGGAGTCCTCGGAGGCTTCGATAGGTTCTCCGCCTCGCACGACAACCCAGCAATGCTTGTTCGATTACGCTGACGTGCCGCAGTAGAGGCTATAGCGGCCTGTCGTGGTACAATTTTACCTATGATCATAGGTGTTCCCCGAGAAATAAAGGACGATGAAAACCGCGTTGGCCTGCTCCCCTCCGGCGTTGAAGCGCTCGTTCATGGCGGGCATCGGATCTTAGTTGAAACGCAGGCAGGGGCCGGAATTGGTTTCTCGGATGCGGACTACCGTGAGGCGGGGGCGGAGATTGTAACATCCCCGGACGAGGCGTATGCGCGGGCCGAGATGATTGTCAAGGTCAAAGAGCCGCTTAAAGCCGAATACGAGCGGTTACGCCCCGGTCAGATTTTGTTTACGTATTTCCACTTCGCCGCATCGGAATCCCTGACCCGCGCGTGTTTGGAAAGCGGCGCGATTTGTATCGCGTATGAAACCGTGGAGCTTGCCGATGGTTCTCTCCCGCTCCTTGCGCCGATGAGCGAGGTCGCTGGGCGTATGGCGGTGCAGGAGGGCGCGAAATATCTGGAAAAGGCGATGGGCGGGCGGGGTATTCTGCTCGGCGGCGTTCCGGGCGTGGCCCCGGCGCGTGTCGTTATTCTGGGCGGCGGCGCGGTTGGTACGGAGGCAGCAAAAATCGCCGCCGGTATGGGCGCCCGTGTGACTATTTTCGATGTGTCGCTACCCCGTTTGCGGTATTTGGACGATGTCATGCCCGCAAACGTAGTCACGCTTTACTCCACGCTTGCTGCGATACGCGAGGCGGCGAAGGAAGCGGACCTTTTGATCGGGGCCGTATTGCTTAAAGGGGCCAAAGCGCCGGTTCTGGTTCCCCGGTCCGTTATCGCGCAGATGAAGCCGGGCGCAGTAGTCGTGGATGTCGCGGTGGATCAGGGCGGCTGTATCGAAACCACAAGGCCCACCACGCATGCGGACCCGACTTTCTTCGTGGACGGCGTGTTACATTACGGTGTCGCCAACATGCCCGGCGCAGTTCCGTATACTTCGACGTTCGCTTTGACGAACGCTACATTGCCCTACGCTCTTGCTATCGCAAAAAAAGGTTGGAAAAAAGCGCTCGCCGATGATTCCGCTTTGCTTAAAGGCTTGAACATGGCGGACGGAAAGGTGGCGTTCGCGCCAGTCGCTGAGGAGTTTGGCGTTCCGTACCACGCGCCGGAAACCCTTTTAGGTTAACCGCCCGTATAGTCGTTGGACTTTGTAACCGATAGTTTAGAATGAGGACGACGCGGATGACAACGATGGAACCGGGGCGACGCACAAAAAGCGCTGTAGGCTTTACATTAATCGAACTGCTTGTGGTAATTGCCATAATCGCTCTGCTGGCGGCGATTATTTTTCCCGTATTTGCGACCGCGCGCGGTAAAGCGCGACAGGTGACCTGCCAGAGCAACCTTCGGCAGATCGGGCTTGCCGTGCAAATGTACGTGAGCGATTACGACGGCTTGTTTCCGTATGGAAAAGACGCCTCGGATCAGGCGGTTCCGCAAATCTGGAACTCGAACCCAACGTGTCAGGCCAAGATCGCCGTAATGCCGTTTCTGCATCCGTCCCCGGCGGTGACAACCCCGGCGCCGCTTCCCGCGCAATCAGGCGTTCTGGATTCGTACGTTAAAAGCAAAGATATTTGGCGTTGCCCGTCCGATACTGGTTTTGATTATCTGGACAACAACGACTCATGCAACGGCCCGTGCTTTATGCCCGCGCGGCCTTCGATGTTCGAGAAGTACGGCGCATCCTATTTGTTCCGTACCGAAATCGCGTTTCGGCAGAAGGACATGGACAACCTCAAAGCCGTTACCTTTGATGGGCGCGAGGTTGGCCCGTCGCAGATCAATGTGCTGTTCGACGGAAACGGATCGTGGCACGGCTCGCCGTTTGCAATGGGCAAAAACGGTTTACGGTACGTCACGCTGTACGCGGACGGTCACGCTAAGTTTCTGACCAACGATCAGTATCAGGAAGCGTGGTCAACCCAGATCGCGCCCAATGAGCCGTTAGAGTGTCCGTAATGGGTAGCGGCGCGGGCGGCGCGAGCGTGAGCGGCGGGCCAATCGCGGACGCGTTGCGAAATGCCTCCAGCGGTGGCGAAACGGTCCGTCTCCGGGCGCGCTGGGTGTTGCCCATTCACCTGCCGCCGATTGAAAACGGCGAGGTCGCTATTGAGAATGGCGTGATCGTGTCGGTGGGTCGCGCGAGCGGGCGGCCCGCCGTGGACTTAGGTCTTGCCGCGCTTCTTCCCGGCTTCGTCAACACGCACGCGCACCTGGAACACACGGTTTTGCGCGGCCTGCTCGAAGACATAGCGTTTCTTTCGTGGATGCGCGCTCTCGCAAACGCCAAGACCCATTTAACGCTTGAAGATTGGACCGCGTCCGCAACGCTTGGCGCCGCCGAGATGCTTGCGGCGGGTGTGACAACCGTTGCGGATGTATCTGAAGCGGGGGCGTCGCTTGGCGCGCTGATTGCATCCGGACAGCGGGGGATTGTTTACCGAGAGGTTTCCGGGATGGAGCGTGAACCGTCGCCGGAAACCGTTGTGCAAATCCTAAGCGGCAAGATCGCCGCGATGCGGGCGCAGGTCGCCCGCACCCAAAGCGACGAGCGCGTTGACGTTGGCGTTTCTCCCCATTCGTTGTACGCGGTCCGGCCAGAACTATTCGCCGCCGTTGCGTTCTTCGCCCGTCGCGAGGGGCTTATGCAGACGATCCATGTTGCCGAATCGCCCGCTGAGGAAGAACTGATGCGAACAGGCGAGGGCGCGATCCGCGACAACTTCCGCAAACGCGGCATTGCGTGGGAAACGCCCGGCGTATCGTCCACGCGCTACATCGCCGATGCGGGCGGGTTCGACGCTCCCACGCTTGCGGTTCATTGTGTCCACACCGATTTAAGCGATGCCCAATTGCTCAAAGAAAAAGGCGTATCGGTCGCGCATTGCCCCAAATCGAACGGCAAGCAGGGGGCGGGCATCGCCCCGGCGCGAACGCTGTTGGAGGCGGGTCTCGCAGTCGGGTTGGGGACGGATTCGGCGACATCGAACAACGCGGCGGATATGTTTGAGGAAATGCGGCTCGCCGTGTTTGGCGCGCGCTCGCAACGACAGGATGTGCGCGCCCTGTCCACACGCGAGGCGCTGGAAATGGCGACGCTGGGGGGCGCGGCGGCTTTAGGCAAGGAGAAGGAAATCGGTTCGCTTGCTATCGGAAAGCGCGCGGATTTGTGCGCGGTGCGTTTGGATGGCTTACACGTTTTCCCGACGTGCGAGGACAACCCTGTTGCCGCGCTCGTCTACGCTGCTCGCGCTTCCGATGTGTCCCTGACGATTGTGGGAGGGCGCGTCGTGTACGAGAACGGGCATTGCGCCCTGCTCGATGTGGGGCGTCTCCGCCGCAGTGTCGGCGAGGCGCGTGCGAAACTCCGACGCGAAACGGCGAAAAACGTTGGCGCGGCGTAGTATCAAAAGCCGCTCGGCGGCGGCGCATTCTTCCGGCGGGGGCGGCGACTTCGCAACGCAGGCCGCCGATAAAAGCCGCGATCTCGTGGGCGGCTGGGTGACTCTTCTTACGGGGATTCTAATCGCCGCGTTTCTTCTTTGGCGAAACCATGCCCCGCCCCGCATGCCGTTTTCCGAGTTCAACCTGCTCAACACGGTTTGCGTTCTGGGAATTCCGCTTGTTGTTGTTTTACTCATATTGCGCCGCGAACCTGCGGAGTGGGGGATGACGCTCGGCGACGGCGCGCGCGGATCGCTTTGGTCCCTGCTTCTGTTCGCGCTTTTCGTTCCGGTTATCCTATTCATCGCCCCGACCCCGCAACCGCAAATCTACTATCTCGGTTGGATGGGCGGTTTTGCGAACACGGGCGGATCGGGCGCTTTTGCGGGCTGGGGCTGGAATGGAACCGCGTACACGGGCGGCCACATCGAGCCGTACCGCCTTTTGTACCACGAAGCCGTGATGGGCTTTTATATGTTCGGCTGGGAATGGCATTACCGGGGCTTCTTGCTATCCGGTTTGCGCCGGATAATGCCTGTCTGGGGCGCGGTCTTGGTGCAGGCGGTTTTGTTCACCGCGCTTCACTGGGGCAAGCCGCCAATTGAAATCATCTCGTCGTTTCCCGGCGCCATAATTATGGCTTTGCTCGCGCTCCGGTTCAAATCGTTCACGCCCTGCTTCGTGTTGCACTTCCTTATCTCGGCAGGCTTCGACGCCGCCGTGCTGTACTATCACTTTCATCCACGATAACGCCGCCTGATATCGGAAGCGAAAATTTAACCTCTTCTTTACCTCCTGTTAATCTTTGTTTAACAATCCCCTGTTACCATTGAGCCAATGCTGAACTCACGGTAGTAACGCTTCACGTTAATCGCGTGAACGCACGGAGGTGAAAAATGCGCCCGTCCTCTTTCCCCGGTTGTTCCGTTCGGTCGCGCCGAGTGGCGTTTACGCTTATCGAACTGCTTGTTGTTATTGCCATCATCGCAATCCTCGCTTCCATCTTGTTCCCGGTCTTCGCCCAAGCGCGGGCCAAAGCCCAGCAAACGACCTGCTTGTCCAACTTGAAGCAATGGGGCAACGGGTTTATGATGTACGCTCAGGACTACGATGAGGGCTTCCCGTCGCAACAGTACGGCGGCGAGGCGGACAACATTGATGTTAACTGGGTCGGCGTGTTGCAACCCTACATCGAAAACGCCAAAATCGTAGGCTCGTCGAACAAAACGGCGGGCAATAAAGCCGGTTCCAAGATCGGCGTTTGCCCCAGCCAGGTTCTCGGCGTTCGTATCGCCCAAACCGCCACCCAACCGGAAATCACGATGTCCTACGGTTTCTCGGAATGGGCGGTAGGAACCCGCGCCGCCGCGTTTGGCGTAGGCGTGCGGAAAAATTCGGTGGACCCGCGCGCGTTTCGGTCTATCGCTGAATTCGTTTCTCCGTCGTCAACCATCATGGTAGGAGAAATCGGGATTAACTACAGCCAGACCACCGTATATCCCATTGACAACGACGCAAACGTGGTTCAGTACCTTTACGGCGCCACACCGCGTAACCCCACCGACTTTACCAACCCCGCGAGCGGGGCGAGTAAACCCGGCTGGGAGCATATTCCCGGCATCACGGGCTATTCGCACAGTAACCTCGATGATCGGCGTCACAACGGCGGCGCGAACTACCTGTTTGTGGACGGGCATGTGAAGTGGAACCGATTAGACCAAACCTTCAAGCCGGACGGTTCGTTTTCGATGTGGACCATTTCCAACAAATGGGACTTGACGCCGCATCCCGCTCCGTGACAACCAGCGAGAAGCGCGGCAAAAAACGACGAAGCGCGGCGGCGAAAGCCTTCGCGCTTCGCTTACGGATTATCCTTATCTCCGTTTCCCGGCCACTCCGCCTGCTTTTCTTCGGGTTCGTCGTTTTCGCTCTCGCCGCGCAAACAACCGTCGCGAGCAAGCAAGATCGTTTTCGCAAAGTAGCCGCGGCGGTAAAGCCGCTTGGAAACGCCCATGCGCACAACGATTACGCGCATCCACGTCCGCTCTTAGACGCGCTTGACAACGGCTTTTGCAGTGTCGAGGCGGACGTGCATCTGGTAAACGGCGAACTCCTTGTCGCCCACGACGTGAAAGACGTAAAGCCCGGTCGGACGCTGGAAGCGTTGTACCTTGAGCCGCTCAGGCAACGGGCGCGAAAAAACAAGGGGCGCATTTACGTTGGCGGGCCAACTTCGATCACCCTTTTAATTGACGTGAAAACCGACTCCGCATCAACTTATACCGTTTTGCGGAGTGTCCTCGCACGATACAAAGATATTTTGACCGAGTGGCGCACGGACGGAACCACGGACCGTGCGGTGACCGTGGTCGTCTCCGGCGCGCGCCCCACTATTGCTGATCTCTCCATTGAATCGCCCCGCTACGCCGCTTATGATGGGCGATTGAGTGATTTGGACCGGGGCGTTTCGCCTTTCATTATGCCACTGGTAAGTGAAAGTTGGTCTGCGGTTTCTAAATGGACCGGCGACGCAAACGTCGCGCTTCCCGACACGGACCGAACCCATATCGAAGCCATTGTCGCCAAAGCCCACGCGCAGGGCTACCGCTTGCGGTTCTGGGCGACGCCGGACACATCGGTTGCGTGGCGCGCTTTGCGCGATTTGAACGTGGATCTGATCAACGCCGACGACCTTTCCGGCTTACGCCGTTTTTTACTCGAACAAAATTCTCGCCCCCATGACGCTAAACCCATTCCGAAACCCCGCTCTTTGTTGCGCCGCCCTCTGCCTTAGTCTCCTTGTAGGGACGTTGGCCTTGCGCGGTTCGTCCGGCGCTTCACCCGTGATAAAACAACTGCCCGCCCCGCGCCCCGACGCGACGCTCATCATTACAGGGCGGCGCGAACCCGGCGAAGCGTTGGTCGGAACGCGGGCGATGAAGTATCTGCCGTTCGATGTGCCGGAGGGCGTTTCGCGTATCGCGATCCATCGCGAGTTTGACCACGGGCCGGATGCCACTCGCAAGAACACGGTGGATTTTGGCCTGTTCGACAATCGCGGCGTGGTCAACGGTATCCGAGGCTGGCAAGGCGGCGCGCCCGGCGATTTCGTTGTCACCGGCGATTCCCAAACCTGCTCGCCGCACGCTATTCCCGGCCCGCTCCCCAAAGGTCGCTGGTTCATCGCGCAGTACTATCTTGTGGCCGCGCCCGCCGGTTTGAGCTATCGTTACACCGTTACGTTCTCCTTCGGCGGGGCGGCTCCGCCCCGTAACTTTCCCGCCCCGCCGCCGTACGATCCCGGCGTTCTCAAAAACGAGGCGGGCTGGTACGCGGGCAATATGCACGCTCACACGATCCACTCGGACGGCGGACGAACCCTGCCGGACATGGTGCGACGTTGCGCGGACGCCGGTTTTGATTTTGTCGTTTCAACCGAACACAACTCCCCAACCGCGCATTACCGGTTCCCGGAAGCGGCCCGGGCGAACCCCGGCGTTCTTTTGCTCTACGGCGATGAGTGGACATCCCCGGGCGGTCATGCCAACATCACGGGCCAAACGCCCGGCTATTGGTTCGACTTTCGCGTGGACCCGGGCGACGGAAAATTACCCGCCGTAATCGCCGAAGCGCACCGCCAAAAGGCGCTTTTCACCATCAATCACCCGTTCGCCGCCTGCACCTCCTGCACGTGGCTTTATCCCTCATCCGAATGGGCGACCGCCGATGCTATCGAGGTGTGGAATGGCGTTTGGACGCCCGAAGATAAACGCGCCGTGGATTTGTGGGATGGCTTGCTGAAAGCAGGGCGCCGCATAACCGCGTTGGGCGGTACGGACTACCACCGGGGCGAGGACGCGCTCATCCCGGCAACGCTTGTTTACGCCAAAAACCTGTCTCGCTCCGCCGTGATGGATGGACTGCGCGGCGGTCATGCCTACCTCACGGAAGGCCCGCGCGGCCCTAAACTATTGTTATCGTTACCCGGTCAACTCGCGCTTCCCGGCGACGCCGTGCGCGTAAAAGGCGACACAGCGCAAGTCGAGGTGAAAATCGAGGGCGGCGACGGAATGCGGTTGCACTTCATCTGGGCGGACGGCGAGGCGACTGTCCCGGTTGTTGGAGAGAACGCCATCGTCCTACAGACGGTTCCGCTTCGGGCGTCCGGAACGGCGGGCGCCAAGCGGAACTACGCCCGCGCCGAGCTATGGCGCTCCCCCAGTTCGCTCGCCGCGCTTTCCAACCCCATGTACTTCAACCGCTAACGCTTAGACGAATTTTGCCTAACGCGCCGCCGCTCCGTTTTTTAACGCCACAAGGTAAAACAAGAAGCATGAGCGCTTTTAATATCGCGACCTTTAACATTCGCTACGACAACCCCAAAGACGGCGTCAATGCGTGGCCCCAGCGTCGGGAATGGGTGCGCGCGCTTTTGGATTACCACGAGATTGATATTGTCGGTATTCAGGAAGCCCTGGCGCATCAGGCGGATTTTCTGTCGGAAGGCCGTTTCGCGCTCGTCGGCGCGGGCCGAGACGACGGCAAGCGCGCGGGTGAATTCGCCGCCGTTTTGTACGACCGCACGCGCTTCAAAGCGCGAAATGCGGGGACCTTCTGGCTGTCCGAAACGCCTGATACGCCGTCGCGCGGATGGGACGCGGACCTGAACCGCGTTTGCTCGTGGGCGCACCTGGACGATAAAGCCTCGCCCGGTCGCGACTTTTTCGTGTTTAACACCCATTTCGACCACAAAGGAACTGTCGCGCGCGAACGTTCCGCCGAGTTGATTTTGTCCCGCATTAAATCCATCGCCGGTAATAAGCCATTTTTTCTGATCGGCGACTTTAACTCGACCCCGGACACGGCCCCGATTCGCCGCCTGGCCTCGTCGCTCCGCGACGCGCGCGTGGTCTCGGAAACCAAACCCTACGGCCCGGCCGGGACCTTTCACGGTTTCTCGGCGGCGCGTTCCCTCGACGCCCCGATTGACTACATCTTCACCGGCTCCCAAACGCGCATTTTGAAGTACGCCGCGCTGTCAGAAAACTGGAACGGTCGGTTTCCGTCCGATCACCTGCCGGTCGTCGTGCGCGCCGAGGTGGCGCCCGTTTAGAACACGCGCATAGTTAAAGGAATTTTTAATGACAACGTTTGATATGACGGGGCAAACCGCTATCGTTACCGGCGGCGCGGGCGGCGTTGGACAAACCGTGACGCTTCGGTGGCTACGGGCGGGCGGGCAAGTTTTGTGTGTCGGCGTTTCCCATGAGGAATTGGCGCACGTGACCGAAACTTGGAAGGTCGAGGCGGGGAGCGATACGGAGGCTGCGGCTCGCCTTGTTGTTTGGGCCGCTGATCTTGTCACGGAGGCGGGCGCGCAGGGGACGGTCGCGGAGGCGGAGCGCATCTTTGGAACCGTTGACGCTCTTGTGCATTTGGTCGGCGGTTTCGGCATGGGACCTCTTGACGCGCCCGATGCCCACGCCCTTTGGTCGAAGATGATCGCCCTCAATCTCGAATCCGCGTTCCACTGTTACCGGGCGGTTTTACCATCATTCAAAAAACGTAACAGCGGTTCGATTATCGGGCTGGGATCACGCGTCGCGGTGACGCCTGCGGGCGGTCTTGCCGCCTACGCCGCGTCAAAGGCAGGGCTAATCGCGTTGACGCAGGCTTTATCAGACGAGGTGAAGAATGATGGCGTTCGGGTTAACATCCTTCTTGCGTCCACGATTGACACGCCCGCGAACCGGCGGGCGATGGGGGATGATGCGGCGAACGACTGGGTGGCGGCGGATGACATCGCCGATGCGTGTTTGTACCTTTGCTCCCCGCAGGCCCGCGCGGTTACCGGCGCGACGCTCGAAATTTACGCCCGAGCGTAGACGAGCAAACGGCCCGCGACGATTAAATCCGTTGCGGGCCGTGGAGACGAGAGCCGTGGAGACGAGAGTTGTCACGCGTTAAGCGTCGCGCAGTCCTTCAAACAAGATGGTGGAAAGATACCGCTCGGCGTTCGACGGGATAATAACCACGATCATTTTCCCGGCGTTTTCGGGACGCTTGCCGACTTCAAGCGCGGTATGAACCGCGCCGCCCGACGAAATCCCGATCGCGAGTCCTTCTTCGCGCATCACGCGACGGGCCATCTCAACGGATTGCTCGTTCGTGACCTGAAACACCTCGTCCACATCGTCAAGGGACAAGTTTTTCGGGATAAAGCCCGCTCCTATCCCCTGGATTTTATGCGGGCCGGGCTTGAGTTCCTCGTTATTTTTGAACTGTGTAATCACCGGTGAGGCGACCGGCTCGACCGCAACTGCGGTAAACGATGGCTTGCGAGGCTTGATAACATCGGCGACGCCGGTAATCGTGCCGCCCGTGCCAACGCCTGCGACCAGAATATCCACTTTGCCGTCGGTGTCGTTCCAAATCTCCTCGGCGGTAGTTTTCCGGTGGATTTCCGGGTTCGCCGGGTTGTTGAACTGCTGGGGCATGAAGTGGTTTTCGGGGTCCTGCGCGACAATCTCGTCCGCTTTGGCAATCGCGCCCTTCATTCCTTTTGGCCCCTCGGTTAGAACCAGTTCCGCGCCATAGCCTTTCAGCAGAAGGCGCCGCTCCATACTCATGGTTTCCGGCATGCACAAAATGAGTTTGTAGCCCTTCGCCGCGCAGGTAAACGCGAGCGCAATACCGGTATTGCCCGATGTCGCCTCCACAATCGTGGTCTTGCCGGACGTAATCAAGCCGCGCTTTTCCGCATCCTCGATCATACTAACGCCGATGCGATCCTTGACCGACAAACCGGGGTTCAGGTACTCCAATTTGCAGACAATGTCCGCTACCACGCCTTCGGTGACGCGATGAAGCCGCACAAGCGGCGTGTTTCCAATTAACTGTGTAGGGTTGTCAAAAATTCGCATAGAAATTCCTCGGTGTTGGGTGTCAGGTGTTGGGTGTTAGAGGGTGGGGCGTTATGCTCGTAAAACTTTCTTGCTACGCAATACCTAATACCCAACACCTGACACCTTTTTAAATGTTCATCATATAGGCCGCGTCGCGCTCGGTTTCTTCGCGGCGGTCCAGTAAGTCCTGCAGTGTGGTACCGTCGCAGACCGCGCCAAGCGCGTTGTGAACCGCCTCCCAAAGGCCGCGAACGACGGCGGTTTCCGACGGCAGGTTGCCGCCGATACCCGCAAGGGCGTCTTCGGAGGCGAGAAGTTCGCGCGGGATGAGCGGGCCGGACAACGCGCGCAAAACATGACCTACCGTGATGCGCGATGCGGAATTTGCCAGGGCGTAACCGCCGCCCGCGCCTCGTGTGGACCGGACCACCTCCGCCCGGCGCAGAAGGGCCAGCAACTGCTCTAAAAACTGCTCGGGAATCTGCTGACGGGCCGCGATCTCGCGCGTTTGAACTGGCCCGCCGCCGCTGTGGGCGGCAAGATCGAGAACTGCCCGCAAACCATAGTCTTCTTTGGCTGTAAAATTCATGGTGATTTTATAAAGCGGGTTATCGCCGACAAAGTCGGTAAACAATGCCGCTTTATGTTGATTGTACCCCTGCCAAGCTAAGTTACTCATAAGGGAACAGGCGAAGAGTAGGTAAAATCACAAAGAACGGCGACAAAGAACGGCGACAAAGAACGGCGACAAAGAACGGCGACAAAGAACGGCGACCCTGTGTCACCGCTTCGGTAAAGCGAATAAAGGATGTAGAAACGCTTAATTAAGCGTTGGAACGTCCCTGTGCGACGCCTTGATTGGCAAGTTTGTCCGCAAGCGCGTTCTTGCCTCGCAAAACGTGGACGATTTTCGCCTCATCGAAGCGGGCGAGCAAAGCTTTAGCCTCGGCGTGAAGCGGAATCAGAAGGGGAGAACCAACCTTGTAACGCCCTTGCACCTGACGCGCCATCAACTCCGAATCCGTGCGTACCTCGATACGGCCCGCGCCGCGCAAAAGGGCTTCGGACAAACCGCGCAACAAGGCTTTGTATTCGGCGACATTGTTGGTCGCAACGCCGATATACTCGCCAATTGCGGCGACCGGCTCGCCGTTTTCATCGCCGTCGCGGTACAGTACGATACCGATACCGGAGGGGCCGGGATTGCCTTTTGCCGCCCCGTCCGTGTGTAAAATAAGTTTCAAAGATGCCATCGCCTCCCACTGTACCGGTTTAGACCCGCTCGCGCAACGCTTGTTTTTTCAAAACCTATGAGCCAAAACGAATCTTCCTTTGTTCCCGCCACGTTAAATGACGCTACGTCCACCGCCGACGCCACTGCCGAAGCGCTTCCGCCCGTTGCGGACGCCCACGCGGTTCGCGCCGCCGACCGTCTGGCGGGACGCGCGCCGACAGGCGACCCGCATCTCGACTTGCTTTTGCCCGCGCTGGATAAACTACGCCCACGCCTGCAAGCGCTTCGCGCCAGCGACCTTGCCGAAGGACACGCGCCCGCGTTGGCGTTTCAACCTATCGGAAACCCGCCGCTATCCGAAACGCCGCGCCGAATCGATGACGCTTTCGCCCCGGACGAGATTGTTTTCGCCTTCAACGGCGACATGGAAACGCTGACGTTCGCAAGCGTTTCGGAGATCAGTCGGCTTTTGCGGACGGGGCGGGTGACATCGCGCGCCCTGACAGAAATGTGCCTTCGACGCCTCAAGCGCTTTGGCCCATTATTGCACTGCGTCGTTAATCTCGTACCGGATATGGTCGCGCTGGCCCGCGCGGACGAGGCCGACCAAGAAATCGAGGCGGGCCTTTGGCGCGGGCCGCTCCACGGTATTCCCTATGGCGCCAAAGATTTGTTCGCCACTCGCGGTCTACCGACAACATGGGGGGCGAAGCCGTACGAGAACCAAATGTTCGACCAGGACGCGGCGGTGATCGAGCGTTTAACCCACGCGGGAGCGGTTCTGGTCGCGAAACTTTCCATGGGCGAACTGGCAATGGGGGATGTGTGGTTCGGCGGCAAAACACGGAACCCGTGGAAGGTCGAGGACGGCTCCAGCGGATCGTCGGCGGGTTCGGCAAGCGCGGTCGCGGCGGGGTTAGTTCCCTTTGCGCTCGGCACGGAAACTCTGGGCAGTATTATCTCGCCGTGTTTCGTGTGCGGCGCAACCGGCTATCGCCCGACATGGGGGACCGTATCACGCGAAGGCGCGATGACGCTCGCGTGGAGCATGGATAAAATCGGCCCGATCTGCCGCACCGTGGAAGATTGCGCCCTGGTTTACGAAGTGATCCGCGACGCAAACGCGCCCGCCGCTCCGCCCCTTGCGTCAAGGGGCGGCGATCTGTCCGGCTTGCGTGTGGGCGTGGATGTGGCGTCCTTCGATGCGTTGCGCGGCGACGAGAAACTGCGCGACCTGGTTCCCGTCTACGACGTCGCGCTTGAAACCATGCAACGACTCACCGGCGCGACTTTAATTCCAATTCACCTCCCGCCCCAAAATGACGCCTACAATGCCGTCGCGCACACGCTTATCGGCGTCGAAGGGGCCGCCTCATTCGCGCAACTGACAGCGAGCGGCGGTTTGGACGAACTGGCGCAACAGGAAGATTGGAACTGGCCAAACACGTTCCGCGCCGCCGCCTACGTCCCCGCCACCGAGTATGTGCAGGCTCTTCGGGTTCGCGCCTATCTGCAAAAAGCGATGCACGACGCGCTACGTAGTGTAGACGTATACGTGACCGCGCCGTGGCGCGGGCCGTCGCTGGTTTACACCAACCTTGCCGGACAGCCCGAGGTGATCACGCGTTGCGGTAAAACCAGCGAGGGTTTACCTGTTTCGCTGTCGTTTGTCGCCAACACGTACCGGGATGCGGACGCGTTGCGCATCGCACACGCATTCGAGCAAGCGGCGGGCGCAAACGGGGAGTGGCCGAACCTTCAGGCGGGAGCGGATACTGTAGATTAAACCGGGACCAGAAGCCGGGTGCAGTATTCGCACACTTGAACGGCGGTTCCGGCGCGCACCTCGACGGCAAGGTAGGAACTAATTTTGGTGTGGCACGCGCCGCAGGATTCATCCGCGCCCAGCGGGGCCGCGCCGACGCCCTTCTTTTTGGCGCGGATCGCATCGTAACGCGCAAGAAGCGGGGGGGAAACCGGTGTGGCTACGGTTTTTCGCTCCGCCTCCAAAACGGCGATTTCGGCGGATAGTTCGGCGTGACGCTCTTTGTAGACCGCGCGAATTTTTCGATAGCGAGCGGTGAGCGACGCAACCAGAGCGTCGGCCTGCGCGTTTGCGGTTTGCGCTTCCGCTGTCGCCTCCATCGCGATCAAAACGCGCTCTTCCGCATCGTTCTTCTGACGACCCAGCATGTCGAGTTCTCTTTGCAGGTTTTCCAGTTCGCGCGCGCCCGTCACACCCCCGCTGAACATTTTTTTCTCGTCGCGCTTTTTCTTCTCGTCAATGGTTTCGACCTTCATCTCGCCATCGTGCTGTTCGGCCTGCGCCTTGATCATCGCGGTTTTGCGCGCTTCGGCTTCGGTTTTAGCGATGTTAAACTCGGCGACCGTGGACGCCCCGGTATCAAGCGCGGCGAGCGTGGCGCGGGCGCGGTCGAGCGCGCTGTCCACGACTTGCACTTCGAGCAATTGTTTCAGGTCGGCGAGAAGCGGGGGGGCGGGGGAGATAGGCATCGTTATTTAATCCTGCCGAATTTGCTTGACGCGGCGCTGCACGGCGCGTCGGCGCCCGCGAACGATGAAGGGGAGCATTTGTCGGTACATTCGCAGGCGCGACCACGCGCCCCGGGCGAAACCGAGTTTTTCCTCTTTCATCGGATGGGTGACATTATGAAGAACAACCCGGGCGACCGGCAAACCCTCGCCCAGCACGTAGTTGGTGATGGCGAGTTCCACGCCGTAACCCGACGACGATACGCACGGTATTGACAGAAACAAATCGCGGCGGATCGCGCGTTGACCGGAGATGTTGGGGGCGATAATCTGCGCGAGCGTGGTCGCGCCGCGCCCGCCGCGAAAAACGCCCAGCGTCATCACGGCCTTCCCGGATGCGACCGGTTCGATCAAGGCGGCTATATGTTCCGCCGTTACGCCCACCAAATCGGCGTCGAGGAAAAGGAGGATGTCGAAGCCGTCCGCGTTGTCCGCGCCCTCGCGCATCGCCGCGCCTTTGCCCGCGTTCTGCGGCAGGCGCCGGGGCCGCACCTTGCCCGCGCCCGGCGCGCTTCCGTGCGCCAACGCCTCTGCGACGACAAAGGTATCATCGGATGAGCCGTCATCCACGATAATCACGGCGTCCACAACCGGCGACGCGATGAGGGCGTGGACCACACGGGTCAAGCGCGAACCTTCATTATACGCGGGAACCACGGCGCAAACCTTCACGCCATAGCCCTCGGCGTAACTAACGGGAGAAGCGTCCTCACGGGGTTGCGGTCCGGGCGGCGCGGTAGTCATCGGCGCGTTTTTGTGCGGCCTGAATGCGCTTTTCGGTCAGGGGGTGGTCGGATAACCATTCCGGCCCGCCGCCGTTTTTGCCTTCTTGTTCCTTTAACCGCTCGAAAAACGACGCCATCGCGTTCGGGTCGTAGCCCGCTTCGGTAAGGTAGCGAAAACCGTTCTCGTCCGCCTCGGCCTCATCGCCGCGCGAGTAACTGAGTTGTTCCAGTTGCAAAAACAAGCCCACGCCGGTTTGCGCCAGACCGCTCGCGCGCCCCAAAGCGATAGAGGCGATCAGCCCTTTCGCCTGCGCGTCGGACATTTGCTTCGCGGAATGTTGCTTCACCACATGGGTAGCCTCGTGACCCAGCACGGCGGCGAGTTCATCATCGCTTTGCGCCAAATCCACCAGGCCCTTGTAAAAGTAAATCGGACCGCCCGGAAGCGCGAACGCGTTTACCTCTTTTGAGTCCACGCATTTTACAGAATACGGAACATCGAAATCGCGCCGGGCAAGCGGAATGATACGCGCGGCGACCCGCGCAAGCCTCTCGGCGGACGGCCCGGTCGTAATGATCTTATAACGCCGCTCGACATCCTGCGAAGCGTCACGCCCCAAACTTATCTGTTCGGATTTTGAAATCATGTTTCCGAAGCGCGGAGCCTTGCAACCGGACACAACGCCCGCGCCGGTTAAGGACATTAGAGCGCAACCCGCAAGAACCCCGGCTCGTATATTTTTGTTCATGGTTTTTTGTCGTTTTTTACTTCGGACCGAACGCCTTTGTCACGTAGCGTAAGTGATGTTTTGCCGTCTTTGGCGCCCACGCTGTTATTGCGCTCCCACAAACGCCCTGCGTCCTTTGATAACCGCCGCAATGCCGATTCTAAACCGCGCATCGCGTCCTCGGTTTCGGCCCGCGCGCCCGCGTTGGCGGATCGCGCCGACTGCGTGACAAGCGCAATTTCGCGCCGCGCCTCGTCGTACTTCTTCTTACGCAAAAGAGCCTCGGCTCGCTCCGCATGACGGCGCGCCTCGCCAAAAAGCGCAATCGTTTTCTCGGCGCTCGGCGTGGTCGGCGCGCCTGCCACGGGTTTTACAGGCCGTGCGGCGGTTGCCGAAAGCCTGTCATTTTTGCGCTTTAGAACGCCGACCTCGGTTCGCAAACGCGTAATTTCCCAAGTGTTGTACCCTATCAGGCCCACGGCAACCACACCGAGAACCGCCCGAAATAAGCCGCCGCCTGCGCCGTTAGCCATTTTGGGTAGCCTCGTCCGCTTTATGGGGCGCCGCCGGTTGCGCCGCTCCGCCGCCGTGCTTGTTGTGCATCCATGTTTTCAAACGACGCTCGACCGCAAGCGATACCCGCCCGCTTGTAGATAAGAACAGGGGACGGACAACGCCGCGTCGGGTGACGGATAAGCGCCGGTTGCGCCGATCCTGCGCGCCCCATTTATACTTGTACGGCTCATCGCCGCGCAGAAAATCGAACTCGGCGGCCTGGTCGGCTTCGATGGCGTAACGAATAGCCTGCGCGGTGAGTACGGTTCCAATGGAAAATTTCGCCAATTCGGGCGCAAATCCGCCCAGATAGTAGTATGTACGCGGCGCCTTGTGGAAGCAGTACAATGTGGCCTCTATCTCGCCATCGAGCGAGAGCGTATGCAAACGCAAATGCCCGGAGGCGAGGAGCGCGCGGGCGGCATCGTCGTGGAACGCGCGGGCGCGGCGGGTCGCGAACGCGCCCGGCAGCCATCGTTTGTTCCATCGCGCCTGATGCAGATCGTAGAACGCGTTTTGATCGTCCGCGAGCGTGTCTCGGGACGCGACACGGTATTCGACCTCGTACAGTTTTTGAAGGTTGCGCTCGTAATAGCCGACATTGGACCGCATTTTCTTGCCCAACGTTTTGCGGAAGCCGTCCCAACCATTCGCTTCCGGCAGGCGCAAGAAAGGGCAGGTTTCCCCCGTCACCGGCGTGACGCGAACCCCGCCGCCCGCAGTCCGCGTTCCGCTTTGAAGGGCAGAGTCAAGGACGGAACCGGGGCGGGTTTGCGCCAAGTCGCACCAATCCCACCGACGGCGCCTGTCGTGCAGACACGCCCAAAAAGCCTCAACCACACGCGCTTCGTAGCCGGAAAGCGCAACCAGATCCAGATAATCCGATCCGCCATCCCCGACAAGCCGCGCAACCCGTAGCGGAACGCCCACCGGCGGCAAAAACAACGCGGCGAACCCAACAATCGCGCCGTTATCCCGGAACGCCATCGCCCACAATCGCCGCTTACCCGGCGCGCCGAAATGCGCCCACCATGCCTTCGTCCATTCCCACGTTTGAAACACCGTCGCGCGCTCCGACGCCCCGGCGATGCGTCGCCAATCGTCCGCATAAGCGGCAAGCGCACTAAAATCCGCAATCTCCTCAACATTCACCGCGTTTTCCGCTCGCCTTTCACCCCGCCGCCACGCCCAAGCAAACTCGCGCGTGACGCCGCTATTATAACGGACCCAAACCCCGTCTCGCCAAATTAGGGTTTTGTTTATGTTGTCGTTGCCGTCTACTTAACGGAAGACTAAATCGCTCGTGCCGCGCGGCACCCGCTCAAAGCCGGATGTCACGCAAGCG
>CAXUMS010000096.1:0-13805 GCA_964252165.1 uncultured Armatimonadaceae bacterium
CGGGAGCCGCGCGGCTTGAGCGATTTAGTCTCCCGATAAGTAGACGCCAACGACAACCCAAAACCAAAATGGATAATTTTAAGCGACTTTTGCGGTATCTTAGGCCTTACCGGTTTCGCGTTGCGATTGCGGTCGGCTTGATGTTTCTGGTCACGTTGTCGGCCATTCCGATGCCGTTGTTTCAGAAGCAGGTATTGGATGTCGCCATACCGCACCGGGACTCGCGAATGCTCGCGTGGATCTTCGCCGGGATTATCGCGCTGTTCGCCGCCCGGACGCTGGTTTCGTTCACGCTCAACTATCTGATTGGGTGGTTGGGGCAACGGGTCGTTTTTGATTTGCGGTTTCAATCGTACCGGCATTTGCAACGTTTATCGCTCGCGTATTATGATGGGCGGCAACCCGGCAAGATTATGGCGCGTTTGACCGGCGACATTGATGTCATCCAGTACGCGCTCACGCAAGGGTTCGTGTATCTGCTCACCGACCTTGCCACGATTATTCTGATTGTCGGGTGGCTACTCTATCTGGAATGGCGGCTCGCGCTGATCACCATCGCTATTTTGCCGTTGTATGTTTTGAACTACAAGTTGATTTTGAGCCGGATCCGCGAGGTGTCGGTCAAGTTGCGCGAGCGCTGGGAAAAGATGATCGCCACGCTCACCGAGAAGATCGGCGCGATCGCCGTAGTGAAGGCGTTCGCGCGCGAATCGTACGAGACGGACGAGTTTATGGACACGGTTAGGGGCAACTTCGCGCTCGGGATGCAACAAACCAAACTGAACCGGTTTCTGGGCGCGACCTCGCAACTGATTCGCCTCCTGGGGACGGGCGCGCTTTTGTGGTACGGCGGCGCGCTTGTCCTTGACCGGCAACTAAAGCCGGGCGAGTTGTTCGCGTTTTACTCGTACCTTGCGTATTTGTATGAGCCTGCGGTCCGATTGGTGGACTTCAACGTTCAGTTGCAATGGGCGAATGCGGCGATTGAGCGCGTGTTCGAGACGCTCGACACCCGGCCCGAAATTGTGGACGCCGCGGACGCCGTGTATCTGCCGACCGTGCGGGGCGAAGTCGAGTTCGACCATGTCACGTTCGGCTACGATTCCGACCAACCGGTCCTCCATGACATTTCGTTCCATGTCCAACCCGGCGAGGTGATCGCGATTGTCGGGCCGAGCGGGGCGGGCAAAACCACAATTGTCAACCTGCTTGCGCGGTTCTACGATGTCAACAAGGGAAGCGTCCGGGTGGACGGCCACGATGTGCGCCGGGTCCGATTGGAGACCATGCGCCGCCATATCGGAATGGTGGCGCAGGACACGATTTTGTTTTCCGTTTCGCTCCGGGAGAATATCCGCTACGGGCGCAAGGACGCGTCCGAGGCGCAGGTGATCGAGGCCGCCCGGTCGGCGGACCTGCACGATTTCATTCAGGAGTTACCGGACGGCTACGACACCAAGATCGGCGAGGACGGCATCAAACTGTCGGGCGGCCAGAAACAGCGTATGGCGATCGCGCGCGCGATCTTAGCCAACCCACGCATCCTTATTCTGGACGATGCGACCTCGGCCCTCGATTCGCACACCGAGGCGAATGTGCAGGCCGCGCTGGGCGAGCTGATGAAAAACCGTACCAACTTCGTGATCGCCCATAGGCTTTCGACCATCACCAACGCCGACCGCATCTTGGTGATGAGCGAGGGCCGTATCACCGACTTCGGCACCCATAGCGAACTGATGGGACGCGCAGGCGTGTACCGCGACCTGTACCAGGAGCAGTTCAAAACCGTCGCTGACCTGACTGGCGAAGAAGCGGTAGCCCTCCTTGCCGCCGTCAGCGCGTAGAAAAAACGCCCCACTGTTGCAGAACAAGGGCAGGGCGCGTTTATCTGAAGAGGTTGGTTAACGTGTGCTACTTACTACACGTTTCACACAGTTGTTGGTGGACAGCGGCGGCATACGCGCGATATTCAGCCTTCGTAGGGGTGTGATCTGCAAACTCCACGAACGAAAGGCGATAGCCGCGCGGGTCGTAGTTCGGCATACCGGGGAACGACAACACAACCTTCTCTTTGACGCCCGAATTCCAACGGATGTCGCCGATAGGAACCTTTGTCACGCGCCCGTCCTTCCAGCCCACGATGTAATATCCCTCCGGCTTGAACTTGGCGCGGTCGCCCCGATAATAAGTGGGATTAGAGCGGGCGTAAAGGTCTGTGAAGCACGCGACATCCTTGTAGACTGGCTCGTTGCGTGGGTCCCCATCCGGCCTATTAGGAGTGCAGTAGGTAGTGGCCCACGGGTTACGTAAACTTGCGCTTTCCGCGTAGCGCGCATCGGGCAAGCGCAGGTCGGCAAGTGAGACTTTATCAAAATCCCACTGGGCGGCTCGTAACAACTCGATAACCTTGTAGGTTCGCTGTACGGCGGCGTCCGGTCCGCCCACGATAAGTGGGTCAGGCTGGCGTATCGGTTGTTTGGGAAGCGGCAGATAGTTGTCGCGATACCAGTGGAAGCCAAAAAACGACACCGTAAACAACGTCAAAAGGGTTGCGGCAACCACACTTCGCCTTCGGACCTTTTGCGCGACGGCGGGTTGCGTTTGTAAAACCGATAGAAAGCGGTGCGTCAAAGAGCGCAAAGTAGACATGGAAACATCTCCCTTCTCTAAAAAATACGTTCTGGTTTAGCGCATCTGTGACGACCAAACCAGAACGTATTCTGTTCTACCTAAGGCCCTGTAGGGGGAGTATACGGATCGTTACACTCCTCGCTGGTCGGTGTGGCGTGATCACAATCCAGAAGAAGGCATTGCCCCCCCGAACCGGGGTCGTCCGGATCCAACACGTAGCTATGCATCGCTCCCTGAGTATCCGCGCAGTGCGATGGGACTTGACTGTCGTACTCGACGCAAGTAGGAACCGAAACTCTCCGCACGAAACTGAGTTTGACATTGACCGGGCAGTTAGAGGGGTGACACTTAGGACACCCTTTCGCTACCTCATTGGCGTTGGCGTGGAGGGGGAGGAAAGCGGCGATGTAGCCTAACATCACTGTAAGAACAACGATCAGCGACCTGCGAACAACGGTCCACATGGGGACACCTCCTGCAAAACGAAAAAAACAGCGAGCAAGAGACCGGGCGAACTTGATCAAGTTGCTGTGAGTTTAACGCTGTTTCAACCTGCTGTCAATGCCTTTTCCACGTTTTTTGCGCAATCGCTGAAAAACTACCCATATGGTTGATGCGGGTGATAGACATTATTCTCACGGTTTATGACTTTTTTGCGAACGTGTGGCGGACTTTGGACTTCCCCGCAGAAATGCGTCGTATATCCAGGTGGCGCCCTCTTGCGCTTTCGCGCGACCCCAACATAAAAAAGGCCGCCGCGAAATTCGCGGCGGCCTTTTTGGTATTGGTCCGAAACGGCGATTACCGTCCGAACTGGCCTTTGAAGGTTTCGATGGCCTTGCGGAGCGTGTCGGCGTTGTCGTCGGACAGGGCTTTGGTGGTCGTGATGCCGAGTGGAACATCCGGGTACTTGTCGTGGATGAACGCGATCAGTCTTTGCAACCCGCGCACGGCGAAACGGTCGCCGCTATATAGTCGCGCATTCTTTTTGCGTCGTCCGAGTTCTTTATCCCATCCGCAAACTCGACGGTGGATAGACGATACCCTTTTGGGTCGTAGTTTGGCATCCCAGGGAATGTCATAACCGATTTTTCTTTAATACCGGGGTTATAACGAACATCTCGAACGGCGACTTTGGTGACGGTTCCGTCCTTCCATCCAACTATGTAAAAGCCTCCCGGTGTAAATCGCGCTTTATCGTCGGCATAATATGTTGGATTCGCTTTTACGTAAATCTCGGAGACGCAGGCTACCTTCTCATAGACAGGGTCGCCGTCCATAAACTTACCTGAGCCATTAGGGAAGAGATAAGACGGCTGGTTGGGGCGTCGGTACGCCTCATCCTCCGCCAACCCGCGGTCCGGCAGTTGCAGTGTTGACGCTTTTATCTTAAGCGAGTCCCAGCCCACGCTACGCAAAAGCGGAATGATTTCTCGTGTGCGCTCCACGGCGGCATCGGCCCCGCCTGCGGTTGGGTTTGGCAACTGCGCTATTTGATGGATAGCCAGGGCGGAATTTTGTTGATAAGCGTAAAAACCAGCAGTAAGCAGGCAAAGCGCGATCAGCCACAGGCCGAACGGAGAAACGGACCTCCTACGACGACCGATGATGCGGGCCAACCGCTTGATATTGTTCAACATAACAACTCCTTTGTAGTGAACGTTTTCGCCGCTTAGTAACTTCAGTAGCTTCGGGCAAGATTTGACGGAGCGTGATTTGGCGAACTAGTTTTATTAGTCGGCCGGGTCTGCGCTCGGAGCGGGAGAGGGGCTGGGTTCGGGGTCCTCCGCTATCGTTAAAGGACATTTAGTAGGGGTAGGAGTTCCTTTCTTACAAGCCCAGTCAAAGCACGTACCTTCATTAGGAGTGTTCTCATATTGTATTACTCTGTATGTCGGAACAAGCGCGCAGTGCTTTTGTGGATCACGATCAAGATTTATGCAAAGCGTTGTATTAGTGGGTAATCCATCACGTCTACCGCCCATATCGCTACAGTTTGAGTCGTAGCATTCAGGGCAAGTACCTGGCGCGGCACTGGTAGTAGCGCCCACGGATAGGGAGAGAACGTTAGAAAGGATAGCGGCGAGAGCCACCGTAAGAACACCAATCAGCGACCTGCGAACAAACGTCCACATGGGACACCTCCTGCGAAAAGAAAAACAGCGAGCAAGAGACCGGACGAACTTGATCAAGTTGCTGTGAGTTTAACGCTGTTTCAACCTGCTGTCAATGCCTTTTCCACGTTTTTTGCGCAATCGCTGAAAAACTACCCATATGGTTGATGCGGGTGATAGACATTATTCTCACGGTTTATGACTTTTTTGCGAACGTGCGGCGGACTTTGGACTTCCACGCAGGGTGCGCCCTATAACCAGGCGGCGTCCTGTCCCGCCTTCGCGCGGCTCCAGACGCGAAAAAGGCCGTCGCGAATGCGGCGGCCTTTTTGCTACTTATCTACCGGAGCGACGACTACCGTCCGAACTGGCCCTTGAAGGTTTCGATGGCCTTGCGGAGCGTGTCGGCGTTGTCGTCGGATAGGGCTTTGGTGGTCGTGATGCCGAGCGGAACGTCCGGGTACTTGTCGTGGATGAACGCGATCAGTTCACCCTCGAACTTGCGGACCTGCTCGACCGGCAAATCGTCCAGGTAACCGTTGGTCGCGGTGAAGATCGAGATGACCTGATCCTCGACCAGCATACCGGACGCCTGCGGTTGTTTGAGCAGTTCGACCAGACGCTGGCCGCGCGACAGTTGCCGCTGGGTCGCTTTGTCCAAGTCCGAGGCGAACTGCGAGAACGCCTGCACCTCGCGGTACTGCGCGAGTTCGAGTTTGACCTTGCCCGCGACCGATTTCATCGCCTTGATCTGTGCGTTGCCGCCCACCCGCGAGACCGAGATACCGACGTTGATCGCGGGACGGACGCCCGCGTTGAACAGGTCGCCTTCGAGGAATATCTGGCCGTCCGTGATCGAGATAACGTTGGTCGGGATATACGCGGAAACGTCGCCCGCCTGCGTTTCGATGATCGGAAGCGCGGTCAGCGATCCGCCGCCTTTGGCGTCGGACAACTTCGCGGCCCGCTCCAGCAAACGGGAGTGGAGGTAGAACACGTCGCCCGGGTACGCTTCGCGGCCCGGCGGGCGGCGGAGCAGGAGCGAAACTTGCCGGTACGCGACCGCCTGCTTGGACAGGTCATCGTACACGATCAGGGCGTGCTTGCCCTTGTCGCGGAAATACTCGGCCATCGCGCAACCGGCGTACGGGGCGATAAACTGCATCGAGGCCGGATCGGCGGCGGTGGCGGCGATAACCGTCGTGTACTCCATCGCGCCGTTCTTGCGAAGGTTCTCAACGACCTGCCGGACCGTGGACGCTTTTTGCCCGATGGCGACATAAAAGCAGAAAACGTCCTTGCCCTTTTGGTTGATGATCGTGTCAATCGCGACGGCGGTTTTGCCCGTCCCACGGTCGCCAATAATCAGTTCGCGCTGACCGCGTCCGATGGCGAGCATGGCGTCAATCGCCTTGATGCCCGTGTACATCGGCTCTTTTACCGGTTGCCGGTCCACGACGCCCGGCGCGAGGGTTTCTAAGAGGCGGTATTCGGACGCGACAATCGGGCCGCCGTCGTCAATCGGGATACCGAGCGGGTTGATAACGCGCCCGAGCAAACCTTCGCCTGCGGGAACCTCGATAATCTTGCCGGTTCGTTTGACGATGTCGCCTTCTTTAATGGCTTTGTCATCGCCTAGGATGACCGCGCCGACATTGTCTTCTTCGAGGTTCAGCGCCATGCCCATAACGCCGCCCGGAAACTCCAAAAGTTCGGCGACGCCGACATCGGACAAGCCGTAAATGCGCGCGACGCCGTCGCCGACTTGCAGAACGGTGCCGACGCCGACCTCCTCGATACCGCTTTCATACTGGCCCAGTTCCCGGTCGAGGATACTGACCACTTCATCAGGTCTGACTGCCATAAATTATTCCTTAGGTGTTGGGTGTTAGGTGTTAGGTGCTGGGTGTTGGGACTTAGGAGGACGGTTTTCTACGCCGTGTCGCCTAAAACCCAACACCCAACACCTAACACCCAACACCTAATCAAAAACTATTTCCGTGTTAAAAGTTGTTCGCGCAATCGGTCCAGGTTGCCCCGGACGCTGCCATCCAGAATCGTGTCGCCCAAGCGGATGAGAACGCCGCCGATAAGCGACGGGTCCAACTCGGTCGTCAGTTCAATATCTTTGCCCGTCCGCGCTTCGAGCGATTTTTCCAACGCCGCGAGTTGGTCCGGCGTTAGCGGGGTTGCGCTGACGGCGGTCGCGGACGCGACGCGGTTTTGGTCGCGCACCAACCGCCGAAACTCGGCTTCGATCTCGGGCAAAATACCGATACGTCGCTTGTCCACCAGAAGACCGAGGAACGCAAGGGTAGGGGCCTGGACCTTGCCGGTGAGGGCCTGGTTGATCGCCTTTTTCTTACGCGCTTCGGTGACCAGCGGTTGGTTGAGCAGGGCGGTGAACTGCCCGTTCGCCCCGATAAGGTTGGCGGCGGCGGACAGGTCAGCGCTCTGGTCGTCCAGAACGCCATTTCGCAGGGCTTGTGTAAATAGCGCGGCGGCATAGCGCCGCGCAACAATTTCTTCACGCATAAGTTTATACGGTTACGCCGGAAGCCCGCCCACGGGAGGCGCGCTCGCGACCGTGACGCCGCCGACGCGCGACGCGGTTCCGTTCGTATCGGCAACGCCGTTCGCGGTCCCGGACGCGATAAAATCGTCCACCAAACGCCGGTTGCGGTCGTCGTTCAGGTTTTCCTTGACCACCTTTTCGGCGGCGCCGAGGGCAAGGGTGACCATCTGCTCGCGCAACTGGATCATCGCCTGTTCGCGCTCACGGTTCGCTTCAGACTCGGCGCGGGAAAGTGTTTCGCGCGCCTTGACGCTCGCTTCGTTCACGATCTGATCGCGCGCGCCCTGCGCTTCTTTGATCGCGCCTTGAATCTTCTCGCGCGCTTCGGACTCGATACCGGCAAGCCGCTTTTCGTAGTCCGTTTTCAGCGTGTTCATCTCGGCCCGGTCGCGGTCTAAATCATCATAGGTCGCATTTATATCGGCCTGGCGTCCGTCCAGCATCGCGCCGACCGGCCCGAACAAAAACTTCCGCAAGAACAAATAAAGAAGAACGAAGGATATGATGTTGACGATGAAGGCGGTCAGGTTAAAGTTGAGGTCGTTTAGTATTTGCATCCGTCGCTCCTTCTTTCCTTAATACACGCAGGTAAACACGGGCGGAAAGCGGAGCGGACAAAAATGTCCCGCTCCGCTTCCCGCCTCGTTCGTTTAGTGACCGGCGCTGAACGCCTGCATCGCTTGCTCGGCGGTGATACCGGGAACCTTCGACGACGCAATCAGGAAGATAAGGAAGGCGAAGAGAGCGATGGCTTCCATAAACGCGAGCGCGAGGATCATCGCGGTCTGGATTTTGTTGGTAGCCTCGGGCTGTCGTGCGATGCCTTCGAGAGCGGCGGCGGCGGCCTTGCCCTGACCCAAACCAACGCCGATAGCGGCAATCGGAAGCGCCATCATAATCGCGAAACCAAGCAAACCAAGATAGATACCCATAATAGAAAAACCGTTCCTTTGTGGCGTTTGCGATTCGGAGTTTCCCCGAACCAAACTAAGAGACATTTACTCAGGAGGAGTAGACGAAAAGCGTTAAAATTAGGCCGTGGAGGCGGCGAATGCGCCGTTCACGCCTTCCGGCCCGGCGACCGGCTCGAAATGATGCCCCCCGTGGTCACCCGCATGACCGTGTTCCTCGCCGTGGTCGGCGTGGGCCTGGGCGAGCTGCAGATAGATGCAGGTAAGGAGCGTAAACACGCCCGCCTGCACGACCGCTGTTAGAAGACCGAACACGACCATCGGCCAGTGAAGCGGAAGAACATAGCTGAGCGGAGCGGGAAGCGCGATGCTAAGGCCAATAATCGTCGCGACAATCATCTCGTCGCCGAAGATGTTTCCGAAAAGACGAAGCGTAAGCGAGAGCGGGCGGATGAGTTCACTGATAATTTCGAGCGGGCCGAACAGCGGCGCCAAAAACCAGAACTGCTTTCCGGCGGGCATGAGCAAATGCTCCATGCGCCCTTTGAAACCCTGCGACCGGAACGCGACAACCTGCACCACGACAAACACAATCGCCGCGAGCGCGAACGTCATCGAGATATTCGCCATCGGCGCGAGGAACAGAAAGCCGGAAATTTCGCCCGGCTTGCCGTTGAACAACAAGGGAAGCGCGCCCGCGAGATTGGAGACAAGAATAAAAAGGAACAGCGAGCCGATAAAGGGGGCGTATTTTTCCCCGCCCGGCCCGATGCTGGTCCGCGCGAAGTTCCGTAAGCCCTCGACTACCATCTCCGCAAGCGACTGGGCGCGTCCCGTGTTCCTTTTTCGGAGGTTGCGCGTGGATAAGAACGCCCAAAGGCAAATCGCGACAATAACCGCAATTCCGCTAAGGGTGTACTGAAGCGCGGGATGGTGCGTAAGCGGACTGCCGCCCTCATGACCGGCTCCCTCATGGGGTTGCGGAGACACTTCCCCCGCTTGCCCTTCGGGAACGGGGTTCATCGGACCGCCGCCGCTCTCGCCGCCCGCCTGGGCTATTTTCCAAGTTTTTTGTACCTGTGGCACAACCGTTGTTCCTTAAAATGCGCCGTCACTTAATGTTTTAAGCGTACCGGCATTACCGCGTTTACAAATTTTTCGGTCCCACCATAAGCCGACCGATCACCCTTAGAGTGATGTTGGTCGCGACCAGCGAAATTCCGCCCGCGAGAGCCGCGATCTGGCGCAAATCCCACGTTCGCGCGAGCCACCATAACACGCCCCAAGCCAACAAACACTTTATCACGGTGAACCAGAAGAAGGCGCGCAGTCCCGACTTGAGCGAAACGCCCTGCTTACCTATTTGTCCGAACTGCGCCAGTCCTTTTTGTCCGCCGTACAAGAGCGCGAGCGCCAAAGCCGCCCCGACCAGAACCGGAACCGACGCCCACGATGCGCCCCAGCGCCACGCGAACAACGCCGCCGCAACCGCCATCGCCGCGACGCTGCGGTAGGTCCGCGAAACAAAAGCGTCATCCAGGCCGGTATCGAGAACCGGAGTCTTCGCTGCGGACGCCCGTAGCGCCGCGCGCCGATGCGATTCGCTACCCGCCGCCTGCGCCGTTGCCGCCACTACTTTGCTGCTCATCGTCGTTTAGCTGTCGCGTCAATCGAAAAACTGCGGAAAACGCGCCCACGCTTCCCAGCAAAACGCCCGCCACAATGCCCCACGGCGTTCCCTTGCTGTGGAGCAGGTACTGGTCCGCAACCCATCCCAAACCGGCCCCCGCTAAGATCATCGAAACAAATTGAATGCCCACGGTAGATGCGAGGCCCACGCCGCGCATATCACGCGCATTCATGCCGCTCCCACGCCCAAAGCGTCCGCTGTCCGCCATCGGTTCAAACTGGCGAATCGTCGGCTTTGTGAACGTTCTCTGCGGCGGGTCCGGGAGCGCGCGGCGGGCGGCCCGCAACCGCTCGTCTTCGTTCAGGTCAGGGAACCGTCGCGCGAGTTCGTCCGGGTCCTCGTCCGCAAAAACGCCTTGCTCGTTATCGCCGCCGCTTGTCGCCGCCATACCGGTCGTCCTCGCTTGCGCGGCGGGCGTCGTCGCCCCGCGTCACATCTGCGCCCATCGCCGCGCGTTCTATCTTAAAAACCTCGCACATTGTACCGTATCGGGGCGTAAACGTCCCGCCCCGGGGAAGGTGTTAGGTGTTAGGTGTTAGGTGTTAGGTGTTAGGTGTTCTGAGAATACCGTCTTGTTGGTGCGCGCCCACCGGTTTGACTTTACGAATCGTGTGATATTGCCAGAACACCCAACACCCAACACCTTTCCCCCTTACTCGCTCGCGGTTCCTGCGGGGAACTCGGCGGACTGCCAGTGCGCTTTGGCGTCGGCGGCGGACACGTTGAGGTGAACGTGTTCGTCCACATGGTCCACCAAACTCGCCGGGATGCGGTGATGCTCGCCGTGCGCATCGGGGTCGCTTTTGGTCAGTTTCAGGCTGTCGCCCTCGACATGATCCACAGTCCCAACATGTGCGCCGTCCGAACCGATCACTTCCATGTGTTCACCCACGGTAGATAAATCCAGCATCGTTTTTCTTTCCCTTACAAGCCTTACAAGGCGATAAATGTTTAGCAAAATGCCTTTACCCCATTTCACGATACTTTAGCCTAACTCCACTGCCGTGTTAACGGGGGCGTCCAGGAACCGCTCTTGCCCTTTGTTAAGCGTTCGCGCCGGGTTCGCCGATACAGTGGGCGAGGAGACTTGATAATTATGCGAAAACTTGCCAGCGTCCAGAGCGTGCTTGCCATAGAGCCGATTGCGAACGCCGACCGTATCGAGGTCGCCGTGATCAACGGTTGGCGGTCGGTGGTGAAAAAGAACGAGTTCGCGCCGGGCGATCTGGGCGTGTTTCTGGAGATCGACAGCGTTCCGCCGGATATTCCCAGTTTCCAATTCTTGTGGCAGGTCCGCGCGCCGGACGGCGAGGAGCCGACGTTGCGCGCCCGCCCCGACAATTTCCGCCTCCGAACCGCCAAACTGCGCGGCGTCATCTCGCAGGGCCTGTTGCTCCCGATAACCGACGCCCGCGAGGCGGCGCGCGAGGCGGGGCGAAACCCCGACAATCTCGACGTAACCGAACACGCCGATGTGACCGAGTTTTTGCAAATCGCGAAGTACGAGCCGCCGCCGCCGACCGGGGCGGATGTGCGCGGACCGTTCCCGCCGTACCTATCGAAAACCGACGAGGAGCGCGCCCAGTCCGCGCCGCAGGTTCTGGCCGAACTTTGGGGCAAGCCGTATGTGATCACGCTCAAGTTAGATGGCGCGTCCGGGACGTTCACCCTTGACCCGCGCGATGGTTCGTTTCATGTGTGCGCGCGCAACAACTCGCTTATAGAAAACGACAATGCGTACTGGCGCGCGGCCCGTCGGTATAACCTGGAGGCCCTTTTGCGCGCCCAGGACCGGAACTACGCCGTGCAAGGCGAGGTCGTCGGGCCGGGCGTGCAGGGGAACCGTTTGGGCCTGAAAGAAACCGACCTGTTTGTTTTCAATGTTTTCGATGTGACCGGCGCGCGGTATCTGCCGCACGCCGACGCACGAACCTGGTCCGAGGCGAACGGTTTGCCATTCGTTCCCGTCCTGGAGGAAGGCCCATCGTTCGCGTACACGCAGGACGACCTGCTCGCCAAAGCCGAGGGCAAGTACCCCGGCACCTCGAACGAGCGCGAGGGAATCGTGATCCGCGCCCTGAGCGGCGAGCCATCCCCGACGCTCGGCGGGCGGCTGTCGTTCAAGGCGATCAGCAACCGGTTTTTGCTGAAGGGCGGGGAGTAGGAGGGGAAGAAAAGGATGAAGGATGAAGGATGAAGGATGAAAGGGGAAGAGGCCCCCTAACCCCCAATAAGGGGGGGACGAGAACAACCAGGCGGCGACGCCTTTACCTCACGAAACAATGGGTAGCCTTTGGCGACAGGTTCTTGTCCTCCCCTTATTGGGGGTTAGGGGGCCTCTTCCCCTTTCATCCTTCATCCTTCATCCTTCATCCTTCATCCTTTCCTAACAGCGTCCGCATTCGGCCCTGCACGGCGGCGCGGGGGAGCGGCGGGCCGCCCGGTCGCCCCCAGAGCGGCGTCGCGGCGATAATCTCGGCGCGGGCGCGGGCTTCGAGACGGGCGTAGTCGGCGGGCGCAAGCGCATCGAGCGGGTCCGGGGGCGGGGGCGCGTCGGGCGGGCGTGGGCAAGCCGGGCGACCGGGAGCGTTGCGTTCCGCCGCCTGCGGGCGCGGCGGAGGCGGCGGCGCATCTCTGCCGTCCCATTCCCAGTTTTCGGAAAGCGCGGCCACAATCCAGCCCGGCCCGACCGGGGCGCGCTGCCGGGCGGCGACCCGCAAGCACCGGGCGACCGCGTCTTCCCCTTTCTCCTCAAGCAGGCGGCGGGCGATTTTGGGCGCGACCCGCAATGCAAGAAGCGCGGCGATCAGCGGGCTTTCCGGCGCGGGCGGGATAGGCGCGTTCGCTTCGGCGTCGCCGGTGTCGGAAGTCGGGGCGGACGCGGCGGGTGTCGGCGCGGCGTTCTCGGTTGCGCGCGACGGCGGCGCCTCATCGCCGAACGGGTCAAGGGGACCAAACGGGTCAGGAAACGTCTCGCTTGCCGTTTCTTCGTCGCCGGTTCGGGCTATTGATCCATCGTCCTTACGCTCATTGCGGTCTTTGCGGTTTGGGGAAGGCGGGTTGTCACCGCTATTTCCGATCCGGGAAGCGTCGCCTTTCGGGGCGACACGACCTTCCGCTTCCGTTCGGTTGTTGTTTATGTTGTTGTCAATAACAACAACCTTTCCGGAGGAGGGGACGCCGAGCGTCCTCTCCGCTTCCGTCCCGCAAAAATGAGGTGTAACGGACGCAAACGCGCCCAATTTCCCTCGGACAGCGAAAAAGGTCGCCACGGCGGCGGTGTCGCACCGCTCCGTCGGCGGAACGCGCCGGGCGTCAAGAGGGCTTGCCGGAGAAGGCGCGGCATCCCTCATTCCTGCCGGACGGAAGCGCAGAAGAAACGCGGGAACGAGGGCGAGCAGGGCCGACAGGTCGTAGCAGTTCACGGCGCAGTACGCGGGACGCGCATCGCGGCGCGACCGGGGACGCGGGCCGGGCTGTGTCTCGCTTTCCCGGTTCGTGTCGCAACAGCGAATCCAGCCGTTCCGCTTGAGAAGGGCGACGCCCCGCTCCACCGACGCGTGCGACAAGCCGGTGCGCTCGGCGATCCGCGCCTGCGACGGCCAAACGCGGTTGCTGTGCTGACCCAAATGCCGCAAGAGTTCGCGCAAAACGGCGAGCGCGCCCGGCGGCAAACTGAACCGCGTCACGCCGCGCCCGCTTGCCGCATCGCCGCCGCAACCCGCAAGACGGCTTCCCGGTTCGGCGCGGTCGCCGTCGTCGCTATCGCTGTAATCGTCGCGGCGTTTCCTGCCGTGCCGGGCGTGCAAGCCCCGCGCGCCCCAGAGCCGCCCGACAATCAAATCGCCCAGCACATCGAGCGGCAGGGGAATGTCCCGGAGCAG